>NZ_JBEZYD010000040.1:0-130403 GCF_040638335.1 Nonomuraea sp. NPDC026600
CCGATCGTCCTGGGCGTGAACCCCGCGCTCACCAGCCGGCGGTAGCGGGTCTGCTTGGGCGGGTCCATGTTCAGGAGCGTCATGCTGGCGCTCTCAGGAGTCCTCCAGGCGGAAGCCCACCTTCATGCCGACCTGGAAGTGCGCGACCTCGCCCCCGTCGATGTGCCCGCGAACCTCCGTCACCTCGAACCAGTCGAGGTGCCGCAGCGTCTCCGACGCGCGCCTGATCCCGTTGCGGATGGCCTGGTCGACGCTCTCCCCCGACGTGCCGACGATCTCGGTCACCCGGTACGTACGATCCGTCATCTCCACATCCTCCTTACTCGAAAGCCATGATCGCATGACCGCTGTCGCCGATCCCGGCCCCTGTCGCATGCGACCCCTACGGGGTCTACCGTGGAAGTCATGAAGGGGTGGCGCAAGAAGCAGGACGTCCACCAGGTCACGGACGCCAGACCGTCGCTGAGCTCGGACATCCATCGGCGGGAGATCAGCTACCTCATCAAGATGGGCATCCGCACGCTGTGCCTGATCCTGGCCGTGGTGGTGCCGGTGCCTTGGCCGTACCGGCTGCTGTTCATCGCCGCTGCGGTTTTTTTGCCATACATAGCGGTAATCGGGGCCAATGAGAGGGGTCCGGATGCCCCTTCCTCGACCTTTCACACACCTGAAGCTAACCAAAGCGAGATACCAAGGCATCGACGCGAGATCGGGTCGTGACTAAGTCTTGACGCATCCCATGGGTTGTAGGTGTACGCTTTAGCCAAGCGCTCCGGTCCCCCGTCGGAGTGCTGGTGCCGGCGTTCCGGGCCCCCGTCGGAACGCCGATGAAGCGACGCCGGGTGGTTTGCCCCCGTAACCACCCGGCGTCGCCCCTTTCCTGGGGAAACTCTCTCTCGGACGATCAGTCCAATAGCCCTGGAACCCACTTGGGTAGGGCCTCTTTCCCGAAATCGTTTACGCTCTGCGGCGCTCACTATTCGCATGAAATCCGCAACTTTGAGCACGGCTTGACATCAACAGTTCGTTGGAGTGTCAACTGTCGGTCAGCGTCTCGGCCGTGGCCTCACCCCAGTTCCTGGCGAGCGCGGTAATCCGGGCCACCGCGTCGGCGGGCGCGGTGCCGGCGCCCTCAGCGAGCCCCAGCAGATAGGCGGTCAGCGGCGCGGCGGGCCTGGCGACGCCGTGCGCCACCTCCTTGGTCAGCTCCAGGATCAGGTCCCGGTCGACGCGGGCGGGGTCGACGCCCAGTTCCTGGCAGGCCAGGGCGGTCCATTCGTTCAGCACGTTCATACGAGCCTCCTCTAGATCGTCCATTGTGTCGCAGTCGAACCACGGCCGGCCGGGCAACGCCACACGAGCGTGGACGAGCGGGCCGAACACCCCTCTCAGCGAGCGCCCCGTGTAGCCGTCCAGCGCCCGGCGCAGCGTCTCGGCAGGCCACAGGCTCAGCAGCCACTGCTCCCGCCCGCCATCATCGACCGCCACGACCCCACCGCCGGTATGCCCGCCGCTCTCGTACGCGCCGTTCACATCACCGCCGCCGACGTGCCCGCCGCTCACATCCCCGACGGCCGCGTCCTCGCTCACGTCTCCGCCGCCGCCCTCGGCAGTCGCTGCCTGGGACGAGGCGTGGAGCAGTTCGGCGACGTGCCCGGCTCTGAGGTACGGCAGGTCTCCGGCGAGCAGCACCACCCGTGGGGCCGTGACCTCGCGCAGCCCGGCCCGCAACGCCGGCACCGGCCCACTGCCTGGCGGGTCCTCGCGGGCGAAGACGATCCGCGGCCGCCCTTCCAGCCCGCCCGCGCGGACCGCCCCTGGGAGCGGGCGTTCGGGGCCGACCACGATCACCGTGCGGGCTCCTGACGCCGCCAGCACGACGCTCTCGATCATCGCCCTGGCGCCGACGCTCAGGCCGGGCTTGTCCAGGCCGCCCAGCCGCCGCGCCTGTCCCCCGGCCAGGATCACCGCGTCGTACTCTCCGCCGATCGTCACGCCCCAACGGTACGCACTTCGGCCGGGCGCCAACCGGCCGCCCCGTCCCGGCACGCGACTCTCGCCGAGCGGCGGCTCCTTCCGCACGTCGTACGGAGAAGGCCCAGCCGTTCCGTACGACGTACGAAAAGGTTAGCCGCCGATCGCCGACATCGGCCGGGACGGCTGGAGGAACGACGGGTCGTCGATGCCATGCCCGGCGCGCTTGCGCGACACGGCGGCGATCCAGCGGGCGGCGAGTTCCTCGTCGGAGGCGCCGTCCCGCAGAGGCGTCTTCAGGTCGGACTCCTCGGTGGCGAACAGGCAGTTGCGGATCTGCCCGTCGGCGGTCAGCCGTACGCGGTCGCACGCGCCGCAGAACGGACGCGTCACCGACCCGATCACGCCCACCCGCGCGGGCCCGCCGTCGACCAGGAACCGCTCGGCGGGAGCGCTGCCGCGCTCCTCGAGGTCGTCGGGCGTGAGGTCGAACGAGACCGACAGCAGTGCGAGGATCTCGTCGGCGGTCACCATGCCCTCGCGGCTCCAGCCGTGCTGGGCGTCGAGCGGCATCTGCTCGATGAAGCGCAGTTCGTAGCCCTGCTCGAGGCAGTAGCGCAGCAGCGGCACGGCCTCGTGGTCGTTGACGTCGCGCATCAGTACGGTGTTGACCTTGACGGGGCGCAGGCCCGCGTCATGCGCGGCGCTCAGCCCGGCGATGACGTCCTCGAACCTGTCGCGGTGCGCGAGCCGCTTGAACGTGTCGCGGTCGAGCGTGTCGAGCGAGACGTTCACCCGGTCGAGACCCGCCTCGACGAGCGTCGCGGCCAGCCGGGCCAGCCCGATGCCGTTGGTCGTCAGGGACACCTGCGGTTTGGGGCTGAGCGCGGCGGTACGGCCGACGATGTCGGGCAGCTCGCGGCGCAACAACGGCTCGCCGCCGGTGTAGCGGACCTCGGTGACACCCAGCTGTTCGACGCCGATCGTGACCAGCCTGACGATCTCGTCTGCCGTCAGGAGCTGGGCGTTGGGCAGCCAGTCGAGCCCTTCGGGTGGCATGCAGTAGGTGCAGCGCAGGTTGCACTTGTCCGTGAGGGACACCCGCAGATCCGTCGCCACCCGTCCGAACGAGTCTCGCAACATGGCGTCACCTCCTGTCTATCTCTAGAACGTCAGCCTATGTCGGCCTTCCGGCCGCCCCCAAAACCGACAAGTCACCCGACGACAACGCGGCTGGCGATCAGGTGATTCCTGGCTGGGGGTGCCGGAACGTGGTGGCGTGGCGGGTGATGTGTTCGATGTCCGTCAGGTAGAGGTCGGCGTGCCCGGCGGCCAGGTGGGCGGCGAACGCCTCGTTCCCGGCCGCGGCCTGCTGCCGCATGTGGTCGACCATCGCGCGCAGGCGTTCCGCCGCCACCTCGGGCAGCGCCGCCCGCTCGTCGCCGGAAAGGCCGTAGGCGTCGCCGAGCAGTCGTAGCCGCCTGGCCTGCTCTGCCACCGGCAGTACCGCCTCGCCGTTGCCGACCGCCGACAGCGGGACGAACCGGTAGGCGGCGTACGCGACGTCCCACAGACGCGGCCCGGGATGGGCAGTGTCGAAGTCGATGAGCGCCACCGGCAGGCCGTCGCGGTAGACGCAGTTGTAGGGCGCGATGTCACCGTGGCAGACGACCTCGGCCGGCTCGCGCGCCGGGAAGTACCACTCGGCGTCCCGTTCCGCGAAGTCCGCGGTGGCGTCGTGATAGGCCCGCATGAGTACGGCCAGCGCCTCCAGCGCGGCGTCGCTCCAGGCGTAGGCGGGCACCGGATAGTGCGCCACGTCTCCCGGGACGAAGTCGAGGATCTCCCGACCGGCCTCGTCCAGCCCGTGAGCGCGGGGCGCCGCCTTGAACCCGGCTGCGGCGAGGTGCTCCAGCAGGCGGTGCACGGCCGGCGTCCAAGGACCGGCCGGCCGTCGAACGGTGTCACCGACCCGGACGACCGAGTTGACCCCACCGCCGGCCAAAGGCTCTTCGATCACCCGCGGGACTCTACGCCATCACCGCGAACCTCGGCCGAGGGCCACCTGGCTTGGGTCTAAGGAGCGCGTCCCATGAGCACGGTGAGGCCGCGGAGCTGGGGTTCCTTGGCTGCGAAGCCGCAGGGCGTGCGGGAGCTGCGGCCGCCTGGGTGTCGCGCACCCAGGAAATGCGCAGCCTGTCTCCGGCTACCGGCGGGCGGAAGACTGACCCCGGAACAGGCAACCGACAAGGGGGATTCGATGTCCGGCGAGGCAGTCGACGTGAACGTGGCCGGCATGTGGGTGACGGCCGACGGCTACATCCGGCAGGAACTGCTGGCGAACGGCCGCTACGACGAAGCTCGTGGCGATCGGCGCAGCGCCTACACCGGCCGCTACACGGTGACGGGCGCCCATCTGGATTACGTGGACGACACCGGGTTCACCGCGACGGGCGACATCCGCGACGGCGTCCTCTATCACGAGCACCTGGTGCTCTACCGGGAGGAGCCGCACCCCGGAGCGTGAACCGGCCACTTCCGGCCCGGCCCGGCGGCCACAAGCGCTTCCGAGTCAGGCCCCAGACCTGGCACCGAAGCCGGCCAGTCTTTGCTGGTACAAAAAAGCGAAAACGCCCGGCCCCATTTCGGGGACCGGGCGTTCGCGAGCCAGGTGTGTGGTCAGTGGCGGCGGCCGCCGACGACCTTCACCCAGTCGGTGGCCTGCGCGCCATCGAGCCCCCTGGCCCCCTCGAAGACCGCCTTCCAGGTGCCCGAGGTGTACGCGGGGACGCGGGTGGAGAAGTAGCCGTCACCGCTGGTCCTGACCGACTCCACGTACTCCCAGCGGCCGCTGCGGTCCGCCTGGAAGAGGATCGCGATCCGCTTCCAGCCCAGGCGGTGCCACGACTCCGACTCCTTGCAGTAGTCGGCGTTGTGGACGGACACGAAGCCGCTGATGTAGTCCTCTTCGCACTCCACCGACAGCTTGCCTTCGAGCGTGAGCGGCTTGCCGCGCCAGGCCGGTTCGGGGTTGGCGTCGAGCGTCAGGCGGGTGTGACCACCGTCGAACCCGGGATCGGCCAGCGCCGGTGTGGCGGCGGTCGCCACGACCGTGGCGCCCAGAGCAGCCACCGCCAGTCCGGCGACGAGACGTCGCATCATGAATGAACTTCCTTCCCCGTAGGAGAACGCGCCCCAAGGACAGAGCACGTCAACGCCAATGACGCCTAAAGGAAAGGAAAAGTTGCGAAGTCCCCGATCACAATCGTGCAACGACAATTCACCCGATGGGCTTTATGGCACGATTTTTATCCTTTTATCCGATTATTCGGAGCTTTCGTGGATTCGGGAGATCTTGGGGGCGTAGTGGTCGGTTCCCAGGTAGCGGGCCCGCCAGTAGCCGCCGACGCGTCCCTGTACCGTCTTGGCGAAGTCGCCTGTCTCGCCGGTGGTCGCGACCGCCACCCGCTCCCACTCGTCGTCGGCCTCCGCGCGCCACAGGACCTCCACCCGCTGGTCCGCGAACGGCGCGTATTCCGCGTATCCGCGCGGGTCCACCCTGGTCAGGGAGCCGTGCAGCCGTACGGAATCGGGGGCGCCCGCCCTTTCCGCCCGTACGGACGACAGCTTGGTCTCGCGCTTGAGCTGGAACGTCTGATGCCGCGTCACGCTCGTGCCGTCGTCGCCCGTCGCGGTGGCGATGATCGTCCACGTTCCCGACGGGTAGAACCGGTTGAGTACCTTGTCCGGGAGGAATCGCCAGGTCTGCCAGTTGTCCCTCATGCGCATCCCGCTCGGCGTCGAACGCCACACCGGCATGAGTGCCAGCGCGGGTTCCACGTTGACGGGGCGGGGCTGTGGCTCCCTGGCCGCCGCCCAGGCACCCGGCCCGAACCATTCCGGCCACCCGGCCCGGATGGACTCCGTGGCCACGTCGACGCCCCCGGCAGGGTCCACGGCGGCCTCTCCGCCCAGGGCGGGGCTGATGGCCGTGTTCGCGCCCCGCACGGAGGTCGTGGAGGGTCGCACGCCCTGGGTCGGCCTCCCGTCGCGGGCCGGTCGCGTGTCCCAGTCGGACCGTACGGCCAGACGAGCGTACTCACTGCGCTGCCGGAGAGCGGCTGGAAGCCCCTGGACGCGGGAGGCGCCGTCGGGCCCGCCGACCGCCACCCGCAAGGCGCCACGGTGCCCGGCGGCGCGCGGGGCCGGGGCCGCCGCGGCGGACCGGCCCGTAGCGGCAGACCCTGTGGGACCGGGCGCGAGCACCCCGCTGCTGGGCATAAGGGGCTTGGAGGTGACGGGGGATCCGCCGGTGACAGAGCCCGTGGCATCGGGCGTGGACCCGGGCTCCACCTGGATGGTCACCCCGTCCCGCCCCTTCACCCCTTTGGCGATCACGTCGATCACCAGCCGGACGGAGTTCCCGGCCCCGACCACAGGACTTGCCGGTCGTATGTTGATCTCACGTATCGCGAGCTCGGTCGCGGCAGAGGACGCCGGTATGGGCACCGTGAGCGCCCCCGCCGCGAGCGAGACGAGAAGAAGACTTCTGGTCATGATCGAGACGGTAGGAACCACCCGGTCATGACCACGACCACGACTCACGCCCCCAACGGCAAAAGATCAGCCGGAGTACAGCCCCTCGATGACGTCGGCGTACTTGGCGTGGATGACCCGCCTCTTGAGCTTCAGACTGGGCGTCAGTTCCTCGGTCTCGGCCGTCCACTCGGTGCCGAGCAGCGCCCACCGCTTGACCTGCTGCACCCTGGCCAGCTTGGTGTTGGCCACCACGACGGCGGCCTCCACCTCCTTGAGCACGTCGGAGTGCTCCGCCAGTTCGGCGAGCGAGCCGAACGTGATGCCGTGCGCCTGCGCCCAGCCGGGCGCCACCTCGGCGTCGAGCGTCAGCACGGCCACCGGGTAGGCCCGGTTGTCGCCGTAGGCGAGGGCCTGGCCGACGAGGGGGTGTTCCTTGAGGTGGTTCTCGATCTCGGCCGGGGAGATGTTCTCGCCGCCGGCGGTGATGATCAGCTCCTTCTTGCGGTCGACGACGCGGTAGAAGCCGTCCTCGTCGACCGTGCCGATGTCGCCGGTGTGCAGCCATCCCTCGTCGTCGATGAGCTGGGCGGTCTCCTCGGGCCGGTTGACGTAGCCGCGGGTGTTCAGCGGGCTGCGGGTGAGGAGCTCGCCGTCGGCGGCGATGCGGACCTCGACGCCCGCCTCGGCCCGGCCGACGGTGCCGAGGCGGTAGCAGGCGGGGCCGTTGCCGGTGAAGGCGCCGGTCGTCTCCGTCATGCCGTACACGTCGATGACCTTCAGCCCGAGACCGGCGTAGAAGCGCTGCACCTCGCCGGGGAGCGGCGCGGCGCCGGTGGCGGTCCATTCGGCGCGGTCGAAGCCGATCATGCCGCGGATGATGGACAGCAGTGAGGAGTCGGCCTGCTCGTAGGCGGCCCTGATCTCGGGGGTGATCGTGCCGCCGTACTGCCCGGCCTCGACGTAGGCGACGCCGGCCGCCATGGCCCGGCGTACGGCGGCCTGCTGCTCTTCCGGCTGGGTGGCCAGGACGGCCAGCAGGCGGGCCATCATCTTCTCCCACACGCGCGGCACGCCGAAGAACATCATCGGCTTGACCTGCCCGAGCGTGGCGCCGAGGTTGGCCAGGTCGGTGCAGAAGTACACGTGGGAGACCTTCACCAGCGGCAGGTAGAGGCTCAGGACCCGCTCGGCGATGTGGGCGTAGGTGAGGTAGGAGATCTGCGTGCCCTGGAGGGGCAGCGAGGTGATGCGGTCGGTCGATTCGACCTCGTAGAAGACGTTCGTGTGGGTGAGGGGGACGCCCTTGGGTCCGCCGGTGGTGCCCGAGGTGTAGAGCACGGTGGCCACGTCGCCCGCCGTCACGGCGCGCCATCGGGCCTCGACCTCTTCCGGGTGCGCGGCCAGCGCGGAGCGCCCCAGCTCCAATAAGTCCGGCCAGGACAGGAACCGGTCGTCGTCGCCGGGCGTGCCCTCCAGCATGATGATCTTGCGTAGTCCCGTCAGCTCGCCGAGCACCGGCCGCCAGCGGGCCAGTTCGGCGGGTCCGCCGAGCACCACGATCCGGGCGCCCACGTCGGCGGCGACGAACGCGATCTGGTCGGAGGCGAACGTCGAGTAGACGGTGCAGCCGACGCCGCCCGCGTGCACGGCGCCGAGGTCGGCCAGCACGTGCTCGCTCCTGTTGACCATCATCAGGGCGACCGACTCGCCGGGTTCCAGGCCGAGTGCGGCGAATCCGGCCGCTATCTCCAGCACCCGCTGCCTGGCCTGGCCGTAACTCAGCGTGCTCCAGCCGCCGTCGACGGGGTCGGAGTAGGCAGGCGCGTGCGGGTATCGCTCGGCGAGCTCGCTGAGCTGCCCGCAGACGGTACGACCCGCGATTGCCCGCTCGATCTCCGCCCGGACCTCGAGGACATCTGCCATGGCACCCGCCTCCAGTCAGTGGCCACTTGCGCAGCTGGCATGCATCGCACCACACCACCGAGGTAGCGGCAAGGCCTGGGCATAGCCGTCACGTAGAGTGATGGATCGAACGCGGAGGGGGACGGCGCATGAGCAAGGGAGAACGGACGTTCTTCGGGCATCCATGGGGCCTCGCGACGCTGTTCGGCACCGAGATGTGGGAGCGTTTCAGCTGGTATGGCCTGCGCGCCATCCTCGCCACCTTCATGGCGGCCTCACCCGCCCAGCACGGCCTCGGCATGACCGAGCAGACCGCGCAGGCGGTCGTCGGCGTCTACGGCGCGCTGATCTACCTGGTGGCGCTGCCCGGCGGCTGGATCGCCGACCGGGTGCTGGGCCCGCGCAGGTCGGTCTTCTGGGGCGGCTTCATCATCATGTGCGGCCACATCAGCATGGCCCTCCCGGTCGGCGGGGCGGGCTTCATCTGGTTCGGGCTGCTGCTGATCATCTCGGGCACCGGCCTGCTCAAGCCGAACATCTCAGTCATGGTCGGCCGGCTCTACCGCGACGAGGACGACGGGCGCAGGGACGCCGGGTTCTCGCTGTTCTACCTGGGCATCAACCTCGGTGCCTTCTTCGCGCCGATCGTGGTGGGCGAGCTGGCCGCGGGCGGTCGCTGGCATCTCGGCTTCGGCGCGGCGGCGGTCGGCATGGCACTCGGCCTGCTGCAGTACACGCTGGGCAGGAAGAGCCTCAGAGGCGTCGGCGACCAGCCCGGTCTGCCGCTGACGCCGCCCGAGCGGGCGCAGGTCGTCAAGATCGTCTCGTTCGCGGTGGCCTTGACCGTGGTGGCCATGGCGATCTGGGTGGCGACGGGCACGTTCACGCTGTCCAGGTTCACCGTGGTGGTGACGGTCGTGGTGCTGGCGGTGCCGGTGCTCTACTTCGGCTACATCATGCTCGGCAGCCACGATCTGACCGAGGACGAGCGGTTGCGGATGAAGGCGTACATCTGGCTCTTCGTGGCGGCCGCGATCTTCTGGATGATCTTCGATCTGGCGCCGAGCAAGCTGCTGTTCTTCGCCCAGAACAACACCACCCTGTCGCTGTTCGGCATCCCGATCCAGGCGGCGACCACGCAGTCGTTCAACTCGCTGTTCATCCTGCTCCTGGTGCCGGTGTTCGCGGCGCTCTGGACCAAGCTGGGGACCCGGGTGAGCACGCCGCAGAAGTTCGCGTTCGCGCTGTTCATGGCGGGTCTGAGCTTCGTGGTCATGGCAGTGGCGGCCAGGCTGGCCGAGACGGGCAAGGTCTCGGTCTGGTGGCTGGTGCTGGTGTACCTGATCCAGGTGTTCGGCGAGCTGTCGCTCAGCCCGGTGGGGCTCTCGGTCACCACCAAGCTGGCGCCGCGGGCGTTCAAGGGGCAGATGCTCGGCATCTGGTTCATCGCGGTGTCGGTGGGCGACGCGGTCGGCGGGCAGACCGGGCGGCTCGGCGCCGTGCTGTCCGAGCCCGCCTACTACCTGCTCCTGGCCGCGATGGCGGTCGCGGGCGGAGCGGTGCTGCTGGTGTTCACGCGGCGGCTGCGGGCGCTGATGGCCGAGCACCATCCGACCACTTTCAGGTAGAAATCAGTCTTGTGTCGGAAATTCTCGATCTCGTAGGCATCTTCGTCTTCGCCCTGTCGGGTGCGCTGATGGGCGTACGCAAACGGCTCGATGTGGTGGGCATGGCGGTGATCGCCGAGATGACCGCCCTGGGCGGCGGCGTCGTGCGGGATCTGATCCTGAACGTCCGGCCCACCGCCTTCCAGAGCTCCGGCTACGTGCTCGTACCGGTGGTGGCCACGGCCATCGTGTTCTTCTGGCATCCGCACGTGGCCAAGGTGATGCCCGCCATCCTGGTGCTCGACGCGGCGGGACTCGGCCTGTTCTGCGCGGTGGGCACCGAGAAGGCGCTCGACTACGGGCTCAACCCCCTGCACGCGGCCCTGCTCGGCGTCACGACGGCCGTCGGCGGCGGCATGCTGCGCGACGTGCTGGCCGGGGAGATCCCGACACTGCTGTACGACCGCCAGCTCTACGCGGTGCCCGCGATGCTCGGCTCGGCGGTCATGGCGGCGCTCTACACGGTCGATCTGCACGGCTGGCACGCCACGCTGGCCGCCGCTGTACTGGCCTTCGGCCTGCGCATCGCCGCGATGCGCTACAACTGGCGCGCGCCGCTGGCCAGGGGCGTCAAACCGGTGGAGTGAGCCGGGCCGGTCAGAGCATCGACTCAGACCATCGGCATGAGCGAGTCGGGCAGCCGCGGCCTGGCGCCGACGGGCCCCCGCTCGTGGGCCGCCGCGATGCGGGTGACGGCTTCGGTGAGCACCTGGGGCGGCTGCGTGAACGGCAGGCGCAGGTAGCCCTCCAGCGTGCCCTCCAGCCCGAACCAGGGCCCCGGCGCGAGCCGTACCCCATGGTGGGCCGCGGCGTCGGCCAGAGCGACGGACGAGCCCCCGTCGAGCCGCACCCACAGCGTGCCGCCGCCCTTCGGCACGGTGAAGCTCCACCCGGGCAGCCGTTCGCGGAGCCCGGCGACGAGCGTGTCGCGGGAGGCCCGCAGCGTACGGCGGCGCTCGGCCCTGGTCTGCTCCATCCTGTCGAACAACCGCGCCACCACGAGCTGCTCCAGGACCGGGCTGGCGATGTCCACGGCGCCGCGGTACACGGCCAGGCGGCGGGCCAGCGCGGCCGTGGTGCGCACCCAGCCGATGCGCAGCCCGCCCCACCACAGCTTGGAGGCCGAGCCGATGCTGATCATCCTGCTGTCGGTGTCGAAGGCAGCCATGGGCGCCGTCCGCGGCACCTCGTCCAGGGCCAGCTCCGACCAGGTCTCGTCGATGACCAGCACGGTGTCCGTACGCCTGGCGGCCCCGGCGATCGCGGCCCTGGTGGCGTCGTCCATGAGCGCGCCGGTCGGGTTCTGGAAGTCGGGCATCAGGTAGGCCAGCCGGGCCGCGGACTGGCGCATGGCGCAGGAGACCAGGTCGGTCTGCCAGCCCTCGTGCGAGATGCCGACGGGCACCATCCGGGCGCCGCGCTGGCGGGCCACGTCCATGGCGTGCGGGTAGGTGGGCGACTCGACGAGCACCGGGTCGCCCGCGCCGACGAGCAGGCCGAGCACGAGCTGGATCGCGTGCTGGGAGCCGGTGGTGACGAGGATCTGCTCCGGCCTGGTGGCCAAGCCGCGGCCGGTGTAGTGGGCGGCGATCCGCTCCCTGAGCGCGAGCAGGCCCATCGGGTCGTAGCCGTGGCCCATGCCGTACCTCGGCAGGTCCGCCACGGCTTCGGCCATGGCCTCGGCCAGCGCCGACGGCGCGGGCGGGGCGGCGCAGTGGAGCGGGATGAGGCCGTCGCCGTCGACGGACAGCCACGGGTTCTCCGCCGACATGGCCGGGTCCGGCAGTACGGTCCAGCTTCCCGAGCCCTGCCTGCTCTCCAGGTAGCCCCGCTCGCGCAGCAGGTCGTAGGCGGCGGTTACCGTGGTGCGGCTGACCGCCAGCGTCTGGGCCAGGTCCCGCTCGGCGGGCAGGCGCACCCGCACCGGCAACTGGCCGTCCATGATGAGCGCGCGCACGGCGTCGGCGAGCGCGCGGTAGTACGGCCTGGCGCCCGCCGGGATGTCCACCAGCCTGGCCACCTGCGTCGCCGACAAAAACCTCATAAAGGCCACTTTCCGGGATTGGCCCTGGTTTGGCAAGCGGCGCCCCTGCCACTCTAAGACCACTATGAGCGAAGCATCCGTCCCACGCCCGAACACCCTGCCCATCCGCCTCCTGCGCCTCTACGGCGGCCTGGCACTGTACGGGGCGGGCATCGGCTTCCAGGTCGACTCCGGGCTCGGCAACGCCCCGTGGAACGCCCTCCACCAGGGCCTGGCCATGCGGACGGGCCTGTCGATCGGGACGGTCATCATCGTGGTCGGCGCGCTGGTGATGCTGCTGTGGATCCCGCTGAAGGAGAAGCCCGGACTCGGCACGATCAGCAACGTCGTCTTCGTGGGCCTGTTCGCCGACGCCGCCATCTATCTGCTGCCCACCGCCACGCACTGGGCGGCGGGCTGGCTGTACCTGGTGCTCGGCGTGGTGTCGATCGCGCTGGCCACCGTCCTGTACATCGGCGCGGGGCTGGGCGCGGGACCGCGTGACGGCCTCATGACCGGCCTGACCCAGCTCGGCCTGTCACTCCGGTTCAGCCGCCTGCTCATCGAGATCACGGTGCTGGCCCTCGGCTGGCTGCTCGGCGGCACGGTCGGCATCGCAACCCTGGTCTACGCGCTGGCCATCGGCCCGGTGACCCAGTTGTTCGCCCGCCGGTTCCCCCTGACGTGATCTCGCGGCCGTGCCCGCTCACGACGCGACGTGCGCGGAGCGGCCGCGAGATCGCCTTCCCGCCGGTAGCGTCGGTACATGCGGATCGAGGATTACGCGCTCATCGGCGACATGCAGTCGGCGGCCCTGGTCGGCAGAGACGGTTCCATCGACTGGCTCTGCCTGCCCAGGTTCGACTCCCCCTCCTGTTTCACGGCGCTGCTCGGCAGCGAGCGCAACGGCCACTGGTGGCTCGGCCCCACCGGCAGGCGGGCCGCCACCCGGCGGCGCTACCGGCCCGACACGCTGATCCTGGAGAGCGAGTGGGACACCCCGACGGGCACGGTCCGCGTGATCGACTTCATGCCGCCGCGTGACCGCAACCCCGACGTGGTCCGCATCGTCGAGGGCGTCTCCGGCACGGTCGAGATGTCCACGACGCTCAGGGTCCGCTTCGACTACGGCAGGATCGTGCCGTGGGTGCGCCGCACCAACGGCCACCTGCAGGCGATCGGCGGCCCGGACTCGATCTGGCTGCACTCCCCCGTCCCGCTCAAGGGCGGCGACTACGCGCACCGCGCCACCTTCACCGTCAAGGAGGGCGAGCGGCTGCCGTTCGTGTTCACCTGGCACCCGTCGCACCAGCCGATGCCGCCGCGGATCCACGCCGAGACCCAACTCGCCGAGACCGAGGCGATGTGGGCCGAATGGGTGGCCAAATGCACCTATGAAGGCCCATACCGCGAGGCCGTCGTCCGCTCGCTGATCACGCTCAAGGGCCTCATCTACGACCCCACCGGCGGCATCGTGGCCGCCCCCACCACCTCCATCCCCGAGGACCTGGGCGGCGTGCGCAACTGGGACTACCGCTACTGCTGGCTGCGCGACGCGACGATGACGCTCGACGCGCTGATCAACTCCGGCTATCTGGACGAGGCCGCCGCCTGGCGGTCGTGGCTGCTGCGCGCGATCGCCGGCCGCCCGCAGGACCTGCAGATCATGTACGGCGTCGCGGGCGAGCGCCGGCTGCCGGAGATGCAGCTCGACTGGCTCGACGGCTACGAGGATTCTCGCCCGGTCAGGATCGGCAACCAGGCCGTCAAGCAGCTCCAGCTCGACGTCTACGGCGAGGTGATGAGCTGTCTGTTCGTCTCCAGGACCTCCGGGCTGGCCGCCGACGACCGCGCGTGGGCGATCCAGCGCCAGTTGCTCGACTACGTGGCCGAGCACTGGGACGAGCCCGACGAGGGGCTGTGGGAGGTACGCGGCCCGCGCCGGCACTTCACCCACTCCAAGATGATGTGCTGGGTGGCGCTCGACCGGGCCGTCCAGTACGTGGAGCGGTTCGGCAGGACCGGCCCCGTCGACCGGTGGCGGGAGCTGCGCGACGCCGTCCACGCCGAGATCTGCGAGAAGGGCTACGACCCCCGGCGCAACACCTTCACCCAGTCCTACGGCTCGACGGACATCGACGCCGCGCTGCTGCTCATGCCCCTCGTGGGCTTCCTGCCGGTCGACGACCCGCGCGTGGCCGGCACGGTGGCGGCCATCGAGAAGGAGCTGCTGTCCGACGGTTTCGTGCTGCGCTACCCGGTGGCCGAGGACAACGACGTCGACGGGCTGCCCGGCGGCGAGGGCGCGTTCCTGGCGTGCAGCTTCTGGCTGGTCGAGGTGATGGCCATGCAGGGGCGCAAGGAGGAGGCCGAGCAGTTGTTCGAGCGGTTGCTGGCGCTGCGCAACGACGTGGGCCTGCTGGCCGAGGAGTACGACCCGCGATACGCCCGGATGGTGGGAAATTTCCCCCAGGCGTTCAGCCACGTCCCGCTCGTACACGCCGCCCGCGCGCTCTCCCAGCCCGGCTGAGTCCTACCGGCCCGGCAGTCAGACGGCGAGCCGGGCCAGCACCTTGGCGAACTCCGGCGGCGGCGCCACCACGAGGCGGGCCAGGCCGTCCTGCAGGACGATGTCGGCCCTGATGAGCGTCAGCCGCCCCTCGTGCCACCAGTAGACCTGCGGGCTGAGCCCGTCGGTGCGTACGGCGTGCACGCGCAGACGCTCCAGCGCCCGCACCACGCCGATCCCGTCGACCGGGTGCACGATCAGTGTGTACGGGTCCGGGAGCACCACGAGCACCCCGTCGGCGGGTATCGGCAGGTAGTCGCCGAGCCAGCGCAGGTGGGTGGCCGCGGCCGGGGTGCGGCCGGTCAGGCGCCACACCGGCGTGCCCGACAGCTCGATGGCCTCGAGCTCCAGCCGCTCGTCCTGCCCGACGTTCGTGATGGCCAGCTCCAGCGCCCGGCCCGACGGGACGGGCCAGCAGCCGGCCTCCTCGGGGCGTACCGGCCTGGAGCCCACCGTGAGCAGCTCGACCAGGTCGCCGTTGAGATGGCGGCCCACCACCCTGGTCAGGTCGGCGACCTCGTCGACCGCCTCGACGCGGGTCCGCAGCAGCGGCTTGACCTGGTCGAGGTCGCACACGTCGAGCAGTTCGTCGGCCGCCGCGACCGCGTTCGCGAGGTGCTCGGAGACCAGCATGGGCCAGTCCTCCCTGGGCCGGCGGCCCACCTCGCGGCGCAACCCGGTGAGCCTGACCAGGATCTCCCTGTCGCCCTTCAGCGTCAGCGAGGCGCCGTCGGCGGCGAAGACGCCGGTGTACCCCAGGGACTCGGCGACGAGCCCGAGCAGCGAGTCGAGATCGACGTCCTCGATCGACCGCCGAGAGGGCTCCCGGTCACGCTTGAACATGTTCACGCGCCGCGTCCCCTCTGTCCGTTTTATCCCTATGCGTGTATTCCTACCTTGCCTGCTTCTCGTTGCGGAACAGACCAGCCAGCGAGCACGATTCGGTATCGATAGCCCCAAGAGCCCCAAGCCACACACTCATCTGTGGTGTGCCGTGACCCACCGGCAACCCCGCCAGGACAGGCACTCCGAGCGGCAGCAGCCGGTCTTTAAGCACCGGGTAGGGATCTCCGCAGTCCACCCACGAACCGAGGGCGATCCCGCGCACGCCGTTGAAGGCGCCGGCCTGAACTAACTGGGTGAGCATCCGGTCGATCCGGTACGGCTCCTCGCCGATGTCCTCCAGCAGCACGATCTTCCCGGCGAACGACGGGTGGTAGCGCGTGCCGCACATGGAGGCGAGCAGCGACAGGTTTCCGCCCGCCAGCACGCCCTCGGCCCGGCCGGGAGACAGCACGCGGTCGCCGACGACCGGCGGCGCCTGGCGGGCCAGGGCGGCCCGCAGGTGCTCCCAGGTGCGCGGCTCGGGCCGCTTCTCGTCGGCGATCACGTCGCAGGCCGGCATCGGACCGTGCAGCGTGGGCACGCCCAGCTCCATCGCGAACGCGTGGTGCAGCGCGGTGATGTCGCTGGACCCGATGAGCGTCTTGGGTCCCGCCGCGCGCATGGCGGCCCAGTCGAGCAGGCCGAGCAGCCTGGCCGCGCCGTAGCCGCCCCTGGCGCAGAACACCGTGGAGACGGCCGGATCGCACCAGGCGGCCTGCAGGTCCGCCGCGCGAGCCGCGTCGGCTCCGGCGAGGTAGGGGAGCTCCTGGCGGCCGAGCACGTGCTCGCCGACCACGACCTTCAGCCCGAGCCCCTCCAGGCGCTCGACTCCCCGTCTGAGCAGGATGGCGTTCGGCGGGCCCGACGGCGAGACGACGGCGACGGTGTCACCCTGCCTCATCGATCAACTCCTTATCGATCAACTCTCTTGACGAGGATCGACGCCGACGTTGGCTTTTTCACCCGCCAAACGGTGTCACACTTACCTCTCGTATGCGACTTCCGCCCCACATCCTCGTGGTCAACGGCATCAAGGTCCGCAGGCCGGTCTTCCTGCTCGGTGCTCCGCACTCCGGCGCGGACCTGCTCGCCCGTGCCCTGAAACGGTCCCCCGGCTTCCACGTGACGATGGGCCGGTCGTCCGTCGCACACGTGATCTACGCCTTCGCCCGCAAGCCGTCGATCGGCCAGACGTCGGGGGCCGTACGCGTGCTGCGCGACGCGCTCGCCGAGTCGTGGCAGGTGCTGCCCCGATCGTGCGGCCAGTGTTCCGAGCCGTGCAGGGAGGCCGGCGGCGTCACGAGCATGGGCCCGTGCGTGGCGGCGAGCGAGGTGACCAGGTTCGGCGACGGCAGTCCCGACCTGATCTACAGCGCTCCCGTGCTGCTCCAGGCCTTCCCCGACGCCCGGTTCGTGCAGCTCATCCGCGACGGCCGCGACGTGGTCGCCGACATGCTCGACGATCCGGCCTGCCTGGCCTGGTTCAAGCCGGTGATGCTGTCGGAGGAGACCGAGTTCCCCAATCCCTTCCTCGGCGTCAACCGCGACGAGCACCGCGACCGGTGGAAGGGCATGCCCGCCGCGGGCAAGAGCGCCCTGCGCTGGCGCAGCGCCGTACGGCTCAGCGCCACGCTGCGCAAGGAACTGCCGGTCGGCCAGCTTCTCACGCTGCGCTACGAGGACCTCGTGCGGAAGCCGGCCGAGCCGGTGGCGGCGCTGACGGAGTTCCTGGAGACGCGCGTCTCCAAGATCGGCTTGTACGCCCCGCGGGTCTCCGAGGTCGGCTCCTGGCGCACCCGCCTGCGACCCGGCGACCTCACTCTGGTGGAGAAGGTCGCCAGGCAGGAGCTCACGAAACTGGGCTATCCGAAGAGCTGAACTGGGTGCGGTAGAGCTCGGCGTAGAGCCCGCCGCTCGCCAGCAGTTCCTCGTGTCCGCCCCGCTCGGCGATCCGGCCGTCCTGCACGACGAGGATCTCGTCGGCCTCCCTGATCGTCGACAGCCGGTGCGCGATCACCAGCGAGGTGCGGCCGGCCAGCGCGGTCTTCAGCGCCTGCTGCACGGCCGCCTCCGACTCCGAGTCGAGATGGGCGGTGGCCTCGTCGAGCACCACCACGCGCGGCGCCTTCAGCAGCAGCCTGGCCAGCGCCAGCCGCTGCTTCTCGCCGCCGGACAGCCGGTAGCCGCGGTCGCCCACGACCGTGTCCAGCCCGTCGGGCAGCCCCTCGATGAGGTCGCCTATCTGCGCGGCCCTGAGAGCGTCCCAGATCTCCTCGTCACTCGCCTCTGGCCTGGCGTAACGGAGGTTGGCCCCGATCGTGTCATGGAAGAGATGAGCGTCCTGCATGACCACGCCCACGGTGTCGCGCAGCGAGGCGAGCGTGGCGTCGCGCACGTCGAGCCCGTTGATCCGGACCGCGCCCTCGTTGACGTCGTAGAGCCGGGAGACCAGCGAGGTGATCGTGGTCTTGCCCGCCCCCGAGGGGCCGACCAGGGCGATGAGCCGGCCGGGGCCGGCCGTGAACGACACGCCGCGCAGCACCGGCTGGGAGGGGCCCGTGTCCTGCCTGGCCACCGACTCCAGCGAGGCCAGCGACACCTCCTCGGCCGCCGGGTAGCGGAAGTGGACGCCGTCGAACTCGATCGTCACCGGCCCGTCCGGCAGCGGCCGCGCGCCGGGCTTCTCCGACACCATGGGCTCGAGGTCGAGGATCTCGAAGACCCGGTCGAAGCTGACGAGCGCGGTCATCACGTCCACCTGCACGTTGGACAGCGAGGTGAGGGGGCCGTACAGCCGCATCAGCAGCGCGGCCAGGGCCACCAGCGTGCCCAGCTCGAAGGCGCCGCCGACGGCCAGCACACCGCCGATGCCGTAGACCAGCGCGGTGGCCAGCGCCGCGACCAGGCCGAGCGCCACCCGGAACACGGTGCCGTACATCCCGACCGTCACGCCCACGTCGCGCACCCGGGCGGCGCGGGTGCCGTAGACGGCGGCGTCGTCCTCGGGCCGGCCGTACAGCTTGGCCACCATCGCGCCCGCCACGTTGAAGCGCTCGGTCGTGACCGAGCTCATCTCGGCGTCGAGCTGCATCTGCTCGCGGGTCAGCGTGGACATGCGCCGCCCGACCCACTTGGCGGGCACGATGAAGATCGGCAGCAGCACCAGCGCGACCAGCGTCACCTGCCACGACAGCACCAGCATCGCGCCCAGTACCAGGACCAGGCTGATCACGTTGCTGACGACCGACGACAGCGTGCTGGTCACGGCGCGCTGGGCGCCGATCACGTCGCTGTTGAGCCGGCTGACCAGCGCGCCGGTCTGCGCGCGCATGAAGAACGCGACCGGCATGCGCTGCACGTGGTCGAACACCTGCGTGCGCAGGTCGTAGATCAGCCCTTCGCCGATGCGCGAGGAGAACCATCGCTGTACGAGCGTGAGGCCCGCGTCGACCACCGCGAGCGCGGCGATGGCCACGGCCAGGCCGGCCACGACGCCGCTCCGCCTGGGCAGGATGCCGTCGTCGATGATCGCCTTCATCAGCAGCGGGTTGGCGATCACGATGACCGCGCCCGCCATCACCAGCAGCAGGAACGCGGTGATCTGCCCGGTATACGGCCGTGCGTAGCGCGCGATGCGCCGGACCGTGCCGGGTGTGAGCCGCTGCTCGGTCACGGAGTTGTCGCGCCGCAGGGATGTAAATATCTGGGGGCCGAAGCCCCCTCCCATCATCGCCATTGGGGGGTCCTCCTCCCCCGGCTCAGCGCCGGGGAAGGCCGGGCGATTCCCGGGTCAGCTCAGCGCGTAAACCTCCTCGCCCAGGGGCGGAAAGCGGCACGGCTCAGCCGAACATCGCCTTGAGGCGCTGTGCCTGCTCGGCCCCTTCCGCGGCGCTCTGCTCCTCCAGGGTGCGCGCCTGCGCCCCCTGGAGGAGTCGCTTGGTCGCCGCCGCCGCGTCCCGGTTGGTCGACAGCAGCTCCGCGATCTTGTCTTGTACGGCTCCCGCCAGGTCGCCCGGTGCGACCACACGTTCGGCGAGGCCGATGCGCATGGCCTCGTCGGCCTCGACGGTCCTGGCGGTCAGGCAGATGTCGATCGCCTTGGCCAGGCCCACCAGCTCGACCAGTGGCTTGGTACCAGTCAGATCGGGCACCAGCCCCATGGCGGGCTCTTTCATGCAGAACTTGACGTCGTCTGCCACGATGCGCAGGTCGCAGGCGAGCGCGAGCTGGAACCCCGCGCCGATCGCGTGCCCGTGTACGGCCGCGATGGAGACGATCTCTGGTCGGCGAAGCCAAAGGAATCCCTGTTGGAATTTCCTGATGCGCTGCTCGAGCGTGATGTTGTCGAGTTGCGTCGCCGAAGCTTGTGCCGCCGAGCTGAACGAGCCCTGTCCGGGCACTCCCTCAGGCGTGAACATTTGCAGGTCGATACCTGCCGAGAAGGACGGTCCCTCACCTCTCACGACGACGATGCGCACCTGCTCAGGCAGGTTGCCCCCGATGTCAGCCAGTGCCGCCCAGGTCGCGAACGTCTGTGCGTTGCGCTTGCTGGGCCGATCCAGCGCGATCGTCGCGATCTCACCGTCCACCTCGAAGCGGAGTCCGACCTCCGCCAGTCTTTCGGCAGAGACTTCCTCCGTGTACCCCCCGCGCTGTGGCGCCTTCGCTTCCGCCATCGCCCGCTCCCTCATTCGCCTTAGCCGTCGCGCCCGAGCTTACAGAATATGATTCTGGCTCGGGCGCGACGGCGGCTGACTTGGGACGAGCGGCTGCGGTCGCACGTACCGAGGCGGCCGTCAGCGCTTGGACTTGCCTCGAGTCGCTCCTCCGCGCCCGCGCAGAGTCACACCGGACTCGCTCAGGATGCGGTGGATGAACCCGTATGACCGACCGGTCGAAGCGGCCAGGGCGCGGATGCTCTCGCCCGCGGCGTAGCGCTTCTTAAGATCGCCGGCCAGTTTTTCACGATCGGCCCCGGTGACCCGGGTGCCCTTCTTCAGTGTCTCGGCCACGAGTACCTCCTGTAGTGCCGGACTTCCGCAGCGTTACTCCGCCATGATCAGTCATTTCAGCGGGATCGGCTACCTACTCCACGGGAAAAGATCCGTACCCACCCAAATTAAGATCAGGCAAGTGCCACAAGATCGGAAAATTCTTCGCTCCATGCGTCTTCAGTTCCGTCTGGTAGCAAGATCACCCTATCCGGTGACAAGGCGTCAACGGCACCCTCGTCATGGGTGACCAGGACGATTGCTCCTGAATACGACCTCAGAGCGTTCAGAACTTGCTCGCGGCTGACTGGATCTAGGTTGTTCGTGGGCTCATCGAGCAGAAGTACGTTCGCACTCGAGAGGACCAGCATGGCCAGTGCCAGCCGGGTCTTCTCGCCGCCGGACAGCACACCCGCCGGCTTGTCGGCGTCGTCGCCGGAGAACAGGAACGAGCCGAGCACCTTGCGCAACTCGGTGTCGGTGAACTCGCCACCGGCCGAGCGCATGTTCTCCAGGAGGGTCCTGTCGGCCTCGAGGGTCTCGTGCTCCTGGGCGTAATAGCCGACCTTGAGGCCGTGGCCGGGCCTGATCTCGCCGCTGTCGGGCTGTTCGACCCCGCCCAGCAGCCGCAGCAGCGTGGTCTTGCCCGCGCCGTTGAGTCCGAGGATCACGACTCGGTGACCTCGGTCGATGGCCACGTCGACGTCGGTGAAGACCTCCAGCGAGCCGTACGTCTTGGACAGGCCCGCACCCGTCAGGGGCGTGCGCCCGCAGGGCAGCGGGTCGGGGAAGCGCAGCTTGGCGACCTTGTCGCTCTGGCGCTCCTCCTCCGTGCCGGCCAGCAGCCGGTGCGCGCGGCGCATCATGTCCTGGGCGGCCTTGGCCTTGGTGGCCTTGGCCCGCATCTTGTCGGCCTGCGAGAGCAGCGCTCCCGCCTGCTTCTCGGCGTTGGCCCGCTCGCGCTTCCTGCGCTTCTCGTCGGTCTCGCGCTGCGCCAGATAGGCTTTCCAGCCGACGTTGTAGTGGTCGATCACACTGCGGTTGGCGTCGAGGTGCAGCACCTTGTTGACCGTCGCTTCAAGAAGGCCCACATCGTGGCTGATGATCACCAAGCCGCCCTGATGCGATCGCAAAAAATCACGAAGCCACCCGATTGAGTCCGCATCTAGGTGGTTTGTCGGCTCGTCTAGAAGGAGAGTTTCCGCTCCGCTGAAAAGAATGCGCGCCAATTCCACGCGTCTTCGCTGACCGCCTGAAAGCGTTTTCAGTGGCTGCCCGAGCACCCGGTCGGGCAGGCCGAGACTGGAGGCGATGGAGGCGGCCTCGGACTCGGCCGCGTAACCGCCGAGCACGTGCATCTGGTCCTCGAGCCTGCCGTACTGCCGGACGGCCTTGTCGCGGGTGCGCACGTCGGCGGAGGACATGCCGAGCTCGGCCGCGCGCAGCTTGCGCAGCACCTCGTCGAGCCCTCGCGCCGACAGGATGCGGTCGCGGGCGAGCACCTCCAGGTCGCCGGTGCGCGGGTCCTGCGGCAGGTAGCCGACGGCGCCGCTGGTGGTGACGGTGCCGCCGGCGGGCAGTCCCTCGCCGGCCAGCACCTTGGTCAGCGTGGTCTTGCCCGCGCCGTTGCGGCCGACGAGGCCGATCTTGTCGCCGGGATTGACCCGGAAGGAGGCGTTCTCTATGAGCAGGCGCGCACCTGCGCGCAGCTCGATGTCACTGGCGATGATCATGATTGACGGAACACTCCCGAGCTAGGGGTAAGAAGAGTTGGGCGTGGCGACGCCGGTCAATCGGGAGTGTGCATACAGATCAGTGTAGGGCCCCCGCCGGGAGCCCCACCTCTGCTCAATCCTGCTCAGTCCGTCGGCAGGTGGTCACCGATCAGCGCCAGGTTCTGGATCGCGGCCAGGCCGTACTGGGCGGCGTCGTTGGTGGAGACGAACGGCGCCTCCAGCACCTTCGCCAGGACGTGCGGCCCCTCGACGCGGGTGAGACGCCAGTCCGGCTCGCGCTGCAGGGGGTTGCTGTTGAGCTGGTCGCCCTCGTCGAGGAAGAACTTGCGCCAGGCCAGAGCGGCCAACCCCGCGTCGCCCGAGCGGGCGGCGGCGTACGCGGTGAGGCGGCTGTGCGCCTGCACCAGCGAGATGCCGCGCAGCGGGTGGCCCACCTCGGCGGCCTGCTGCTCGGCGGGGGCGAGGTAGAGCCGGCAGTAGTCCAGCCAGGCCCGCTCGAACCCGGGCACGTCCAGGCCGAGCGAGATGAGCTCGGAACACATCTCGGGCAGCCCGAAGACCGACGACAGGTGGGAGACGGAGATCTGGTCGCGGGAGCTGTCGAACCGGCCCGTGGCCAGGTCGAGGCGGGCCTCGCCGGTCAGGAACCCCTGTGGCAGCGCGCCGATGCCGGCCATCGTGCCCAGCAGCCGGGCCTTGGCGTGCTCGTCGCCATGGCGCTCCCACCGGGTGAGCCAGGCCGCCACGAGCGAGCCCCAGTCGGTGCCGAGCCCGACCGCCAGGGCGGACGGGTCGGGGGTGTAGACGTCCTCGCGCACCTTGCGCGTGGGGTCGATCGCCAGGAACGTCTCCTCGGGCCTGGCCAGCTCGTCGAGCAGGTCACCGGTGCGCTCGTCGGCGGTCAGGTAGTAGAAGAAGCGCCGGTAGGCGGCGTTGGAGATGCGCAGCTGCTTGGCGCTGCACCCCCAGTGCTGCACGTTGTGCCTGGTGCCCAGGCCCTTCCAGCGGCCGAGATGATAGACGTCGACCTCGCCGGTGTGACGGGTCATGGCCTCGGCGAAGCGGAAGACGTCGGCCCGTCCCGTGCGCAGATACTGGTACCAGAGCCACAGGTCGGGCGAGAGCTCGGAGTTGTCCCACGCGTAGCCGCCGACGTCGTAGCGCCAGGTGTGCCGGTCGGCGTCGTAGGTGTGCATCACGTCGCCGTAGTCCCAGAACCCGTACCACCTGCGCTGCTCCCGCTCGCGCCGGTAGAAGTCGAACAGCAGGTCCAGCCGGTCCTCGATCGCGGCATGGGCGGGCGTGGAACGGTCGGGCAGCGCCCAGTCGCCGAACACGCCCGCCTCGCGGAGGCGTTCCGGGGCGGCGGTCAGCAGCGGCGGCTCGTTCATCGCGGCCGCGTGCCCGGCCAGGGCCACCGACGACGGCGTGGCGTCGTGGACGCGCAGCGTGAGTTCGTGGGTACGGGCTATGCCGTGGGCGTCGCCGAAGCCCGGCTCGTAGTCCTCGTAGGTGATCTCCAGGCCCTCCAGCTGCTCGGCGAAGGTGTCCTGGCCCATGCCGTCGTGGTAAAAGCGCAGGTCCATGGCCGGCGCGGAGGGCGACCAGAGCCAGACGGTCGCGGTGGCCAGGCCGGTGGCGGCGCCCCTGACGTCGAGCCGGGTCGGATGCAGCCGCCAGAAGTCGCGCAGGCCGAAGCCGAGGCCGCCGCTCGTGCCGCCGAGATAGCCGTACCCGGCCGAGCGGGTGCCCGACGGGACGGTCACCCAGGCGTGGCCGTCGGCGGTGCGTTTGCGCAGGGTGAAGCCGTCGGCCGAGGTCTGGTCGAGGGTGTGGTCGTTCCACGCGGGGATGAGGTGCAGGCGGTTCGCCACCTCGGGGTTGCCGATCGGGCCGCACGGCCGGCCCTCTACCTGGGCCCGCCGTACGGCCTCACCCGGGTCCCGGCGCAGCCCGGTCAGGCCGCGTACGGCCTCGGTGAGGAAGCCGTCCTGCCCGGCCAGCCGCACGTGACGGTCGTGGAGCTCGTCGCGCATGACCACGTCGGCGCGCAGGCCGAGCCCGGCCAGGAAGTCCCGCTCAGGGTCGCCGTCCCAGACGAAGGTGTGCATGACGCGCACGTCCTCGGCGCCCGCGTAGAAGTACAGGCGGACGGTGAACGGGAGCCGTCCGCCGTGGTCGCCCGCCAGGCGGATCACGGCCCGGACGGGGCCGTCCTGCTCGACGGTGACCTCGCGGACGGTCCCCGTGGCCTGCTCGCGGGTGACGGTGCCGGCGTCATCCGGGGTGGGGCCGTCCTGGTGGAGGCTGATCAGGCGGATGTTCCTGGCGATCTCGCGGGAGCCGTGGGAGACGGAGCGGGCCAGCGTGTCGCCCGTCTCCTCGATCGTCCAGGTGACGGGACCCGTGCTCACCCGCAGCACGCCGTCCTCGCGGACGACGGTGACGGGCCGCTCCGGCACTGCGGGCTCTTCGTCGGTGGCCGGCCGCCGCGCCGTGAGTTCGTACGGCGCGGCGGGCTCGGCCTGCGGTCCGATCGCGTGCGCCGACCACTTGACCGACCCGTCCGGCCAGGTGGCGGTCACCCAGCTCTGCACCGGCACCGGGCGCCCCTCGGGGCCGGCGAGCGCGAACACGGCCGCGCGCTCCACCGCGCCGCGCCGCCACGGCACCCCCCAGGTCACGCCCTGTTCCGCGGGCCGGTCCAGCCAGTTCAGCGTCGTCAACAGATCTCCTTGAGTCGCTCGGCGACCATCACCGCCACCTCGTCGGCGCCGCGGAAGCAGAAGTGGGTGTCGTCGGCCACGCCCTCGGGATGGAGCGGGTGCTCGCCGGGCGCGAAATGGGTGAACAGGGCCTTGGAGCCCTCGGGTCCGAGCCGCTCGTACAGCTCGGTGGTCGCGACGGTCAGGTCGATCAGCGGCAGGCCCTCGGCCGCCGCCAGCTCGCGCACCTGGCCGGGATACCCGCCGTGGGTCGGCACCAGCCGGTCGCCGTCGAACCTGCGCCGCTGCACCGGCGTGCACAACACCGGCAGCGCGCCCGCCCGCCGCGCCTCCTCCGCGAAGAGGCGGAGATTCTCCCGGTACGGCAGGCCGGGTTCCTTCTGGTCGTTGTGCCCGAACTGGATCACCACGACGTCGCCGGGGGTGACCTCCCGCAGCAGCGCCGCCCACAACCCCTCGGCCCGGTGGCTGGCCGTGGTGGCGCCGCCCTTGGCGAAGTTGCGCACCGGGCCGCCGGTGTGGGCCGCGAGCTGCGCGCCCCACCCCGACATGGGCGCCTCGGCCGCCGGGCAGGAGGCGACGGTCGAGTCACCCGCCAGCAGGACCGTACGGGTCACTCCTTGACCGACCCGAGCAGCACACCCTTGGAGAAGTGCTTCTGCAGGAACGGGTAGAACAGCAGGATCGGCAGCGTCGCGATGACGACCACCGCGAACTTCAGTCCCTGGGTGGGGAAGAACACCGACTCCATCATGGCCATCGCGTTCTGGGCGTCGGGGCTGGTCAGCTGCCTGACGAGCACCTGGAGCGTCCACTTCTTGGAGTCGTCGATGTACAGCAGCGGCGACATGTAGTCGTTCCAGATGCCCACCGCGTAGAACAGCGAGAACGTCGCGATGATCGGCTTCGAGAGCGGCAGCACGATCTTGAAGAAGACGCCCATCTCGTTGCAGCCGTCGATGCGCGCCGCCTCCTCCAGCGCCTGCGGCAGCTCCTGGAAGAAGCTCTTCACGATGATCAGGTAGAAGGGGTTGATCGCCAGCGGCAGGATCAGCGCCCAGTAGCTGTCGAGCATCCCCAGGTCCCGCACCACCAGATAGGTGGGGATCATGCCGCCGGTGAAGACCAGCGTGAAGATGACCAGGTTCAGGACCAGCGTCCGTCCCGGCAGGTACCGCTTGGCCAGCGGGTAGGCCATCGTGAACGTCAGCAGAACCTGCACCACCGTGCCCACCGCCGTCACGCAGATCGTGGTGAGCAGTGCCCGGACGAACGTGCCCGAGTCGAAGATGTACTCGTAGGTGGTGGTGACGAACTTCTCCGGCCACAGGAAGAACGGCCGTGAGGCGATCTCCGACTCCGAGGCGAACGACCCGGCCAGCACGTACATCAGCGGCAGGATCGTGATCAGTGCCAGGAACAGCAGCACGGCGACGTTGAGCACGTCGAAGACACGGCTACCGCGCGTGTGCTGGTGTGTGGGCGACTGGTTGGGCATACAAGCGCTCCTTAGAACAGTCCACGCTGGCCGAGGCGCTTGGCCAGCCAGTTGGAGCCGAAGATCAGGAGGACGCCCACCAGTCCCTTGAACAGGCCGACGGCCGTGGAGTAGCTGAAGGCGCCCTGAGTGATGCCCATGTAGTAGACGAAGGTGTCGAAAACGTCCGCCGACGAGCGGTTCAGCGCGCCGGTCATCAGCCAGATCTGCTCGAAACCGGTGTCGAGCAGGTGACCCGACGTCAGGACGGCCATCACCACGATCGTGGGCCGGATCGCGGGCAGCGTGATGTGCCAGAACTGCCGGAAGCGCCCGGCGCCGTCCATGCGGGCCGCCTCGTACAGGTCGGTGTTCACGCCCGCCAGCGCGGCCAGGTAGATGATCGTGCCCCAGCCGGTCTGCTTCCACAGCAGCTGGAAGACGATGATCGGCCGGAACCAGTCGGGCTGGGCCACGTAGTCGATCTTCTTGCCGCCGAGCAACTCGTGGAAGAAGGTGGCGATCACCCCGAAGTCCACGGAGAACAGGATGTACGTCAGCGAGGCGACGATCGTCCAGGACAGGAAGTGCGGGATGTAGACCAGCGACTGGATCGACCGCTTGAGCACGCTGTGCCGCAGCTCGTTCAGCATGAGCGCGACGATGATCGGCGCGGGGAAGACGAAGACCGCCGTCAGCAGCGCCAGGATCAGCGTGTTGAACATCAGGCGGCCGAAGTCCGGCCCGTTGAACAGCTCCTCGAAGTGCTTGAAGCCGACCCACGGGCTGCCGGAGTAGCCGAGGAACGGCAGGAAGTCCTGGAAGGCGATGGTCACGCCGTACATCGGCAGGTACTTGAAGACGATGAAGTACGCGAGGCCGGGCAGCAGCATCAGGTACAGCCAGCGGTAACGCAGCAGGGCGGTGCGGAACGTCAGCCTCTCGCGGCGGCGCCCGGGTTTGGTGGCCGCCCTCGTGGGAGGCGGCGCCAGGTCGGTGGCCACAGCCACCTCCTTTCACAGAAGGGGCCCGGGAATGTCCCGGGCCCCTCGGGCGAGGTCAGTTGCCGAGCTTGGAGACCAGGTCGTTGGTCTCAGCGGCGATCTGGGTGCCGCCGTTGTCGTACCAGCGCTTGATCTCGGCCTTCAGCCCCGCCTCGTCGATCGCGCCGGAGATGAACTTGATCCGGGCGTCGGTGATGATCGGGTCGAGGGTCTGGCCCTTGGCGATGGCGGTGGGAGGCATGACCGGGAGCGCCGGGTTGTGCACGGCGGTCTTCAGGTCCTCTTCGGCCAGCTTGGTGCGCACCGTGACCTGGTCCTGGTGCGGCTTGTCCGCGTACAGGTCCGGGTAGGCGCCGAGGCCGACGCTGGCGGTGGTGCCGAGCTGGATGAACGCCTTGTCCACGTCCTGCTGGACCTGCTTGATCTTGGGGTCGTCCGGGTTGATGCGGGCGGCGGCGCCGTCCTGGACCTTGAAGTTGCGGCCCTCGATCCCGTTGCTCAGCAGGATCCCGCCCTCCTTGGAGGCCATCTTGTCCAGGACCGTCAGCACCTCGTCGAGCTGCTGCTCGGTCTGCACGCTCTGCCGCGGGATGGCGATGACGCCGTTGTAGCCGGTGAAGGGGTAGGAGAATTTCTTGCCGTCGGCGCGCTTGAGGTTGCCGACCGTGAGGACCTTGTCGAAGTCGTTGGGGTCCTTCTCCTTGAGCAGGTCGAGGAGGTTGGTGCCCCGGACGTTGACGTCGATGATCATGCCGCCCTTGCCCTGGACGAACGGGTCGTTCCACTTGGCCGAGTCGAGGGTGGCGTAGTCGGGGTTGACCAGGCCCTCGTCGATCATCTTCTTGACGAATTTGTTCGCCTCGATGAACTCGGGGGTGTCGAAGCCGGGGACGAGCTTGCCGCCCCGCTCACCCCAGCCGTTCGGGGCGCCGAACCAGGTCTCGATCACGTCGTACGGGCTGGCGCTGCCGTACTGGGGGGACGGCCACTTGGGGATGATCAGGCCGTAGGTGTCCTTCTTGCCGTTGCCGTCGGGGTCCTTCTCCGTGAACGCCTTGGCGATGTTGTAGAGGTCGTCAACGGTCTCGGGCGTCTTCAGCCCGAGCTTGTCCATCCACTGCTTGTTGATCACGACGGCCGAGCGGAGCAGGGGGCGGATCCGGTAGATGCCGTAGATCTTGCCGTTGGTGGAGGAGTTGCGGGTCGTCTGCGCGTCCCGGGTCTTCAGGTTCGGGTACTTGTCCAGCTTGTCGGTCAGGTCCCAGAACGCCCCGGCCTGGGCGGCGCGGACGAACGACGAGGTCTTGTCGCCCTGGATGACCATGATCTGCGGCATCTTGTCCGAGGCCAGCGTGACGTTGGTCTTGTCGTTGTAGTCGGCGTTGGGCACCCAGGTGATCTGGAGCTTCTTGCCGACGAGCTTCTCGACCGCCTGCTGCATCTCGCCCTTGGGGTCGGGGGCCGTACCGAACAGCGGGACCATCATGGTCACCGTGCTGCTGTCGGTCTCGCTTCCCCCGCCGCCGCTGGAGCAGGCGGACGCGAGAAGAGCAGCCGTTAGCGTCAACACACCGGCGACCAGCCGGCGTCGACGAGATGCGCTCATGAGTTCCCTTTCGAATGCAGGCGCGCCTCGTTCTCCTCGAAGAAACGCAGGCAGAGCCACGTGTTGAGATAGATCCACGCACCGATGCTGATCACCGCTGCGAGGATGGGCGCCGCCGAGGTCACGAAGGCGATGGCCGAGAGCGCGAACAGCAGCAGCACCGATGAGGCGGGACGGGTGAGCGCTAACATCGACGCTTTGGGGATGTAGGCCCAGAGCGGCAAGTCGTAGTGCGCGTAAAGCGGCCCGAGATAGGCCCCCACCCCGGCCAGCGCCACCAGCGCCAGGAGGGTCGCGATCCGCAACGCTCCCGAGCCGGGCCCGAGAGCGGAGAAGTACAGGTAGTTGCCCACGAGGACGGTGGCGAGCACCGCCACCGGCAGGATCACCAGCGAGGCGCGGACGAACTCCCGTCGGTAGACGGTCCAGAATTCGGTCCAGGCCTGAATCGATTCACCCCGGGCATGCCGCCGAGCCAGTGTGTAGGCGGCTACGGTGGCGGGCCCCAGGCCCAGGATCACGCCACCCGCGAGGGTGAACAGGATCCACAGGAGGTTCAGGCGAGCCGCCCAGATGAGCTCTGAGCAGGCAGCTTGAATCCTGATCGACGTGGCGGGATGGTTCATCCGGCACCACCTTCTCGTGGCGTGTGCGCGGACACGGGGGTGGAGTGTTGCGCCGCCGTTCCTTGCCCGTTTCGCACGGGTGAACGGCGGTTGGTGCGAAATTAGTGTTGAATCGACTCAAAGTCAATGACGAGAAACCCGCAGGTTCGCATATTCCCCGATCATCGGGGCCATCTGCCGGAACCCGATCCTGCCGCCCACCAGCGCAGGGCCACCGGTGCTCCCGTCGTCCGTCCAGCGGAACGAGACGACATCGTTAATCGCGAACGTGATCACGCCGCCCTCGACGTCCAGGCGCATGGCGTACGGACCGTCGGCGTCGAGCACCGCGGGCAGCGGGTCGGCACCCTGCGCGACCAGGTGGAACCCATGGCTCTTGCGCAGGTTGCAGGTGTGCAGGGCGCGCTCCGACGCCCACATCCGGCGGAAGTAGGACACGTGGTAGGCGTCGATGTCGCCGTGGTGGTACTGCTCGTACGGCCCGCCGCGCGGCGCGAGACCCGGGTCGAACAGATCCTCGCCGCCCCGGCCGCGGGCATGGAAGAACATGATGCACAGCCCCGGCTCCCTGACCGGCCAGAAGTCCCATTCGATCCGCACGTCGGCGGGCAGGTCCTCGGGACACCACAGCACCACGTTCGCCGCCTGCCCGTCGGCCGGCGGCCTGAGACTCTCCAGCCGCATCCGCCCCATGGGGAACGTCGTCGCCCCGTCCCCTTCCAGCCGGAACCCGGCCAGATCGTCGGGGCCGGCGAGCCGATTGCGGTAGATCTCCATCAATGAGGTCTCCTGTGCAGGTCACTGGACTGCCGGACCACCAGGTCCGGCTGGAAGATCACCTGCCGGTGCCGGTGCAGCTCCGGCTCGGCGACCTCCTCCAGCAGCAGGTCGATGGCCGTACGCCCGAGCAGCTCACGCGGCTGCCGCACCGACGACAGGGGCACGGTCGCCGCCGCGGCGAAGTCGATGTCGTCGTAGCCGACGATCGCCATGTCGTCCGGCACGCGCAGCCCACGCGCGGCCATGGCCTGCAGGAATCCCAGGGCGAGCAGGTCGTTGGCGCAGAAGGCGGCCGTCGGCCGCTCCCCGGAAGGCAGCGCCGCCACCCGCTCACCCGCGCTCCGCCCGTTGGCGACGCTCAGCGCGGGCATGAACCAGGCGACCAGCTCGACGCCACCACCCGGCCCCATGCCGCCGCCGGGGTCGACTCCCCCACCCGGCTCGGTGTCGCCCGCCTCGGTGACGGCGCTCGTGAAGCCCGCGTGCCGGTCGGCCACCTGCTTGATCGACTGCGGTCCGCCGACGAACAGGATCTTGCGGTGTCCCCGCTCGATCAGGTGCGATCCGGCGATATGACCGCCGAGCCGGTCGTCGACCGCCACCGAGCACTGCAGCCCGGTGGCGGCGCTGTCGACCAGCACCACGGGCGTGCCCCTGGCGGCGAGCTCCGCCAGGCGCGGGTTGCCCGCGTCGACCGGCGTGATCAGGATGCCCATCACCCGCTGCTGTTCGAGCTGGTAGAGATGGCGCAGCTCACGGGCCGGGTCGGCGGCGCTGTTGCACAGCACCACCATGGTGTCGTGCTCGTCGGCCAGGGTGTCGGCGCCCTGCGCGACGTCGGCGAAGAACGGGTTGGCCACGTCCAGCACGATCAGGCCGACCGTGCGGCTGCGGCCGACCCGCAGGTGGCGAGCCACCTCGTTGCGGACGAAGCCCAGCTCGCGGATCGCGTCGAAGACGCGTTCACGCGTGGCGGGGGAGACGATCTCGGGGCGGTTGAGCACGTTGCTCACGGTGCCCACGGAGACGCGTGCCCGCTGCGCGACCTCCTTGATGTTCGTGGTCGCCATTGATCCTCACGTGGCAGCTCCGGTGTTGAACGCGCCTCATCATAGCCGTACCCTTGATCTTTTTGAATCGACTCAAGGCGGTGAGATGCCGACTAGGGTGCCATCACCGCTCTCCGCGGCGTACGATGCCGCTCTCGTACGCCCCCCTCGCCATCCTGCTCGGCCTGGATCGCAGTGAGCAGCTGCCAAGTGCCATCGGCCGACCAGCGGCGGTGCCGCTTGTACACCGTGATCCACGAACCGAACCACTCGGGCAGATCCCGCCAGGGCAACCCGGTCCGCGCCCGATACAACACGCCGTCGATCGTCGTGCGGTGGTCGTTCCACCGCCCACCCCGACGACCACTCTCAGGCAACAGCGGCCTGAGCCGCTCCCACTCGGCATCCAGGGCAAGCCCGCACCGCAGATCCCGACACATGTGGAGGAGGCCGCGCCGCTGCCGCATCCGCGATAATCGACGCATGCGCTTCCAGATCCTCGGGCCCACGATCGCGCTGGGCGAGGACGGCGAGCCCGTCGCGCTGGGCGGCCCCCGGGGGCGGGCCCTGCTCACGCTGCTCGCCCTGCATGCCGGGCGCATCGTGGGTGCGGAGCAGCTGGCCGCGGGCATGTACGGCGCTCGTCCCCCGGAGGGCGTGGCCAACGCGCTGCAGTCGCAGGTGTCCAGGCTGCGCCGATCGCTGGGCAGAGACCTGGTGGAGTTCCACCCGGCCGGATATCGGCTGATCGCCGACCCGCAGGACGTGGACGCGCGGCGATTCGAGCAGCTCGCGCGGGCGGGCGGGCGGGCGCTGGCCGGCGGCGACCCGGACCGGGCGGCCACGCTGCTGCGGGAGGCGCTGGAGCTGTGGAGGGGCGCTCCACTGGCCGACGCCCCGCACGCCGAGGCCGCCGCGACGGAGCTGGAGGAGCTGCGGCTGGCCGCCGTCGAGGACCGCGTGCAGGCCGATCTCAACCTGGGCCGACACCGGGAGCTGGTCGCCGAGCTGAGCCGGCTCATCGCTGCCCACCCGCTGCGGGAGCGGCTGCGGGCCCAGCTCATGCGCGCTCTCTACGGCAGCGGCCGCCAAGCCGAGGCGCTGACCGTCTACGACGAGGCCAGGAAGATCCTGGACGAGGAGCTCGGCGTCGAGCCGGGTCCTGAGCTGGCCGCCGCGCATCTGGCCGTGCTGCGGGCCGACCCGGCGTTGGGCGCGTCCGTGCCACGCACGGCCGTTCAACGGCACGGGCTGCGGGCGCAGCTCACCAGCTTCGTCGGCCGCGCCGAGGAGCTCGCCCAGGTCGGCGCGAGCCTGCGCGCCGCCAGGCTGATCACGTTGATCGGCCCGGGCGGCGCGGGCAAGACACGGCTCGCGATCGAGGCGGCCGAGCAGGAGCCGGGGGACGTCTACTTCGTGCCGCTCGCGCCGGTCTCCGACGTCGCGGATGTGCCCAGGGCTGTGCTGGCCGCACTCGGCATCCGCGACGCCCTGCGCACACCGCCGACGGGACCGGTCGTGGAGCCGGTCGCGCGGCTGGTCACCGCGCTCGCCGACCGCCAGCTGCTGCTGGTGCTGGACAACTGCGAACACCTCATCGCGGCCACCGCTGAGCTGGCCGACGTGCTGCTGGCCGCCTGCCAGGGGCTGCGGGTGCTGGCGACCGGCCGGGAGGCTCTGGGCATCACCGGCGAGGCGATCCTGCCCGTGGCGCCGCTGCGGCTGCCGCCGCCCGAGGCGGACGACCCGCTGAACTACCCGGCCGTCCGGCTGTTCGCCGACCGGGCCGCGGCCGTCCAGCCGGGTTTTGCCGTGGACGCGGGCAACGCGGCGCAGGTCGTGCGCATCTGCCGGGCGCTGGACGGGCTGCCGCTGGCCATCGAGCTGGCGGCGGCGCGGCTGCGTACGCTGTCGGTGTCCGATGTGGCGGCGCGGCTGGACGACCGGTTCCGGTTGCTGACGCGCGGCAGCCGTACGGCGCTGCCTCGGCACCAGACGTTGCGCGCGGTCGTGGCGTGGAGCTGGGATCTGCTGGACGAGGACGAGCAGCGGCTGACCAGGCGGCTGACCGTGTTCGTGGGCGGCGCGCGGCCCGAGGCGGCCGAGCTGGTGTGCGGCCTGCCGGAGGAGGTGCTGTTCTCGCTGGCGGAGAAATCGCTGGTGGAGTTCGTGGGCGGGCGCTACCGGATGCTGGAGACCATCCAGGCGTTCTGCGCGGAGCGGCTGCTCGAGTCCGGCGAGGTGGAGGCGATGCGCGACGCGCATGCCGCGTACTACCTGGACCTGGTCGTCGCGGCCGACGCGCGGCTGCGCACCCGCGAGCAGTTGGAGTGGCTGGCCAGGCTGGACGAGGAGAGCGACGACCTCAACGCGGCCGTGCGCTGGGCGACCGAGTCGGGGCAGTTGGAGACGGCGCTGCGACTGCTGGCGCACAGCGCCTGCTACTGGTGGATGCGCGGCAACCGCACCGCCACCGCCGGTCTGGCCGACGTGCTGCTGACCAGGCTGGGCTCACACCGGTTCGACGGCATGGAGGAGGAGTACGTCATGTGCGTGCTCGTCACTGCCTGGGCCGGCGAGATCGACGACGAGCTGCGTGCCCACCTGCAGGAGGTCCGCGAGCTGCTTCCGCTGACCCACGTGCCACAGCGCGTCGAGTTCCTGATGATGCTGCTGTCGATGTTCACGGGACCGCCCGGCGACTTCGTGGAGGCTTACGGAGAGGTCACGCGGAAGTCCGCCAGTCTTCCCCTGTGGCAGGCGGCGCTGGCCATGGCCGGCTCGGCGTTCGTGCTCGACGTGCTCGGCGACGTGGAGCAGGCCCTGGCCCATTTCGAGCGGAGCCTGGCCGCGTTCAAGGCCATCGGCGAGCGCTGGGGCACCGTGCTGGTGCTGTCCGGACTCGGCTCTCTGCACCAGAAGCAGGGCGACCACCGCAAGGCCCACGCCCTGGCCGGTGAAGCGCTGGCGATGGCACGCGAACTGGGCGCCGGGACGGAGACCGCCGAGGCGCTGTGCCGGCGGGGCGACGCCCTGCTGAGCCTGGGCGATCCGGCGGGCGCGGGGGCCGACTACGAGCTGGCCGCCGAGCTGTCGCGCAGATACGGCTCCATGGAGACGATGGCTTGGGCGTATCTCGGTATGGGAGAGGTGGAGCTGTCAGGCGGCGACCTGGTGGAGGCGCGCGCCCTCCTCGCCCGGGCCCGTGACGACTGCCCCGCGGAGTGGTACAGCACCGAGGACACCCGCACGCGCATTGACGCCGCGCTGACCGAGATCAGCCGGATGGCCGGCGAACGGTAGGCTTTTCATAGTCGTGCAGGGCATGCCGTAGGTGGCGTTCGTTCCAGAGCAGGCAGCGGCCAGGAGCTCACGGCGGCACGGCTGCACCCACCGCTCCATGACCGCGTTCATGCGTGGCACGCCGACGCCGGTGAGCACTGTGTGGATACCAGTGTCAGCGAGCCCGCGCCGTCAGTCGGCGGCTCGCGCACGGCGTCCGACCGCAAGCCGACACGGTATGCCGCCGGTCAGTGCGCGGTAGGTGAGTGGTAAGCGCCTGACCCCAAGCTCCGGGCATGACTGATTTCGCGAGACCAGCAAATCACGCCACGCCGCCGCCTGCCGTACAGAAGCCGCGGCTGTGGAAGCGCCCCTGGGTCGTGCCGCTGATGCTAGTGGTGCTCGGCTTCCTCGCGTTCTCCATTCCGCCCTATACCTCGCTCGATCCGGCCTTGTCTCGCGTGCCGCCGCCAGAAGGCTTTCCGCTCTACTATCCCTTCCTGGCCGCGCATGTGATGTTCTCCTCGGTGGCGTTACTGACCTGCGGCTTGCAGGTCTGGCCGTGGTTCCGGGAGCGTCACCCGGTCGCACACCGCAGGATCGGACGCGTGTACATCTTCGGCGGAGTGATACCGGGCGGCCTCGCCGGCTTCGTCGTGGGCGCGACCACCCCGTACGGCGATGGCGCGCGAGTCAGCAACATGCTGCTCGCGACGCTGTGGACCCTGTTCACCGTCACCGGATTTCGCATGGCCCGCCAGCACAGGTACACCGATCACCGTCGGTGGATGCTGCGCAGCTTCGCGCTGACCGCGTCGATCATCACCAACCGCATCTGGGGCCTGGTGATGTTCCTCATTTTCCTGCCCGAGTTCGAGACGACCTACGGCGGGGACATGCAGGAGGTGATCAAGGCATCCGCCGGCGTGACGACCTGGCTCGGCTGGACCGTCCCCCTGCTGATCATGGAATGGTGGCTGGTGGAGCGCGGTCGCCGCCGGGCCGGCGCCGGGCGGCGCTCTGGGCCGGCGGATCCGCCGATGGACGCCGCAGCGGCGATGACCTCGGACAAGGTCTCGACAGGAGACACTCAGGCGCCGTAAGAGACGAACCGGCGCACTGGCTGCGCATCCTCCAGCGCTATTCGACTGGTTCTTCGGTATCTACCAGCGTGTGGCCGCGAAGATCGCGTCCACACCGCCGGCCCGTTCTCGTCGGCGGCTCTCACTCAGCTCACTGTGGTCCTCCCAGCGCGGATGCCCCGGTGGCGGGCTCTTGGCCAGCGCGATGATCTGGGAGCGTTCGGCCTGCGTGAGACGCGGCTTGCGGCCCGGCCCCGGCAGGTCGGCCAGACCGTCTATCCCCTCGGCGGAGAACCGGCGAAGACGGCGTCGCACCGTCGCTGGATGGCAGCCCACCCGCGCAGCGATCGGTGGGACATGCACTCCCTCCCAGCTCAAGGCGATGATGGTGGCTCGTTGGATCCAGTCGGCCGGAGAATGCCGGGCTCCAGCCAGCCTGCGGCTCTGGCGTTCTTCCCGGTCATCTCGTGATGGCCGAGCGCATAACACCTTCGGCATTGGCACACCCCTCCTGCCATGCACGATGTCTCGGCTCAGAGCGACGAACCAGCGAGAAACTGCTTACCCATTGAGGAACTCAGCACTAGGTGATGCGGGTGGCGACGACCTCGATCGCGCGCATCGTGGTGGACTTGCCGGCGCCGTTGGGCCCTAGAAAGCCGGTGACCTGACCCGGCCGTACGGAGAAGGACAGGTGGTCGACGGCGGTGACGCCGCCGTAGCGTTTGGTCAGCTCCCGTATCTCGATCACGTGGTCAACGCTAGGGACGGGCGCTTCGGCGCACGACCACCCTGGGTCTGGTCTTGGCCGCCCAGCGTGTCAGCCTCAGGTCTTACGAGCCCCCGCCTGTGGTGGGTGGGTCCACTACGCGGATGCGTACCGCGCGGAACAGCGCGGGCGTGTCCTTGAGCACGGCGAGCTTCGGGTCGGGGACGACGAGGAACGGTTCGGCCTCCAGCGCCAGCAGGCCGGCCAGGCGGCGGTCGGCGCGCAGCGCGTCCACGGCCCTGCGGTCGCCGCCGAGCACGACCGCGTCCAGCTCGCCCTGGCACGGCGACAGGACGCGCAACACGGTCTCGGCCGCCGCTTCGAAGGCCTGGCCCGCCTGGTTCTGTCTGCGTCGGGCGAAGCGCTGCTGCGACCACCCGCCCGCCGCGGTACGTCCCTGGACCAGCCGCGACCCGACCTTGGACGTCACCAGCCGAGACCCGTGGAACAGGCCCGCCGCGTAACCACCCATCCGCACCAGGATGACCCCCACGTGCCGCTCCGCCCGCGCGTGGGCGACGAGCCTGCTCACGTACGGCGGCCCGACCTGCAGAGGCGGGAAGGGCGCATACAGCTCCGCCAGCGCCCCGTCGGCGGCCATCAGGCGCACGACCCGCTCGTCACCGGCGGCCTCGAACGGGCCATGCCGGTCGGCGAAGCCGTCGATCCACGGGTGCACGCGCTCGGGCACCACGGACACCCACCGCCCGCCGCCCTTCGCCGGTCGCGCACTCATGCCGGAAGGCTATCTGAGCGGTGACCGCAGCCACGCTTCCCTGGGGTCGGGAACTCCGTGGGAAATATCGGTGAATTTCGTTTCAAGCCCCTTCTGCCCGACGTGGCGCGCCCCCATCATCGCTACGTGTCCTCCCTGCTCACCAGCCCCGTCGTGGACCTCGACACGGGAGCCGTCATCGCACGCCCGGCGGTCATCGACCCGGCGGGCTACCTCCGGGCCGATCCGCTGCCCATGGTGCTGGAGCTGCCCATGCGGATCGTGCTGGCGGGCGCGGGCGCGCTGGCTCCGCTGCACGAGGCGATGCGGCGGTCGGGCAGGCACCCGCGCGAGGCCATCGTGCTGCTCACGGGCCCGTGCGGGCCGGCCGACCGGCCGGTGCTGAAGGTGACGCTCGACGGGCTGCGCAACCTCGGCTATCTGCTGGGCTTCAGCGACGTGGGCACGGAGAGCGTGCCGCTCGACATCATCGCGGACGCCTCCCCGTACCTGCTGGCCCTGGCCCCGGAGCCGGCCGGAGGGCTGCCGGGCGACCGCCGTCCGGCGGCGGTGGCCCGGGCGGTGGTGGCGCTGGCCCGCGGTCTCGGCGCGCACGCGCTGGTCGCGGGGGTCGAGCACGAGGCGCAGCTCGCCGCGGTGCGCGGCTGGGACGTGCGGCTGGCCTGCGGGCCGCTGCTGAGCCCGGGACCCGACGGGAAGGTACGGGTGCCGCTCCCGGCCGCCGGGGAGCCGTCCGTCGGCGCACGGCTCGGGCCGCGCGTGCAGGAGCTCCTGCTGCCCGCCGTGACGCTGCCCGCCGGGGCGAAGGCGGAGGAGGTGATGGCGGCCTTCGGGCAGGAGCCGTCGATCACCAGCGTGATCCTGGTGGACGAGTACCAGCGGCCCAGGGGCAGCCTCGACCGCAGCCGGTTCCTGCTGTCGTTCGCGGCCCGCTACGGGCATGCGCTGCACGGCTCGAAGCCCGCCCAGCGGCTGGCCGACCCGCCGCGCACGGTGCCGAAGACCACCCCCGCCGTGGCGGCCATGCAGGCGGCGGGCCGGGACTCGGGCCGCGTCTACGACGACCTGGTGGTGACCGACGAGCTGAACCGCTGCCTGGGCATCGTGCGGGTGTCGGACCTCATCCGGCAGGTGGCCTGGGCAGAGTGATCGCCGAGCCGTGTACCTAGAGCCAGCCCTGGGTCTTGGCGCGCTGGACGGCCTCGATGCGGTTGCGGGCGTGCGTCTTCTGGATGGCCGACGACAGGTAGTTGCGTACGGTGCCCTCCGACAGGTGCAGGTGGCGGGCGATGTCGCCGATGGTGGAGCCGTCGGCCGCGGCGGCCAGCACGTCGCGTTCGCGGGCCGACAGCGGGTTGGGCCCCGCGCTGAGCGCCGCCGCCGCCAGTCCCGGGTCGATGACCCGCTCCCCCGCGTGTACGCGCCTGATCGCCGCCGCCAGCTCGCGGGCCGGGCTGTCCTTGACCAGGAAGGCCACCGCGCCCGCCTCCATGGCGGTCCGCAGGTAGCCGGGGCGGCCGAACGTGGTCAGGATCATCACCCGGCAGCCGGGCACCTGCGCGGTGATCCTGGCGCCCGCGCTGAGGCCGTCCATGACGGGCATCTCGATGTCGAGCAGGGCGATGTCCGGGCGTTCCTGGAGCGCGACGGCCACCGCCGCCTCGCCGTCGGCCGCCTCGCCGACGACCTCGATGTCGGGCTCCAGGCCGAGCAGCGACGCCAGCGCGCCGCGTACCATGCCCTGGTCCTCGGCCAGGATCACCCGGATCACGCCGCCGCTCCCGCGGGGACCAGCACCCGCAGCCGGAAGCCCGCCCTGGCTCCCGGGCCCATCTCCACGGTGCCGCCCGCTCCGCGCACCCGCTCGGTCAGGCCCTGTAAACCGCTGCCGAGCCGGAGCGGCTCCTTGCCCTGCCCGTCGTCCATGATCTCCAGGATGGCGTGTTCGCCGTCGTACGTCACCTCGATCTCGCAGCGACGCGCCCGCGCGTGCCGTACGACATTGGTGGTGCCCTCACGCACCGCCCACCCGAACAGGCCGTCGAGCAGACCGGGCAGCGGCGTGCCCGAGACCCGCACCAGCGGCTCCACGCCCGCGGCCCGCAGCACGGACCTGGCGTTGTCCAGCTCTTCGGGCAGGCTGCGCTGGCGGTAGCCGGTCACGGCCTCGCGCACCTCCGTCAGCGCCTGCCTGGCCACTGACTCGATGTCCTGGATCTCCTTGAGCACCCGTGGGGAGTCCTCGGCCAGCCGCCCGGCCAGCTCGCTCTTGAGCACGATCAGCGAGAGGCTGTGGCCGAGCAGGTCGTGCAGGTCGCGGGCGATGCGCAGCCGCTCGTCCGCCGCGGCCAGCCGGGCCACCTCGCCCTGCGCGTCGCGTAGCCGCTGGGCCAGGACCCTGGTGTTGCGTACGCCGATGAACAGCACGCCCAGCGTGACCACCTGGAGCCCCAGTATGACAATGGTGGTGCCGTCATCGTTGTGCAGCAACCCGCAGCCGACGACGACCGCCAGCATGGCGACGATGCCGAACCCGGCCCGCCGGGGCGAAAGGATCATGGAGAAGAGCACCGTGGTGTAGACGGGCAGGCTCAGCCAGCCGGAGCCGAAGACCAGCGCCGAGCCCACGGCCAGCGTCGTGGTGAGGGCGAGCAGCGGGTAGGTCGACGGCGACCGCTCATGGTAGCTGTGCGGGCTCATGACGGTCGCCAGGTAGGAGGCCACGAACGCGAACAACGACACCCCCGCCCAGACGGCCTTGGTGCCGGTGATCTCCCCGGTCAGGATCTCCGCCACCGGGAAGACCAGGTAGACCATCCCGAAGGAGATCCCGAACAGCCGCCGGTAGCGGGACGAGTCCTCTCCCGTCCCGCCGAAGGTCATCCGGTTGGTCCAGCTCATGCCCGAACAGTAGCCCGCCGGTAGGCGTACGCGGCGGCGCCTCCGAGCACGGCCGCCCACGCCACCACGATGAGCACGTCGGACATCGGCACGCCGTTGCCGGCGATGACGTTCCAGCCGAGATTGGCGTAGTGGTAGGAAGGCATGAAGTGGGCGAGGGTCCGCATCGTGCCGCCGATGGCGTCGACGGGGAACCAGAGTCCGCCGAGCAGCGACAGGGCGAACATACAGATCATCGCGGCGGGCTGGGCGGCGTCGGCGCTCAGCAGCGAGCCGATGAACAGCCCGAGCGCGATGAACGGGATCGTGCCGATCCACAGCGACAGCAGCAGCGCCAGCCACTGGCCGAGCGGCATCGACACGCCCTGCTGCAGCACGGCGGCCGCGCTGACCAGCAGCAGCGACGGCAGCACGAGGAGCATCGCGGCACCGAGCTTGGTGACGATGATCGCCCAGCTCGGTAGCGGGGTGATCTGCAACTGGCGCAGCCAGCCGGACTGGCGCTCCTGCGCCCAGGGCACGGCCGAGCTCATCATGGACGAGGCGAGCGCGCCGTAGGCGGCCATCGACACCAGCAGGTAGGTGCTCATCCGCACGCCGCCGGCGTCCTTCTGGTCGCCGTAGATGTTGGCGTTGATCAGGTAGAACACGACGGGGAACAGCACCACGAAGATGATGTAGCGCCGGTTGCGCAGCATCCGCAGCGCCTCGATCTTGGCGTAGTAGAGCATCAGGACTCCCTGGTGAGGGCGAGGAAGGCGTCCTCTAGGTCGGCGCCGGAGAGCTGCAGGTCGCGCACGTCGAGCGTGGTGCCCCGGTAGAGCCCGGCGAGGGTCGCGTCGGTGTCGGCGGTACGCAGCGTGGCCGTGCCGGCGGCGACCTCGACCGCGGTGACGCCGGGCAGCAGGTCGAGCCCGGCCGCGGGCTGCTCGCCGAGGGTGAAGCGGACGGCCTGGCCGCCGACGTCCGCCTTGATCTGCGCGGCGGTGCCGTCGGCCACCACCTTGCCCCTGGCGATGACGATCACCCGGTCGGAGTGCTCGTCGGCCTCCTCCAGGTAGTGCGTGGCGAACAGCACGGTTCTGCCGCCCGCCGCGTAGCCGCGCATGCTCTCCCAGAACCGCAGCCGCGACTCCACGTCCATGGCCGCGGTCGGCTCGTCCAGCAGCAGCGCCTTGGGCGCGCCCGCGATCGCCAGGGCGAACCTGACGCGCTGGGACTGGCCGCCGGACAGCTTGTTCGCGCGCCGCTGCACCAGGTCGGTGAGGTCGGCCAGCTTGAGGATCTCCTCCAGGTCCAGCGGCTCGGGGTACAGCTTGCGGACCAGCTCGATGAGCTCCTTGACCGACAGCTCGGGGATGAGCTGGCCGCTCTGCAGCATGGCGCCCATCTGGCCGGCCGCCACGGCCTGGCGGGGCGTGCGGCCGTACACGCTGACCGTCCCCCTGGACGGTCGCAGCAGGCCGAGCAGCATGTTGATGGAGGTCGACTTGCCGGCGCCGTTGGGCCCGAGCAGGGCCACGGTCTTGCCGGGCTCTATGGAGAGGGATACATCGTCGACGGCAAGGACGTCCCCGTAGTCCTTGCTGACGTGGTCGAACACGATGGCGTTCATGAGGTCAACGGTAGGTTCGTGGATCTTGCCTGGTTAGTGCGTTACCTCCGGGGTTGGCGGTGACATTTGTCAGGCGACGCGCCGCACCAGTCCCGTGTCGAGGCTGTAGTAGGCGCCGACCACGGTGGTGGCCTTGCCGGATAACAGGGCGTCGGCTCTCAGGCTCGCTACCGTGCCCACGATGTGCGCGCGGACCATCGCGTCCACCTCGCCCCCGGCGCCGGTGTAGACGGGTTCGAGGGCGGCGACGATGCTGGGCAGCTCGCCGGGCAGCGTCTCCTGCTCGCTCAGCGCCCTGGCCGCGGCGGAGATGGCGCCGCAGCGCTGGTGTCCCAGGACGACGACGAGCCTGGCGTGCAAGGCCTGCGGACCGAACTGAACCGCCGCGGTGACGAGCCGGTCGACGGTGTGCGCCGCCGTACGCACGACGAGCAGATCGCCCAGTCCGGCGTCGAAGACGACCTCGGGCGGCACCCGCGAGTCGATGCACGACAGCACCACCGCGTGTGGAGACTGGCCCGCCGCCACCTGCCTCCTGCGGTCGGGATCCTGGCGTGGACGGCGGGACGCGCCCGCCGCCCAGCGCCGGTTGCCGCGCTGCAACGAAGCCCACACCTGCGACGCCGCAGCATCGCAGAAGGGGAGATAACGGTTGGCAAGCGATTCGTCACGCACAGCTATGTGATTCCCGGACGGGACATCACCTAGCGGACAGACCTCACAGGCGGCAGGCGTAGATGTCGGTGGCCAGGATGGCCCTTGCCCCGATCTCCCAGAGCTGGTCCATCACCTGCTGGTGCCCGCGCCGCCGGACCATCACGCGGACGGCGACCCAGCCCTCGCGGTGCAGCGGCGAGACCGTGGGCCCCTCCATCCCGGGCGTGAGCGCGATGGCCTCCTCGATCCGCTCGGCGCGGATGTCATAGTCCATCATCACGAAGTCGCGGGCGTGCACGACGCCCTGCAGGCGGCGCACGAGCTGCTCGATGCCGGCGTCCTCCCCGTTGCCCTGCTGCTTGATCAGCACGGCCTCGGAGCGCATGATCGGCTCGCCGAACACCTCCAGGCCGACGTTGCGCAGCGTGGTGCCGGTCTCCACGACGTCGGCGACCGCGTCGGCGACGCCCAGCCTGATGGCGGTCTCGACCGCGCCGTCGAGCTTGATGACGCGGGCGTCGACGCCGGACTCGGACAGGTATTTGCCGAGCACGCCGGCATAGGAGGTGGCGATGCGCAGGCCGTCGAGGTCCTTGACCGACGTCATGGCACCCGCCTTGGCGGCCAGCCGGAAGGTGGAGCCGCCGAAGCCGAGCGGCATGATCTCCTCGACGGGGGCGCCGGAGTCGACGCGCATGTCCCGGCCGGTGATGCCGGCGTCGAGCATGCCCTCGCCGACGTAGACCGCGATGTCGCGGGGGCGCAGGAAGAACAGCTCGCAGCCGTTGTCCTCGTCAACGACGACGAGCTCCTTGCTGTCCCTGCGGGACCGGTAACCGGCCTCTTTGAGCATGGTCTGGGCGGCCTCACTGAGCGCGCCCTTGTTCGGTACGGCCAGACGCAACATGGCTGTGTGTCCTCGATGTCTCGCGGGCTGGTGGGTGTACGGGCTGACGGGCGCGGTGCGCCCTAGAGATGCTTGTACACCTCGTCCAGCCCGATGCCCTTGGCGAGCATGAGCACCTGAACGTGGTAGAGCAGCTGGGAGATCTCCTCGGCGGCTCGGTCACTCGACTCGTGCTCGGCGGCCATCCAGCTTTCGGCGGCCTCCTCGACGACCTTCTTGCCGATGGCATGGACGCCGGCGTCGAGCGCGGCCACGGTGCCCGAGCCCGCGGGCCGGGTGCGTGCCTTCTCTGACAGCTCGGCGAACAGCTCTTCGAAGGTCTTCATGATCTCTCTCGTCGGTCGGCAGGCGTGCGTGACAAGCCTAGTCTGCGCGCACGGGTAACCGGCCCGCTGTCCGCCACGCGAGACGATCGGGCGGCTATAGCGCACTGTTGACTCCCACATCTTACTCATCTATTGTCACACGGGCTAAATCCATTAATTGCAGCAATTTTTAGCGGTATATGGAGACTTGGTGTCGACGGAAAGTCCCTTTCCACATTCGCTCCGTGTCCTACTAAAACCGGAAATACTACGTAATCCAGCTCCTGTCTATGCCGCCTGGCGTGAAACGGACCCGTTCTTCTGGTACGGCGAACTCGGCACCTGGGTGCTCACCCGACATGCCGATTGCGCCACCGTACTCAAGGGCCTGGACCGCTTCACCTCCGACTGGCGGCGGCTCGGCGAGCGAACGCCCGCCGAGCTGGTCATGTTGCAGACCGTCGATCCACCCGACCACCCGCCCGTGCGGCGGCTGCTCACCGCCGCCTACCGGGCCCAGGACCACGCGGCGCTGGCCGAGCGCACCTCGGAGCGGGTACGGCGGCGCCTGGCCGGGCTGGCGGGCGCCGAGTTCGACTTCGTCCACCAGCTCGCCATCCCGCTGACCGTGGAGACGATCTGCGAGGTGCTGGGAGTCGATCCCCCGGATCTCGACTGGCTCGACTCCGTTTCCCCGCCCGTCATCGACACCATGGACGGCGGCCTGCGCCCCGAGGTGATACCGGCGGGCATGGCCGCGCGGGCCGAACTCGACGAGTTAATGGAACGCTGGATGGTCGACCATCATCCGGACGGCATGTTCGCGTTTATCAGTGAGCGTACCCATGAAGCCGATCGCCGGCTGGTGCTGAATTCGCTCCGATCGACCTTCCACGCCGGCTTCGAATCCTCTGCCCGGTTGCTGACGCTCTCGCTCCTCGCCCTGACTGACAATCCTGGCAGCATCCACGAATTCTCCAAAAATCCCGATTTAGCGGTTGAAGAGTTGATCCGCTACACCAGCCAGGTCCAGGTGCTCGCCCGCGGCTGCCTGGCCGACACCGAAGTCGGCGGCAGAAAGGTCCGCGAAGGAGAGGGCGTGACGCTGATCATCGGGGCCGCCAACCGCGACCCGGCCGTCTTTCCCGACCCCGACGTCCTGCGGCTGGGCCGTTCCCCCAATCCCCATCTCGGCTTCGGCCGCGGCCTGCACGCTGTCTGGGCGCCGGTGTCGCCGCGATGCAGACCTGGGCGCTGTTCACGGAGCTCGCCCGCGGCTACCCGGGCGTCCGGCCGCGCGCCGAACCGGTGATGTGGGACAGCGGCACCCTGCGAGGGGTCCGGACTCTGCCCGTAGACCTGGGGAGGTGATCCCCCATGCGGTACGCCTACTGACCGAAGGGTCGCCGTGGCCCGGGCCGGCCACGGCGACCGACATCACCTGGGGGGAACTCGATGAACCAGCCGGCGGCCGCTCGAGCCCGGTACCGTGACGCGCTGGCCGTGCCCGAGTTCCGGGCGATCTTCCTGTCGCACGTCATCTGCATGCTGGGCACGATCGTGACCCAGTTCGCCCTGACCGTGCTGGTCTACCGCCAGACCCGCTCGCCCTTCCTGGCCGCGCTGGTGTTCACCGTCGCGTTCGTCCCCTACCTGTTCGGTGGCGTGCTGCTGTCGGCGCTGGCCGATCGGGTGGCCGTCCGGCGCCTGCTGGTGGGCTGCAACCTGACGACGGCCGCGCTGGCCGCGGCGATGGCGGCGCCCGGCTCGCCCGTCGGCGTCGTGCTGGTGCTGGCGTTCGGGATGGGCCTGGTGGCCCCGGTCTTCGCGGGCGCGCGGGCGGCGCTGCTGCCGCGCATCCTCAACGGCGACGTCTACATCGCGGGCCGCAGCCTGTTCCGGCTGGTGGCGCAGGGTGCGCAGGTGGGCGGGTTCGCTCTCGGCGGGCTGCTGCTCATCGTGCTGACGCCACGCGCCGCGCTCCTTCTGAACACCGGCGCCTTCCTGGCGTCGGCGGCGCTGCTGGCCGTCGGGGTCAAGGCCCGTCCCGCCATCGCCTCGGCCACGTCGCTCTCGCTCGTCCGTGACTCGCTGGCGGGGCTGGGGAAGGTCTTCCGGCTGGTACGGCTGCGCCGCGTGCTCGTGTTCGGCTGGGCCGTCCCCGCCATCGGGGTGACGCCCGAGGCGCTGGCGGCGCCGTACGCCCAGTCGGCCGGATTCGGGACCGTGGGGCTGGGGCTGCTCATGTCGGCACTGCCGGTCGGCACGGTGCTGGGTGAGGTGCTGTGCCTGTGGATCCCCTCGCCCGCCCGCCGCCTGCGGCTCGTCGTGCCGCTGGCGCTGCTGATGTTCCTGCCGCAGCTCGCCTTCGGCCTGCGTCCCGGGCTGCCGCTCGCGGTCGGGCTGCTCGTGCTGTCGGGTATGGGGCTGGCCCACCACCTGGGCCTGGACCAGCTCCTCATGGACGCGGCCCCGGAGCCGGTGGTGGGCAGGGCGCTGAGCATCCAGACGGCGGGCTTGATGTTCTGGCAGGGCATCGGCTTCGCCGTGGCGGGCTCGGCCGCCCAGGTGGTCCCGCCGCCGGTGGTCATCACGGCCGGTGCGGTGGTGGGGCTCGCCCTGGTGCCGCTGCTCCGGCCCCGCTAGTACCCCCTCAGCACGCGAAAATGGCGCTGCCCGCCGTACCCCCGCGAAAGGGGTACAGCGGGCAGCGCCGTATGTCGGTCAGCGGCGGGTCACCGGTGACCCGCCGGTGTCAGCGGTCGAAGCGGCGGCTGGTGCCGCTGCGGAAACCACCGTTGCCACGGTCGTCGGAGCGGACGGGACGGTCGCGGTCGGCCGTGACCGGACGGCCACGGTCGCCAGCGGGAGCGCGGGTGCCGCGGTCGTCCGAGCGGAAGCCGCCGCCCTGACCACGGTCGTCGGAACGGAAGCCGCTCTGACGGTCGTCCGAGCGGAACCCGCCCTGACGGTCGTTCGAACGGTAGCCGCCGCCCTGGCGGTCGTCGGAGCGGGGGCCGCTCTGACGGTCGTCGGAGCGGTAGCCGCCACGCGGGGCGTCCGAGCGGGGTGCGCGGTCGTCCGAGCGATAGCCGCCGCCACGCGGGCCACGGTCACCGCCGCGGAAGCCACCGGCCTGGCCGCGGTCGTTGTTACGGTCGTCGCCGGTCGTACGGGGCTCAGTCGCGCCGCCCTCGGCGTGCCGGCGCGGGTAGCGGTCGTCACCGTCGTGGCGACGGGGACGCCGGTCGTCACCCGCGACGAAGGGGCGCTGGCCGTCCTCGTGGCGGCGCGGACGGCGCTCACCGTCGAACTCGCGGCGCGGACGGCGCCCGCGACGGTCGGAGCCACTGTGGCCGCCTTCGCGGCGGGGGCGCAGCGGCTTGCGGACGTCGGGCTCCCAGACGGGGACGGGCTCGCCGCTCGGGACGCGGGCGCCGGTCACCTCGGACAGGCGCGGGTTACCCGGCTCGGCCTTGAGGCGGAACGGGTGGATCCCGGCCCTGCGGGTGAGCTGGTCGGTCGAGCGGCGCTCGCTCGGCAGCACCAGCGTGACGACGGTGCCCTTCTCGCCCGCGCGGGCGGTGCGGCCACCGCGGTGCAGGTAGCTCTTGTGGTCCTGCGGCGGGTCGACGTGCAGCACGAGGCTGATGTTGTCGACGTGGATGCCGCGCGCCGCCACGTCGGTGCAGACCAGCACGTTGACGGAGCCCTCGCGGAACTCGGCCAGGATGCGGGTGCGCTGGTTCTGGCGCTTGCCGCCGTGCAGGCCGCCCGACTTGATGCCGACGCGGGCCAGCTGCTTGCACAGCCGGTCGACGCCGTGCTGGGTGCGGACGAAGATGATCGTACGGCCCTCGCGGTTGGCGATCTCCGCGGTGACGTCGAACTTGTCGTCGCGGGTCACCTGGATCACGTGGTGCTCCATGAGCTCGACCGGGGAGGTCGCGGGCGCCACGGAGTGCGTGATCGGGTCCTTGAGGAAGCGCCGCACCAGCTTGTCGACGTCGCCGTCGAGCGTGGCGGAGAACAGCAGCCGCTGCCCGTCGGCCGGGGTCTGCGCGAGCAGCTCGGTGACGACGGGGAAGAAGCCGAGGTCGCACATGTGGTCGGCCTCGTCCAGGACGCTGACCTCGATGTCGCCCAGCGAGCACTCGCCCTGCCGGATGAGGTCGCCCAGGCGGCCGGGGGTGGCGATGACGACGTCGACGCCGCGGCGCAGCGCCTCGATCTGCTTGCCCATCGACATGCCGCCGACGATGACCTTCATGCGCAGGCCGAGGCCCCGGCCGAGCGGCTCAAGGGCGTCGTGCACCTGGAGCGCGAGCTCACGGGTGGGGACGAGGATCATCGCGCGGGGGCGGCCCGGGGTGGGCCGGACGCCGGCGATGCGGGCCATGAGGGGCAGGCCGAAGGCGAGGGTCTTGCCGGAGCCGGTCTGGCCGCGGCCGAGCACGTTGGCGCCGGTGAGGACGTCGGGGATCGTCGCGCTCTGGATGGGGAACGGGCTGGCTATGCCCTGCTTGGCCAGCCCGGTGACGAGCGGCTTCGGCAGGCCGAGCAGCTCGAATTCGGACTGCCCCGGCTCGGGGGTGCTCTCGTTGAGCTCGGGCAGGACAGCGTCAAGCATGGTCACGAACTTCGTGCCTTTCAGTCAGAGTGGCGCGTCACTTCTGCGAAAAGGACGAGCCGGGACGTACGGCAGAGCCGTACTTTCATTGCGAGGCGCGGATGGTCGGCATCCGCTGGGTGGGGACTGGCCCGGAGGACGGGCCGTCTACGCGCACCCAATTGCCGGCCGCAGGCGGCGTGAAACGCACATCGGTGCGTCAGGTGCACGTGTTGCCAACACGGGGAAGACACCATGTATTCCCCGGGCTTCGGCAGGCTGAAGCGGCTGACACCAAGATGCCAGCCGTACAGCAATGATCAGACGTTGAAGCCTAGCATACGAAGCTGCTCGCGCCCTTCGTCAGTGATCTTGTCCGGTCCCCACGGCGGGAGCCAGACCCAATTGATCTTAACATCGGAAACCATGCCCTCGAGCGCGGAATGCGCCTGATCCTCGATGACATCGGTCAGCGGGCAGGCCGCGCTGGTCAGCGTCATGTCGATGGTGGCCACCGGCCGGGCGCCATCGGCGGGGTCGAGGTTGAGCCCGTAGATCAGGCCCAGATCGACGACGTTGATGCCGAGTTCGGGGTCGACGACGTCCTTGAGCGCCTCCATGACCTCATCGACGGTGGCCTCACCATCGAACCCGGTCGGCGTCTCCACCGGCTTGCTCATCGCGCAGCACTCCTCACAACAGCGTCCTTGTAGGCCATCCACGACAGCAGCGCGCACTTGACGCGCGCGGGGAACTTGGCCACGCCCGCGAACGCCACCGCGTCACCGAGCACGTCCTCGTCGGCCTCCACCTTTCCCCTGCCTTGCATGAGGCGGGTGAACTCGTCGACCACGGACAGCGTGTCCTCGACCGTCGAGCCGGTGGTCAGCTCGTGCAACACCGAGGCGGCGGCCTGGCTGATCGAACAGCCCTGCCCGTCGTAGGAGACGTCCTCGATCTTGCCGCCGTCGCCCAACTTGACCCGGAGCGTGATCTCGTCGCCGCATGTGGGGTTCACGTGGTGAACCTCGGCGTCGTACGGGTCACGCAGCCCCCGCCCCTGCGGGTGCTTGTAGTGTTCCAGGATCAGTTCCTGGTACATCGACTCGCCGATCATGGCTATGCGAACACCTTCTGAACATGATGGAGGCCGCGGACCAGGGCGTCGATCTCGGCCGTGGTGTTGTACAGGTAGAACGACGCCCGGGTGGTCGCCGGTATTCCGAACCTCAGGTGGAGCGGCCGGGCGCAGTGGTGCCCGACGCGTACGGCGATGCCGAACTCGTCGTCGAGCAGCTGGCCGACGTCGTGCGGGTGGATGCCGCCGAGCGTGAACGACAGGATGGCGCCCCGCTGGTCGAGCGAGTCGGGCCCGATCAGGCGCAGCGTGGGCACCTCGCGCAGCGCGTCGAGCGCGTAGGCCGTCAGGCCGCGCTCGTGCGCCTCGATGGCCTCCATGCCGAGGCCGGTCAGGTAGTCGACGGCCGCGCCGAGACCGATGGCCTCGACGATCGGCGGCGTGCCCGCCTCGAACTTGTGCGGCACCGGCGCGTACGTCGAGTGGTCCATCCAGACCGCCTCGATCATCTCGCCGCCGCCCAGGAACGGGGGCATGGCGTCGAGCAGCTCGGCCCGGCCCCAGAGCACCCCGATGCCCGAGGGACCGACCATCTTGTGGCCGGTGAAGGCGACGAAGTCGGCGCCCAGCTCGGCCATGTTCACGGCGTGGTGCGGGACCGACTGGGAGGCGTCGAGCATCACCAGCGCGCCCACCTCACGGGCCCGGCGCACCACGTCGGCCACCGGGTTGATGGTGCCGAGCACGTTGGACTGATGCGCGATCGACACGATCTTCGTGCGCTCAGTGATCAGTCCTGAAATATCCGAAATATCGAGGCGACCGTCATCCGTGACACCGAACCACTTGAGCGTCGCGCCGGTGCGCTGCACCAGGAACTGCCACGGCACGATGTTGGAGTGGTGCTCCATCTCGGAGATGACGACCTCGTCGCCGGGGCCGAGAGTGAAGCGGGGGTCGGTGTTGACCGGGTTGCCGAAGGAGTAGGCGACCAGGTTGAGCGCCTCGGAGGCGTTCTTGGTGAAGATCACCTCGTCGCGCGACGGGGCGCCGATGAACTCGGCCACCTTGTCGCGCGCGCTCTCGTAGGCCTCGGTCGACTCCGCGCCGAGCACGTGCATGGCACGCCCGACGTTGCTGTAGTGCATCGCCAGGTGCTCGCGCATGGTCTCGACGACCGCGGTGGGCTTCTGGGAGGAGTTGCCCGAGTCGAGATAGACGAGCGGACGCCCGCCGGGCAGCTCGCGGGAGAGAACCGGGAAATCCTTCCTGATCCTCTCCACGTCCAAGCTGGTGGAAGTCATACAGATGCCTTCGTGTACTGCTCGTAGCCCTCGGCCTCGAGCTTGTCGGCCAGCTCCGGCCCGCCCTCCTCCACGATCTTGCCACCGGCGAAGACGTGCACGAAGTCGGGCTTCACGTACCGCAGGATGCGGGTGTAGTGCGTGATCAGCAGGATGCCGGTGTCGCCCGAGGCGCGGAAGCGGTTGATGCCCTCGGACACCACGCGCAGCGCGTCGACGTCGAGCCCGGAGTCGGTCTCGTCGAGCACCGCGATCTTCGGCTGGAGCAGCTCCAGCTGGAGGATCTCGTGGCGCTTCTTCTCGCCGCCGGAGAAGCCCTCGTTGAGGTTGCGCTGGGCGAACTCGGCGTCGATGGACAGCGCGTCCATGCCGCTCTTGAGGTCCTTGGCGAACTGGCGCAGCTTGGGCGCCTCGCCGCGGACCGAGGTGACCGCGGTGCGCAGGAAGTTGGAGACCGACACGCCGGGGACTTCGACCGGGTACTGCATGGCGAGGAACAGGCCGGCGCGGGCCCGCTCGTCGACGGTCAGCTCCAGCAGGTCGACGCCGTCGAGCAGCACCTCGCCGCTGGTGATGGTGTATTTGGGGTGCCCGGCGATGGCGTAGGCGAGGGTGGACTTGCCGGAGCCGTTGGGCCCCATGATGGCGTGGGTCTTCCCCGACTGCACGGTGAGGTTGACGCCGCGCAGGATTTCCTTGTCCTCGACGGCGACCTTCAGGTCACGGATCTCAAGGGTGGACATGTGTTTTATGACTCCTTCGAGAGCGAGACGAGGACGTCGTCGCCGTCGATCTGGACTGTGTAGACGTTCACGGGTCTGGTGGCGGGCGGCCCGGTGGGTTTGCCGGAGCGGACGTCGAAGCACGAGCCGTGCAACCAGCATTCGAGTGTGCCGTCGTAGACCTCCCCCTCGCTGAGCTTCACCTCGGCGTGGGAGCAGACGTCGTGCAGGGCGAACACCTCGCCGCCCTTGCGGACCAGCGCGACCGGGGTCTCCCCCACCTCCACGCCGATCACTCCGCCGTCGGGGATGTCCTCGACCTTGCACACCTTCTCAAGACTCATCGCGCGAGCTCCGCCTCCACCGCGTTCAGCACGCGATCACGGATCTCCGCCACCTGGATCTTCTCGATGAGCTGGCCGAGGAAGCCCTTGATGACCAGGCGGCGGGCCTCGTCGAAGGGGATGCCGCGAGCCTGCAGGTAGAAGATGTGCTCGTCGTCGAGGCGCCCGGAGGCGCTGGCGTGGCCGGCGCCGGCCACCTCGCCGGTGAGGATCTCCAGGTTGGGCACCGAGTCGGCGCGGGCGCCGTCGGTGAGGATCAGGTTGCGGTTGAGCTCATAGGTGTCGGTGCCCTCGGCCTCGACCCTGATGATCACATCGCCGATCCATACGGCGTGCGCGTCCTCGCCCTGCAGGGCGCCGCGGTAGTCGACGTTGCTCTTGCAGTGGGGCTGCGAGTGGTCGACCAGGAGGCGGTGCTCCAGGTGCTGGCCCGCGTCGACGAAGTAGACACCGGACAGGTCGGCGTCGCCGCCCGGCCCGATGTAGGACACGCTCGGCGACAGGCGCACCAGGTCGCCGCCCAGGGTCACCACGAAGCCCTTGAACGTGGCGTCCTTGGCGAGCTGGGCGTGGTGGTGGGAGACGTGCACGGCGTCGTCGTCCCAGTCCTGCAGGCTGACGACCTTGAGCGTGGCACCGTCGCCGACGACGAACTCGATGTTGTCGGCGTAGACCGCGCTGCCCTGGTGCTCGATGACGACCACGGCCTCGGCCAGCGGCTCCAGCACGACCACGATGTGGCCGTAGGTGACCCCGTCGCTGCCGCCGCCGCGCACCTCGATGCGGATCTCCTCGGCGGGCACCGCCTCCTTGGGCACGGTCACGACCAGCGCCTTCTCGAAGGCGTTGTAGGCCTGCGCGCTGACGCGGTCAGCCGGCACGTACGCCTTGCCGATGCGCGCGTCCTCGCGCCCGACCCACTCGGCGGTGACGCCCGCCGGGATGTAGGCCTGGGTGAGCACCCGCCCGGTGATCTCCGCCTTGCCGCTGTGCAGGCCCTTCAGGCGCGAGAGCGGCGTGAAACGCCACGCCTCTTCGCGCCCCGTCGGGACCTCGAAGTCGTCCAGGGCGTAGGACGCCTTCTCGTGCAGGGTCGACAAGGGCTTTTCGGTCAGGCCCATCAGCCGACGGCTCCTTCCATCTGCAGCTCGATGAGGCGGTTCAGCTCGAGGGCGTACTCCATGGGGAGCTCGCGCGCGATCGGCTCGACGAAGCCGCGCACGATCATCGCCATCGCCTCGTCCTCGCCGAGACCGCGGCTCATGAGGTAGAACAGCTGGTCCTCGCTCACCTTGGAGACCGTGGCCTCGTGACCCATCGAGACGTCGTCCTCGCGGACGTCGACGTAGGGGTAGGTGTCGGAGCGGCTGATCTGGTCGACCAGGAGCGCGTCGCACTTGACCGTGCTGGCGCTGCCGTGAGCGCCCTCCTCGATCTGGACCAGACCGCGGTAGGAGGTACGGCCGCCGCCGCGCGCCACCGACTTGGAGATGACGGTGGAGCTCGTGTGCGGAGCCAGGTGCACCATCTTGGAACCGGCGTCCTGGTGCTGGCCCTCGCCCGCGAAGGCGACGCTCAGCGTCTCACCCTTGGCGTGCTCGCCCATCAGGTAGACGGCCGGGTACTTCATGGTGACCTTGGAGCCGATGTTGCCGTCGATCCACTCCATGGTCGCGCCCTCGTAGGCGACGGCGCGCTTGGTGACCAGGTTGTAGACGTTGTTGGACCAGTTCTGGATGGTCGTGTAACGGCAGCGGGCGTTCTTCTTCACGATGATCTCGACGACCGCGGAGTGCAGCGAGTCGGAGGAGTAGATCGGCGCGGTGCAGCCCTCGACGTAGTGGACGTAGCTGCCCTCGTCGACGATGATCAGCGTCCGCTCGAACTGGCCCATGTTCTCGGTGTTGATCCGGAAGTAGGCCTGAAGGGGGATCTCGACCTCGATGTTCGGCGGCACGTAGATGAACGAGCCACCGGACCACACGGAGCTGTTGAGCGCGGCGAACTTGTTGTCGCCGACCGGGATGACCGAGCCGAAGTACTCCTTGAAGAGCTCCTCGTGCTCCCTCAGGCCCGTGTCGGTGTCGACGAAGATGACGCCCTTCTCCTCGAGGTCCTCACGGATCTTGTGGTAGACGACCTCGGATTCGTACTGGGCGGCGACACCGGCGATGAGACGCTGCTTCTCCGCCTCGGGGATGCCGAGCCTGTCATAGGTGTTCTTGATGTCGTCGGGCAGCTCGTCCCAGGAAGCGGCCTGCTTCTCGGTCGAGCGCACGAAGTATTTGATGTTGTCGAAGTCGATGCCCGTGAGGTCGGAACCCCAGGTGGGCAGGGGCTTCTTGCCGAACAGGCGGAGGCCCTTCAGGCGAAGGTCGAGCATCCACTCCGGCTCGTTCTTGAGCGCGGAGATGTTGCGCACGACCTCCTCCGACAGGCCGCGCTTGGCCACCGCTCCTGCGGCATCCGAGTCGGACCAGCCGAACTTGTAATTCCCGAGGCCTTCCAGCTCCGGGCGGTCGGTGACAGTCACCTTCCGGTCTCCTTGCTTTTGTCGCTATGGGTGGCCCTGCTCGTTGCAAGGCCCAGCGCGTGCGGGCTCACATGGGTGGTGCAGACCCCGTCGCCGTGCGCGATCGTGGCCAGGCGCTGCACCGGGGTGCCGAGCAGTTGCGCGAACGCCTCTGTCTCGGCCTCACACAGCTGCGGGAACTCCGCCGCCACGTGCGCCACCGGGCAGTGGTGCTGGCAGAGCTGGTCGCCGCCCGACTTGGCCTTGGTGGCCGAGGCGGCGTATCCCTCCGCCGACAGCGCCTGCGCCAGCACCTGTACGCGCTGGTCGGCCGGCACCGTCAGCATGACCGGCTCCAGCCGCCGCACCAGGCCGGCCACCTGCGAACGTGCGAAGTCGGTCACTGCCTCTTCGCCCACGCGCTCGGCCAGGAAACGCAGCGCGCTGCCGGCCAGGTCGTCATAGGCGTGCTCGAAGGCACTGCGCCCCGCGTCGGTGATGGCGAACAGCTTGGCCGGTCGCCCTCGTCCGCGCTGTCCGCGCGGCCGTACAGTACGAGGCTCGATCATCCCGTCGGTCAGCAGCGCGTCAAGATGACGGCGGACGGCGGCGGGCGTGAGCCCGAGCCGCTCGCCCAGCGCGGCCGCCGCGACAGGACCGTGCTCAAGGATCAGCCGAGCGACCCGGGCGCGGGTGCCGCGCTCGTGTCCTGGCTCGATCGACGTGGGCACGTTTTTCACAACATCAGTGTGCCGTAATTCCTTCCCTCTTCACAAATGGATCCAGGAAGACGGGGAATGGAATTTCTCACGCAGGGTAGGCTTACCTAACTCGGCCGACGACCAGGAACGCCACCGCCGAGCAGGCGATGAGCGCCAGCATCACCGAGGCCATCGGCACTGCCGTGCCCGCGCCCACCAAACCGACCAGCGGCGCGGCCAAGGCGCCCAGCGCGAACTGGAGCACGCCGAGCAGGGCGGAGGCACTGCCCGCGATCTGCTGCGGCTGGCTGGCCAGGGCCAGCGCACCGGTGCCCGGAAGCACCAGGCCCTGGCCGCACATGATAACGAACAGCGCGGCGACGATGCCCGCCAGGCCCAGATCGAGAACGGCGGCGGCCAGCAGCAGCGCCCCGCCGGCCAGGGCCACGCACAGACCGGTGACCACCAGGCGGGCCGGCGCCACCCGCCCCGAGAGCCGCCCGCCGACCTGGGCCATGAGGGTCAGGCCGAGCGCGTTGAGGCCGAAGATGAGCGAATACTGCTGCGGGGTGGCGTGGTACACCTCCTGCAGCACGAACGGCGAGCCGGAGATGTAGCCGAACATGGCGGCGAAGGCCAGCCCTGCGGTCAGCGCGCCGCCCATGAACGAGCGATCGCGCAGCAGCCGCCAGAAGACGCGCACGGTGTGCCTGAGGCCACCGCTCTCCCGCTGGTGCGCGGGCAGCGTCTCGCGGACCCCGCCGAGCATGGCCACGAGCAGCACGACCCCGGCGATGCTCAGCGAGACGAACACGCCGCGCCAGGAGGTGAAGGCGAGCAGTTGCGCGCCCGCGATCGGGGCCAGGATCGGCGCGAGGCCGCTGACGAGCATGAGCGTGGCGAAGATGCGCGCGATGGCGGCGCCGTCGTAGAGGTCGCGGACGACGGCCCGGACGATGACCAGGACCGCGCCGCCGAGGATGCCCTGCAGCAGGCGGAACACGATGAGCACGGGCACCGAGGGGGCGAAGGCGCACAGGAGTGAGGCGAGCGCGTACCCGGCCACGCCCACGATCAGCGGCAGCCGCCGGCCACGCACGTCGCTCACCGGTCCGGCGACCACCTGGCCGACGGAGACGCCGATGAGGCAGGCGGTCAGCGTCAGTTGTACCTGCGCGGGGGTGCTGAGCAGTTCGCCGGTGATGGCGGGCAGCGCGGGCAGGTACATGTCGATCGAGAGCGGGCCGATGGCCGACAGCGCTCCCAGGACGATCAGCAGAAGTCCGCGGCGGTTTTCCTTGACTACAGGTGACGTGATGACTGGCGTGGCTTCTGCCACGGACATGCGTGAACCCCTCTCCCTCGCAGGCGTGTGACCCACGAGGGCCGAGGGGTGTAACCAAGATCCGGTCTGCCAGATTCCCGATTATGGGATGTTTAACTGATTTCGCGGAGTTGGATCACGGACAGTGCCGCTCCCTGCGGGTCGGTGAGCATCGCGAACCGTCCCGGAGGCGCGTCCATGGCGCCGACGAGGATCGTGGCCCCCGCGCGCTCGGCCGCGGCGACGGTGGCGTCGAGGTCGGCGACGGCGAAGTACGTCATCCAGTGGGACGGCGTCTCGGGCGGGTACTGCGGCGCCATCTCGATCATGCCGGCGATGCTCGTCTCCCCGCTGTGCCATTCGGTGTACTTCACGCCCTCCATCTCCTGAAGGTGCGGGGTCCAGCCGAAGACGGCCGAGTAGAAGCGCTCCGCGGTGGCGACGTCGCGGGTGACGAGCTCGTTCCAGCAGAAGGAGACCGGCTCGTTGACCAGTTCGGCGCCGTTGTGCCGACCGGCTTCCCAGATCGAGACGAACGACCCGTCGGGCGACTGGAAGACGGCCATGGTGCCTTCCTCGAACACCTGCATGGGCTCCATGACGACGGTCCCGCCCGCGTTCTTGACCCGGTCGGCGGTGGCGGCGGCGTCTTCGGTGGCGACGTAGGTGTTCCAGGTCGCGGGCATGCCCTCACCGAAGACGGGGCCCACGCCGCCGACCTTCTTGCCGTCGTAGGTGAACTGGCCGTAGCCCCCGGCCGCCGGGTCGTCGATCATCTCCGCCCGCCAGCCGAAGACCTCGTCGTAGAAGCGGACGGACGCCTCGACGTCGGTGCTCGACAGATCCACCCAGCATGGAACGCCGGGCGCATAGCCACTGCGTTGTGACATGGCAACATCCTGTGATGTGGACGTCACTCTCAGACTTTCACTCCTGGTGGGGACTTTCCGAGAAATGGCCGGGTCAACAGCTGTCCATATCCGGCCAAGATCCGGCCTCGCGGGGCACCGGGCAGGGTTGCCAGGCGAACCGTCTCCGGCAGTCCCTAAACTCGTGGCCATGGAATCCCCAGCCGTCGAGCTCATCGACCTGGTCAAGCGTTACGGCGGCAGCACCGCCGTCGACGGCCTGTCGCTGCGCGCCGAGCGTGGCGCGGTCACCGCCGTGCTCGGGCCCAACGGCGCCGGCAAGACGTCCACGGTCGAGATCTGCGAGGGGTTCCGGACGGCCGACGCCGGCACGGTGCGGGTGCTGGGCCTGCCGCCCGACCGGCCCGCGCTGCGGCCCCGGGTGGGCGTCATGCTCCAGGCGGGCGGCGTGCCGCCCGCGATGCGCTGCGGGGAGTTCCTCCGCCTGGTCTCGCGCTTCTACGCCCATCCGCTCGACGCCTCCGCACTGCTGGTACGTCTCGGCCTGGCCGAGCACGCCCGCACCCCTTACCGCCGGCTGTCGGGGGGCCAGCAGCAGCGGCTCTCCCTGGCCGCGGCGGTCATCGGCCGGCCGGAGCTGATCTTCCTCGACGAGCCGACGGCCGGGCTCGACCCGCAGGCCAGGCACGCCTGCTGGGATCTGGTGGGCGAGCTGCGGGCCGCGGGGGTCTCGGTGGTGCTCACCACCCACCACATGGACGAGGCCGAACGCCTGGCCGACCATGTGGTGATCATCGATCGGGGCCAGGTGGTGGCCGAGGGCAGCCCGGAGTCGCTGACCGGGGCCGAGCGCCAGCTGCGCTTCAGGGCCCGGCCGGGGCTCTCGCTGGACGAGCTGCTCAACGCGTTGCCCGGCGGCAGCGCCGCCAAGGAGTCGCCCGCGGGGCACTACATCATCGAGGGCCAGGTGGGCCCGGAGCTGCTGGCGACCGTGACGACCTGGTGCGCCGCCGAGGGCGTCATGGCCGCCGACCTGAGCATCGAGCGCCGTACGCTCGAAGACGTCTTCCTGGAGCTGACCGGCAGGGAGCTGCGATGACCACGCTCGACTTCACCCCCGCCCCGGCGGCGGCGCCGTTCGCGCGCATGGTGCTGGCGCAGGCGGCGGCCGAGACGCGCCAGACGCTGCGCAACGGCGAGCAGCTGCTGCTGACGTTGATCATCCCGGTGCTGCTGCTCGTCGGGTTCTCCCTGGCCCCGCTGATCGACATCGGCGGGGGCCGGCGGATCGACTTCCTCGCGCCGGGCGTGCTCGCGCTGGCGATCATGTCGACGGCGTTCACCGGGCAGGCGATCGCGACGGGCTTCGAGCGCCGCTACGGCGTGCTGAAGCGGCTCGGCGCGACGCCGCTGTCCAGGGCCGGGCTGTTGCTGGCCAAGACGGTGGCCGTGCTCGCGGTGGAGAGCGTCCAGGTCGTCGTGCTCGTGGCGGTGGCGCTGGCGCTCGGCTGGCGCCCCCAGGGCTCGCCGGTGGCCGCGGTGCTGCTCGTGCTGCTGGGCACGGCGGCGTTCAGCGGGCTGGGGCTGCTCATGGCGGGCCTGCTGCGGGCCGAGGCGACGCTGGCCGCGGCCAACCTGGTCTACCTGGTGCTGCTCGGCGCGGGCGGGGTGATCTTCCCCTTGGACAAGTTCCCCGCCGGGGTGCGGCCGGTTCTGGAGCTGCTGCCGATCTCGGCGCTGACCCACGGGCTGCGTTCGGTGCTCGCCGGGGGCGCGGCCCTGCCGCTGGGGGCGCTGGCGGTGCTGGCCGCCTGGGCGGTGCTGTCCCTGGGCCTGGCCTCGCGTACGTTCCGCTGGGAGTGAGCAGAGGGAGGCGGGGGTGCGGTCATGATTCCATGGTCGAATTGTCGATTTCGATCACTTAGTGCGGATTAGTACCCCCTTAGTGGGGGAATGTCGGCCTGCCTCGGTACCGTTCTAACCGCCAGCCGACCTACCGAGGAGTGCCGTGACCGCGTTCGCCCTGGATGATCCTTTCGACCGCGGATCGGGGCTTCCCAAACCCGGCAGTGTGCTGCGTGCCGCCGCCGACTCCGTCCCGCCGTCCGGGCTGGTGCTGCTGGCGATCTTCTCGGTGCAGCTCGGGGCGGGCTTCGCCAAGGAGCTGTTCGCGTCGCTGCCGCCGAGCGCGGTGGTGTTCCTGCGCATCGGGGCGGGTGCGCTGATCATGGGCGCGGTGGCCAGGCCCAAGCTGAAGGGGATGTCGTGGCGTGACCTGGGGGTCGGGCTCGGCTTCGGCGTGACGCTGGCGGTCATGAACCTCACCTTCTACGAGGCGATCGCGCGGCTGCCGCTGGGCATCGCGGTGGCGATCGAGTTCCTCGGGCCGCTGGGCGTGGCGGTCGCGGCGTCCAGGCGCCGGCTCGACCTGCTGTGGATCGGCCTGGCGGCGGCGGGCGTGGCGCTGCTCGCGCCGTGGGGCCAGTCGGCGTCGATGAGCTGGGTCGGCATCGGGCTCGCGATGGCGGCCGGCGCGTGCTGGGCCGCCTACATCCTGCTGTCGGCCTCGGTCGGGCGGCGCTTCCCCGGCACGACCGGGCTGTCGTTCGCGATGATCGTGTCGGCCATCGTGATCGCGCCGGTGGGCATCGCGTCAGGTGGCGGCGACCTGCTCCAGCCGCAGTTGCTGCTGGTCGGGCTGGGTGTGGGGCTGCTGTCGTCGGTGATCCCGTACTCGCTGGAGCTGCAGGCGCTGCGCCGGATGCCGAAGCACGTGTTCGGCATCCTGATGAGTCTGGAGCCCGCGATGGCCGCCCTGGTCGGTGTGGTGGTGCTGGGCGAGATGCTGCACGCGCAGCAGTGGGCGGCGATCATCTGCATCGTGGCCGCCAGCCTGGGGACCACGCGCGCCATGAAGTGACCCCCGAGCGTGATCAGCGCGAGTCGGCCCCAGGCGCCCGCGCGCGTGATCAGCGCGGGTCGGCCCAGATGCCGCGGACGTGCTGGATGTGCTCGGACATGATGGTGCGGGCCGCCGTGGTGTCGCCGGCCTTGAGCGCGTCGAGCAGCGCGACGTGCTCGCGGGCCGAGTCCGACAGCGTGCCGCGCTCCGACAGCTGCGACAGGCCGTAGAGCCGGGCCCGGTTGCGCAGGTCCTTGACCACCTCGACCAGGTGGGCGTTGCCCGACAGGGTCAGCAGCTCCACGTGGAAGCGCAGGTCGGCGTCCACGTAGCCGAGCAGGTCGCCCCGCTCGGCCGCGGCGACGATCTCCTCGGCGACGGGCCTGAGCCGTTCGAACTCCTCGGCGCGCGAGGCGTCGGCCAGGCGGGTCACGGTGGGCACCTCGATGAGCTGCCGGATCTCGGTGAGCTCGTCGAGATCGCGGTCGGACAGCTCGGTGACCCGGAAGCCCTTGTTGCGCACCGCCTCGACCAGCCCTTCCTTGGCCAGGTCGAGCATGGCCTCACGGACGGGCGTCGCGGAGACGCCGAACTGCGCGGCCAGCACCGGCGCGGAGTAGACCACCCCCGGGCGCATCTCGCCGGTGATCAGCGCGGCACGGAGCGCGTGCGCGACCTGCTCGCGCAAGCTCTGCCGCTCGCCCACCATCGGCAGGTCGAGCCGGTTCTCGGCAGCCATCCGGCCATCCCCTCACTCTCAGTACACGCCCGCTGGGAACGCCCCGCTAGGCCCACGCCTCGTACGCGGCGGCGGCGACCACCAGGTCCTCCCACGCCATCCCGGTGCTCTTGAACACGCGGGGACCGGCACCCGTGGGCACCCGGCCGGCGATGAGGTCGGCGAGGTTCCCGGCGAGGTGACCGGTGGTGATCGTACCTTGGCACACCGGGATGACCACATCCCCCGCCTCGGCCAGCGCCGCCGACCTGGCCTCGACCACGACGGTGGCGCGGGCCAGGAGGTCGCCGTCCAGCTCACGGGCGTCGGGCTCGTGCGATCCGACCGCGACGACCGTGGCGCCGTCGCGGACCAGCTTGCCGGGGAACAGCGGTTCCCTGGCCGTGGTGCAGCAGGCGATCAGGTCCGCCTCGGCCACGGCACGCAGGTCGGGGGCCTGGCCGTGCTCGGCCAGAGCCGGCAGGCCGTGCTCGCGGCAGCGGGCGGCGAGCTCCTCGGCGCGGTCGCGGTCGCGGCCGACGACCGTGACCCGCTCGACGGGCCGGACCGCGCTCAGCGCGAGGATGTGCCCCCACGCCTGCGGGCCGGTGCCGAACACCACCAGGGTGCGGGCCTCCGGCTCGGCCAGGTGCGTGACGGCCAGCGCCGAGACCGCCGGGGTGCGCAGCGAGGTGAGCGCGACGCCGTCCATGGCGGCCAGCGGGGCCAGGGTGTCGCCGTCGAGCAGCAGGTACGTGCCCTGGACGCGGGGCAGCCCGCGCGCGGCGTTGCCGGGCGCGACGGTGACGGCCTTCACGCCCGCGTAGCGTCCCGCGGCGGCGGGCATCAGCAGGAGCTGCCCGGCGGGCAGCTCGACGACCGGCCGCAGCGGCGTCTGCTCCGGATCGAGCCCGGCTCGCAGGGCTTCTTCCAGGATCCGTACGGCCCGCGCCACGGGCACCAGCCGCTCGATGGTGGCGGCGTCGAGATAGGGCAGCGGGCTCACCGGAGCACGAACCCGGTGCCGAGGGGGTCTTCGGGGTCGAGCTCGAAGGTGTGCCTGCCGGTGCGGTAGGCCATGCCCTCGATCTCGGCGACGACGCCCTGGTCGGTGACCTTCCCCACGGTGGCGACGAACGTGCCGCCCGCGATGCCGGTGTGGATCAGCGGACCCTGGTGGCCGTCGGCGTACAGCAGGGCGAGCCGCGCGGCCGTGCCGGAGCCGCACGGCGACCGGTCCACCTCGCCGTCGGCGAACACGGTCACGTTGCGCTGGCGCAGGCCGTCCCCCGGGACGTCCTCGTAGAAGATCACCCCGTAGACGCCGGAGAGCCGGTCGTCCGCCGGGTGCCGCGTGGCCGGGTGGCCCAGCAGGGCGGCCTTGATGCGGCGGGCGTGGCCGATGAGCTCGGGAAGGTTCGCGGCCTCGACGGACAGGCCGACGGCCGAGGCGGGCAGCGCGGCGTAGATGGCGCCGCCGTAGGAGAGGTCGACCTTGACGCCGGCGGCGGGGACGGCGCGGGCGATGACGTACGACGGGACGTTGATGAAGGTGACCGACTCGACGCGGTCCCGCGAGCCGCGGACGCGGGCCGTGACGCGGCCGGACGGCACGTCGACGACCACGTCCGTCTCGCCGCCGGGGTCCGCCTCGACCAGGCCCTCACGGACGGCGTGCACGCCGAGGGCGATCGTGCCGTGGCCGCAGGCGGTGGAGTAGCCGTCCTTGTGCCAGAACAGCGCGCCGAAGTGGGCGCCGGGGTCGTCCGGCGGGACCAGGAAGCAGCCGTACATGTCGGCGTGGCCGCGCGGCTCGTGGCAGAGCAGCCGCCGCACCTGCTCGGCCGGTCCGCTGGGTGCGGCGGCGCGGCGTTCGAGCACGGTGGCGCCGGGCAGGTCGGGGGCGCCCCCGGTGACGATCCTGAACGGCTCGCCCGCGGTGTGGTAGTCGACCGTGGTGACGCTCATAGCTCGAACCCCTCGGGGAACGGATCGCGCGGGTCGAGGAAGTACTGGGCGGTGCCGGTGACCCAGGCGCGGCCGGTGATGGCGGGCACGACCGCGGGCCGACCGCCGACGGTGGTCTCCCCCAGCAGCCGGCCGACGAACCGGGTGCCGATGAACGACTCGTTGACGAAGTCCCAGCCGTCCGGGCCCACCGGCAGCTCGCCGCGGGCGTGCAACTGGGCCATGCGGGCGCTGGTGCCGGTGCCGCAGGGCGAGCGGTCGAACCAGCCCGGGTAGATGGCCATCGCGTGCCGCGAGTGGTGGGCGTCGGAGCCCGGCGCGGCGAAGTAGACGTGGTGGCAGCCGCGGATGCGGTCGTCCTCGGGGTGCACGGGCTCGTCGGCGGCGTCGATGGCCGCCATCGTGGCCAGCCCGGCGGCGAGGATCTCGTTCTTGGCCTTGCGGTCGAAGGGCAGGCCGTAGTCGTCGAGGTCGACGATCGCGTAGAAGTTGCCGCCGTACGCCAGGTCGTAGCGGATGTCGCCGAAGCCCGGCACGGTGACGACGGCGTCGAGCCTGTCGCAGTAGCCGGGTACGTTGCGCAGCGTCACCGCCATGGCCATGCCGTCCTCGACGGCCACGTCCACCTCGACGAGCCCGGCGGGCACCTCCAGGCGCACGGTGGTGACCGGCTCGACGACCTCCACCATGCCGGTCTCCACCAGCACGGTCGCCACGCCGATGGTGCCGTGGCCGCACATCGGCAGCAGCCCGGACACCTCGATGAACAGCACGCCCCAGTCGGCGTCGGGCCTGGTCGGCGGCTGCAGGATGGCGCCGCTCATGGCGGCGTGGCCGCGCGGCTCGTTCATCAGCAGCCGGCGGATGTGGTCGAGGTGGTCGCGGAAGTAGACGCGCCGCTCGGCCATGCTCGCGCCGGGGATCACGCCCACGCCGCCGGTGATCACGCGGGTCGGCATGCCCTCGGTGTGCGAGTCGACGGCGTGGAAGACCCGCTTCGTCCTCATCGCAGACCCTCCGCGAGCGCCTTCTCGGTCGCACCGCGTACGGCCGCCGCCTGCTCCTCCGTCAGCGGCACGCGCGGCAGGCGGCAGGGCCCGCCGTGACGGCCCGCGAGGTCCATCGACAGCTTGATGGCCTGCACGAACTCCGTCTTGGAGTCCCAGCGCAGCAGCGGGTGGAGCGTGCGGTACAGCGGCAGCGCGGTGTCGAGGTCACCGGCCAGCGCGGCCCGGTAGAGGGCGACGCTGGAGGCGGGCAGCGCGTTGGGGTAGCCGGCGACCCAGCCGACGGCTCCGGCCACCGCCAGCTCCAGCAGCACGTCGTCGGACCCGATCAGCACGTCGAGCCCCGGGGCCAGCTCGGCGAGCTCGTAAGGCCGGCGCGGATCGCCGCTGAACTCCTTCACGGCCACGATCAGACCCTCGCCGTACAGGGTCGCGAGCAGCGCGGGCGTCAGGTCCACCTTGGTGTCGTACGGGTTGTTGTAGGCCACGATCGGCACCCCGGCCTTGGCCACCTCGCGGTAGTGCGCGATCACGGACCGATCGTCGGCCCGGTAGGTGTTGGGCGGCAGCAGCAGCACCGAGCCGCAGCCGGCCGCGCCCGCCTGCTCGGCCCAGCGCCGCGACTCCGCCGCGCCGTACGCGGCGGCGCCCGCCATCACGTTCGGCCCGCCGACCGCTTCGACGGCCGTCTCCACGACCTTGGTCCGCTCCTCGGGAGTGAGCGTCTGGTACTCGCCCAGCGATCCGTTGGGGACCACGCCGTCGCAGCCGTTCTCGACCAGCCAGCGGCAGTGGTCGGCATAGCCGTCGAAGTCGACGGACAGATCCGCGTGCAGCGGGAGCGCCGTGGCCACCATGACACCGTGCCAGGACTTAGCGCGATTTGTCATTAAAGTTTCCTCCAAAATCAGTGGGTGTCGAGCTCGGCGAGAGCGCCGAGTGAGAGGGGTTGCGCGATGGGGCGGCGAGGGGGGCGGGGCGGCTCCCCGGCCAGGCAGGCGACCGCGTAGCCGCAGACACGGCCCTGGCACCAGCCCATGCCGGGCCTGGCCAGCAGCTTGACGGAGCGCGCGTCGGTGGCGCCGAGTGCCAGCGCCGCGCGTACGCGGGCGACCGGCACCTCCTCGCACCGGCACACCAGCGTGTCGTCGCGCAGCCAGCTCTGCCAGCCCTGCTTGACCGGATAGGCGTGGTGCAGCGCCTCCCCGAACGCGCGCATCCGCCGACGCCGCCTGGCCAGCACGCCGGGGACCGGCGCTCCGGCGACGGCCAGGCCCGCGATGCGGCCCTCCAGCTCGGCCAGGTGCCTGCCGCCCACGCCGGTCGGCTCGCCCGCCGCCCAGACGCCGTCCACCGTGGTGCGCTGACGGCCGTCCACCGTGAGTACGGGCATGCCGTCCGCGTCCTGGCGGGTCTCGCAGCCCAGCTCGACGCCGAGCTCGATCTGGGGGACGAAGCCGTAGCCGACGGCCAGCGTGTCGCAGGCCAGTTCCCTGGTGGAGAGCACGTTCCAGTCGCCGTCGAGCCGCGCCACGGTGACGGCCTCCAGCTCGCGCTCGCCGTGCGCGGCGATCACCGCCTGGTGCGTCCGGTACGGCACGCGGTGCCTGGCCATCGCCAGCCCGTAGCCCACCGCCTCCCCCGCCTTGCCCAGGGCCAGCAGCGGGTGCCGGGCCAGTGCCAGGCCGCCGTTGGCCTCGAACACGCCCAGCACCTCGGCCCCCGCCCCGGCCAGGCCGGTGGCCACGGGCAGCAGGAACGGCCCGGTGCCGCCGACGACCACCCGGCCGCCCGCGACGACGCCGTTGCCCTTGAGCAGCGCCTGGGCGCCGCCCGCCGTCAGGACGCCGGGCAGGTCCCAGCCGGGGAACGGCAGCGGCCGGTCGTGCGCTCCGGTGGCGATCAGGAGGTCGCGGCAGTAGATCATCACCGGGCGACCGTCCGGGGTCTGGCAGTGGACGGTCAGCCGGTCGCCGTCCCGCGTCACGGTCCACACCTGGTGTCCGAGCAGCACCTCGGCCCGCTCGCCCAGCGCGCGGGCCTGCCGCAGGAACCGCTCCAGACCCGGGGTGGCGGCGTGCGCCGCACCGGCCTGGTGGCGGAAGTACTGGCCGCCGAGGCGGGCTCCCGAGTCGATGAGAACCACGTTCAGGCCGCGCAGCGCCGCCGCCAGAGCCCCCGCCACCCCGGCGGGCCCGCCACCGACCACGACAAGATCGCAGGCCGCGCTCAGGCGGTCGTCGCGGACGCGGTCGTCGGTCGCCCTCAGGCGGTCGTCGCTCTCGTTCATGCGGTCGTCGGGCGTGCTCACGAGGTCGTCACCTCGTCTCCGGGCCGGGCCTCCAGCAGGCAGGCGCGTTCTGGGGGGCGGCCGTTCACCGTGATCAGGCAGTCGAAGCAGACGCCGATGCCGCAGAACAGCCCGCGCGGCCGGCCGCCGAAGCGGGTGGTGCGCCACGCGCGTACCCCGGCGGCGTGCAGGGCCGCGCCGATCGTCTGCCCCGGCTCGACCGGCACGGCCCGGCCGTCGATCGTGATCTGGAAGGTCACGCGGACTCCTCGGTCGCACGGGAGGACTCAGACGACGACCCAGGTGAGGGCTCTGCCGAAGTCCCGGGTGAGAAGCGGTCCGGGCGGAAGGGACGCGGGTCCAGTTCGGGGCGGGCGCCGGTCAGCAACTGGGACAGCACGAGCCCGGTCGCGGGCGCGAGGCCGATCCCGGCCCCTTCGTGCCCGCACGCGTGATACAGCCCGGGCGCCCGCGGGTCCGCGCCGATCACCGGCAGGTGGTCGGGACAGTACGGCCGGAAACCGCAGTACGACCTGATCACCCGCACCTCCCGAAGCACCGGGAACAGCGCGACGGCCTGGGCCGCCAGCCGGGCCAGCACCCGGGGCGAGGTCGTCCGGTCGAACCCGACCCGCTCCCTGCTCGCCCCGATGAGCACGGTCCCCGCCGGGGTGCCCTCGACGACGGCCGAGGTCTCCAGATCGGCCGAGTCGCTGGCCACGTTGGTGACGTAGGCGGCGGTGTAGACCTTGTGCCGGATCAGCGGCTCGCGCAGCGGCTCGGTGACCAGGATGAAACCGCGCCTGGGCAGGACCGGCAGGTCCACGCCCGCGAGCCGGGCGATCTCGCCGCCCCACGTGCCGGCCGCGTTGATCACCGCGCCGCCGAGGATGTCGCCCCGGTCGGTGCGTACGCCCGTCACCCGGTCGCCGGACCGCGTGAATCCGGTCACGGTGACACCGGTGCGCAGGTGCAGCGTCCCGTGCCCGTAGCTCTCCGTGCCGTGCCTGAGCAGGTGCGCGGCCGCCAGCATGGGCTGCACCTGGGCGTCCTGCGGGTAGTACACGCCGCCCGCGAGCCCCTCGGCCAGGTGCGGCTCGTAGCCGCGCAGGCCATCGGCGGGCACGACGGCGTACTCGACGCCCTGCTTCGCCGCCAGCTCGACGAGCTGCCTCTGGACCTCGTCCGTCTCGGCGACGACCAGTCCGCCCTTGGGTTCGTACTCGAACCCGCCCAGCGCGGCCAGCTCTCCCCAGAGGCGGTTGGACAGCAGCGCCAGGTCCAGCTCCGGGCCCGGCTCCTTGTCCGAGACCAGCACGTTGCCCTCGCCCGCGCCCGTCGTGCCGCCCGCCACCGGGCCGCGGTCCACCACGGTCACGTCCAGTCCGGCCCGGGCGGCGTAATAAGCGCACGCGGCGCCCACCACTCCGGCGCCGACGACAATCACATCGGACATTTCACCTCCCCCTCTGTAATATGTCACATACCCATGCCGGTTGAGAAGCACGTTCCCGGTGGGAAGACCGGACGACCAGGCCCTTACCATCGATGACGTGAAGCTCGCCGACGTGAAACTACCCACGGACCACCCCAACGCTCTGGTCCGGCGCCTGTTCTCCTTCTGGGCGCCGACCGCCGAGTCGATGCGCGGCTGGGCACTGGCCTCCGTGGTGGTCAACGCGGGCATCACGGTGACGGGCGCGGCCGTGCGGGTCACCGGCTCGGGGCTGGGCTGCCCGACCTGGCCCAGGTGCACGCCCGACAGCTTCGTGCCGATCGCGCATCCGGAGATCTCGCCTGTCACCATGGCCGTCGAGTTCGGCAACCGGCTGCTGACGTTCCTGGTGCTGGCGGTGGGGTTCGCCTGTGTGGTGTCGGCGCTGCGGCTGGCCCCGCGGCGCCGTCCGCTGCTCTGGCTGGCCCTGCTGCAGCCCGCGGGCATCGTCTTCCAGGCGCTGTGGGGCGGGCTGGTGGTCAGGAGTCTGCTCAACCCGTTCACGGTCAGCGTGCACTTCCTGGTCTCCATCGCGTTGATCGCCGCCTGCTGGGCGCTCTACGCGCGCTCGGGTGAAGGCGACGGGCCGGTCCGCCGGGTGACGCACCGCGACATCCTGCGTCTCGGCTACGTGCTGGTCGCGGCCGTGGCCGTGCTGCTGCTGGCCGGGGTGCTGGTGACCGGCACGGGTCCGCATTCCGGCGACGCGCTGGCCTCCCGCTTCGACCTCGACATCGAGAGCGTGGTGCGGCTGCACGCCGACATCGCCTACCTCGTGGTCGGGCTGTCGTTCGCGCTGATGTTCGCGCTGAGCGTGACCGACGCGCCCGGACCGGCCCGCCGGGCCGCGCTGGCGCTGGTCGTGGTGGAGCTCGCCCAGGGCGTGATCGGCTACACCCAGTACTTCCTGGCGGTGCCCGCCTTCCTGGTCGGCGTGCACGTGCTCGGCTCGACCCTGGTCTGGATCGCCACGCTCAGAGTGGTCACCTCGCTGCGCACCCGCGACCCGTTGACGACCCCGGCCGTCCCCTCCCCCGCGGAAACACCGGCCAGCGTCTGAGCCGCTGTGCCAAGGTATGAGGGACTATGTCCCCCTACCTGTGAGGTCCTCGAGTGGCTTTAGCCCGCCCCGCTCAGAAGACCCTGCGCCGGCTGTACCAAGGGCTGGTGCTGCTCAGCGTGCTCGCCCTGGCGCCGATGACGTGGGCGTGGCTCGACAGCTCGGAGAGCCGCGTGGTGGCCGACACCGGCGGCTGGCTGGCCCGGGTGCCCGCCTCGCAGGTGGCGCTCGTGCTGGGCGCGGGCCTGTTCAGCGGCCACCCCTCCCCCTTCCTGGCCCGGCGCCTCGACATCGCGGCCGAGCTCTATCGAGCGGGCAAGGTCAAGGCGCTGCTGCTGTCGGGCGACAACAGCCGCAAGGAGTACGACGAGCCCACGGCCATGCGCGACTACCTGCGGGCCAGGGGCGTGCCCGACGCGGTGATGGTGCTCGACTACGCCGGGTTCGACACCTGGGACTCGTGCGTGCGGGCCCGCCAGGTCTTCGGCGCCGAGCGGCTGACCGTGGTCACGCAGATGTTCCACCTGCCGAGAGCGGTCACGCTCTGCCGTACGGCGGGCCTGACGACCTTCGGCGTGGGCGACGACTCCGCCAAGCAATGGGCCGTGACCACCTACGCCTCGGCCACCCGTGAGCTGTTCGCCACCGGCAAGGCGTTCGCCGACGCGCTGGTGCTGCACTCCGCCCCGGTCTATCCCGGTCCGCGCGAGACCTCGCTGCGCGCGATCCTGGCTCAGCCGGGGGCGCCGGGCGCGTAGCCCGGAGGCGGGGTGCCCCGCGCCGCGGCCCTGAAGTGGGCGGGCGTCATCGGGAAACCGGCCCTGGCGGTGCTCATGCATTCGAGCAGGGCGCGCTGCTCCTCGTGGAAGGTCTGCTCGTCGACCATCCGCTTGGCGGCCCGCTCGTGCAGCAGGCCCAGCTCGGTCGCCGCGAGCTGGTAGTCGCGCATCGCGCGCAGCCCCCGCTTGCCGCCGTAGACCTTGGCCCACTGCCTGGCCTGCCGGCGCCGCGACAGGGCGGACAGCATGTAGATGTCGGCCCGGTTGACCAGCTTGGTCGGCTCGTACGGCGGCAGGTAGCGCTGGATCAGGGCGACGATGCGCCGCCGGTCCCTGAGCACCAGCGCGATGAGCACCACCAGCACGATCAGCAGCACCAGGTAGGCGATGACCAGGCCGGGGAAGCCGCCGTAGGAGGTGAGACCGTTCCAGAGGCCGTGCAGGAGCATCGCGCCGACCCAGCCGGCCATGATGATGAAGACCCGGTCGGACCCGTTGCGCTGGGCGGCGTAGGCGACCGCGACGCCGATCATCGAGGTGAAGAGCGGATGCGCGAACGGCGACAGCACACCGCGCAGCACCACGGTGACGGCCAGCCCCATGCCGCCCTGGTCGGAGTTGAGCGCGGCGACGTAGTAGCTGACGTTCTCGCTCATCGCGAAGCCGAGCCCGACCATGCTGGCGTAGATGACGCCGTCGGTCGGCCCGTCGAGCTCGGCCCGGCGGAACCTGAGCAGCCCGAGCAGCACCAGCCCCTTCATCGACTCCTCGACCACCGGCGCGCCGAACGTGGCGGCGACGTTGCGCGCGTTGGCCGCGCTCAGGTTGGCGGTGTCGATGATGTAGTGCAGGTTGAGCGAGTTGATCACGCCCGCGACCAGCACCGCCACCCCCGCCCCCCAGGCGAAGGCGAAGATGAGGTTGCTGCGCGGCTCCGGCTCCATGCGGTCGAGCGCGAGCACGGCGGCCAGCAGCAGCGGCACCGGCGCCAGCGCGAGGCCGAGGGAGATGAAGAACTGCACGGGCGCGCCGTTGAGCACGTCGAAGACGAAGGAGACGAGCGCGCACAGGCCGGTCACGATCAGCCCGATGATCAACGCGAACGACGGGCGGTCCTTCAACACCCAGCGTGGATCACGGGACGCCATACGGTGACTGTAACGGATCAAAAAGACGCTGTCCCGCCCAGGTGACGTGGCCCGTACGGGTCCGCACCATGCTGTGCGCGGTCCTTCACGCCGGCGAGCTCAGCTCAGCAGCGGGTCGATGGCCACGGCGAGGAAGAGCAGCGCCAGATAGGCGTTGGACCAGTGGAAGAAGCGCATCGGCCGCAGGTCGACACCGGTCTTGCCGGAGTTGAGCCGGGCCAGCAGGCGGTGCACCTCCCACAGGCACATGACGCCCAGGACGCCGGCCGCGATCGGGTAGAACAGCGTGGTGCCCGCCACCGGCCACAAGGCCAGCGAGCAGAGCACGGTGGCCCAGGTGTAGGCGATCGACTCCAGGATCACCCGGCGCTCGGTGGCCACCACCGGCAGCATCGGCACCTCGGCCGCCGCGTAGTCCTCCTTGTAACGCATGGCCAGCGTCCAGGTGTGCGGCGGCGTCCAGAAGAACACCACCCCGAACAGCACCAGCGGCGCCCAGTCGAGCCGCCCGGTGATGCCCGCCCAGCCGATCAGCACCGGCATGCAGCCCGCGATGCCGCCCCAGACGATGTTCTGGGCGGTGCGCCGCTTGAGGATCATCGAGTAGACGATGACGTAGAACAGGATGGCGCCGGTGGAGAGCATGGCGGCCAGCCAGTTGGTGGTCAGCCAGAGACCGACCAAGGACAGCACGCCGAGCACGATGCCGAAGATGAGCGCGCCGGTCGGCGAGACCTGGTGCCTGGCCAGCGGGCGCCGCCTGGTGCGGCGCATCTTCTGGTCGATGTCGCGGTCCACGTAGCAGTTGAGCGCGTTGGCGCTGCCCGCGGACAGGGTGCCGAACACCATGACCGCCACCGACGTCCACAGCGGCGGCAGCCCGCCCGCCGCGAGGAACATCACAGGGAGCGTCGTGATCAGCAGGAGCTCGATGATCCGCGGCTTGGTGAGAGCGATGTAGGCCTTGACGAGCATGCCGATCGTCCTTGGCGGCTCGGCCGCGGGAGCGGGGGCCGTCGTCTGCCTGTTCGTCAGCACCGTCAAGGCGCTTCCAGCACGTGCGGAGTCAACGCGTAACCTCTGATTGGAGCGGAATCTCATGGACGGACGCCAGGCGTCCCTGTGACAACGAGAACAACCAAACTGTAGTAGCAGGGTCGTCCGGTCCGGCCAATGGGGGGACACGCACGGGGTGGGAAGGGAATCGATCGCCGACTCCACTCAGTTAGGGTCCGGTGTGGGCGGGATATGCCAACCGGTACCACCACAAGACAACTAGATTCCGGAGACCGAGCACTTGAGCACCGAACTCGTGCCAGCCCTCGAATGGACCGACCTAGACAAGCAAGCGGTCGACGTCGTTCGAGCCCTGGCCATGGACGCAGTCGAAAAGGCGGGTTCGGGTCACCCGGGCACCGCCATGAGCCTGGCTCCCGCCGCGTACCTGCTGTTCCAGCACGCGATGCGCCACGACCCCACGGACCCCTCGTGGCTCGGGCGTGACCGTTTCGTCCTGTCGTGCGGGCACTCCAGCCTGACCCTGTACATCCAGCTGTTCCTGTCCGGATACGGGCTCGACCTGGAGGACCTGACACGGCTGCGCCAGTGGGACAGCCTGACCCCCGGCCACCCCGAGCACGGGCACACGGCCGGTGTGGAGACCACCACGGGCCCGCTCGGCCAGGGCCTGGGCAACGCCGTCGGCATGGCCATGGCGGCCCGTCGCGAGCGCGGTCTGTTCGACCCCGACGCCGAGGTGGGCACCTCGCCGTTCGACCACCACATCTGGTGCATGGTCAGCGACGGTGACATCGAAGAGGGCATCAGCCACGAGGTCAGCGCGATCGCCGGCCACCAGAAGCTGGGCAACCTCATCGTCATCTACGACGACAACCACATCTCCATCGAGGACGACACGCTGATCGCGAAGTCCGAGGACGTGGTCAAGCGCTACGAGGCCTACGGCTGGCACACGCTCAGCGTCGACTGGACCGAGACCGGCGACTACGTCGAGGACGTCCAGGCGCTGCACGCGGCGCTGGAGTCGGCGCGCGCCGAGACCGACCGGCCGTCGTTCATCCGCCTGCGCACGATCATCGGCTGGCCCGCCCCGAACAAGCAGAACACCGGCAAGATCCACGGCTCCGCCCTCGGCGAGGACGAGGTCGCCGCCACCAAGCGGGTCCTCGGCATGAACCCCGACAAGAACTTCGACGTGCCCGCCGAGGTGCTGGAGCACGCGCGCGCCGTGGCGCACAGGGGCCACGAGGCGCACGCCGCCTGGCAGAAGGGCTACGAAGCCTGGCGCGCGGCCAACCCCGAGCGCGCCGCCGAGCTGGACCGGATCTCCCGCCACGAGCTGCCCGCCGGCTGGACCGAGGCGCTGCCCCAGTTCGAGAAGGGCGGCTCGATGGCCACCCGCAAGGCGTCCGGCGAGGTGCTCAACTCGCTCGCGCCGGTGCTGCCCGAGCTGTGGGGCGGCTCGGCCGACCTGGCCGAGTCCAACAACACCACGATGAAGGGCGAGCCGTCCTTCATCCCCGAGGAATACCAGACCAAGGACTTCCCCGGTAACCGCTACGGCCGCACGCTGCACTTCGGCATCCGTGAGCACGGCATGGGCGCCATTCTCAACGGCATCGCCCTGCACGGCGGCACCCGGCCGTACGGCGGCACGTTCCTGGTCTTCTCCGACTACATGCGCCCCTCGGTGCGCCTGGCGGCGCTGATGAAGCTGCCGGTCACCTACGTGTGGACGCACGACTCCATCGGACTGGGCGAGGACGGCCCGACCCACCAGCCGGTCGAGCACCTGTGGGCGCTGCGCGCGATCCCCGGCCTCGACGTGGTGCGCCCCGGCGACGCCAACGAGACGGCCTACGCCTGGCAGACCGTGCTCCAGCACTTCGACCGGCCTGCGGCGCTCGCCCTGACCCGGCAGAACCTGCCGGTCTTCGAGGGCACCAGCGCCCAGGGCGTGGCCAAGGGCGGCTACATCCTGCACGAGGCGTCCGACGGGCAGCCCCAGGTGATCCTCATCGCCACGGGCAGCGAGCTGGAGCTGGCCGTGAACGGCCGCGAGCTGCTCGAAGCCCAGGGCATCCCGACGCGGGTCGTGTCGATGCCGTGTGTCGAGTGGTTCAACGGGCAGGACATTGCGTATCGGCAGACCGTTCTGCCGTCAGCGATCAAGGCCCGGGTCGCGGTCGAGGCGGGAATCGCCCTTGGCTGGCGAGAGTTCGTCGGCGAGAAGGGTGAGGTCGTCAGCCTTGAACACTTCGGCGCGTCGGCACCGTATAAGACGCTATACGAGCAATTCGGGCTGACGGCGGAGCGCGTGGCCGCGGCGGCCAAGGCGAGCCTCGCCAAGCTGGGTCACGACAAGGGCGAGACGACGGGAAACTGAACGAAAATGAGTGAGATCCTCAACAAGCTCTCCGGCCAGGGCGTGTCGATCTGGCTGGACGACATCAGCCGGGAGCGGCTGCGCACGGGCAACCTGGAGCAGCTGATCCGCGAGAAGAACGTGGTGGGCGTCACCTCCAACCCGACCATCTTCGCCGGCGCGCTCAGCAAGGGCGACGCCTACGACGCCCAGCTGCACGACCTGGCCGTACGCGGCGTCGAGATCGGCGAGGCCGTGCGCGCCATCACCGCCTATGACATCCGCTGGGCCGCCGACGTGCTGCGCCCGGTCTACGACGCCACCGCCGGCGTCGACGGGCGCGTCTCGCTGGAGGTCGACCCTCGGCTGGCCCGCGAGAGCGAGAAGACCGTGGCCGAGGCGCGGGCGCTGTGGTGGCTGGTCGACCGGCCCAACCTGTTCATCAAGATCCCGGCGACGCTCGAGGGGCTGCCCGCGATCACGCAGGCGATCTCCGAGGGCATCAGCGTCAACGTCACGCTGATCTTCTCGCTGGAGCGCTACCGCGCGGTCATGGACGCCTGGCTGGCCGGCCTGGAGGCCGCCCAGGCCAAGGGCCTCAACCTGGGCACGATCGAGTCGGTGGCGTCGTTCTTCGTCAGCCGGGTCGACAGCGAGATCGACAAGCGGCTCGACCAGCTCGGCAAGCCGGAGCTCAAGGGCAAGGCCGGCATCGCCAACGCGCGCCTGGCCTACGCCGCCTTCGAGGAAGTGATGAACTCCGAGCGCTGGCAGCGGCTGCGCGCCGCCGGTGCCCGCCCGCAGCGCCCGCTGTGGGCCTCGACCGGCGTCAAGAACCCCGACTACTCGCCCACGATGTACGTCGACCAGCTCGTCGCCCCCGGCACGGTCAACACGATGCCGGAGAAGACGCTCGACGCGACCGCCGCCGGCGCCGTCGTCACCGGCGACACCGTGCGCCCCTTCTACGAGGACGCGTGGAACACCATGGCCGCCCTCAAGGAGGCGGGCGTCGACTACGACGACGTGGTCAAGGTGCTGGAGGACGAGGGCGTGGAGAAGTTCGAGGCTTCCTGGAACGAACTCCTCGAGAGCGTCAGCAAGAACCTGGTCCCCTGATGACCGTTTCGTACCGCGAGGAGGGGGTGGCCGAGGCCGCCTCCTCCGCCGCGGGGCGGCTCGTCGCCGATGGCGTGCCCGCGCGGCTCGCCGCCGGCGATCCCACGCTGTGGGGCGCGGACGCGGAGGCGGTGGCGGCCGTCCGGCTGGGCTGGCTGACCCTGCCTCGCACCTCGCGCGAGCTGCTGCCCGAACTCGGCAAGCTGGCCGAGCGGGTGCGCGCCGAGGGCCTGACCAACGTGGTGCTGGCCGGTATGGGCGGTTCGTCGCTGGCGCCCGAGGTGATCTGCGCGACCGCCGACGTGCCGCTGACCGTCCTGGACACCACCGACCCAGGCCAGGTACGACGGGCGCTGGAGGAGCCGCTCGACACCACGATCCTGGTCGTGGCCAGCAAGAGCGGCTCGACGGTCGAGACCGACAGCCACCTGCGCGTCTACGAGGAGCTCTTCCGCGAGGCGGGCATCGACCCGGCCGGCCGGATCGTGGTCGTCACCGACCCGGGCTCGCCGCTGGAGCAGGCGGCCGTGGACGCCGGCTACCACCTGGTGCTGGCCGCGCCCGACGTGGGCGGCCGCTACTCGGCGCTGTCGGCGTTCGGCCTGGTGCCGAGCGCGCTGGCCGGAGCCGACGTGAAACGGCTGCTCGACGACGCCGACGAGGTCCTGCCCCTGCTCTCGCTCGACGTCGGCAACCCCGGGCTCGACCTGGGCGCGGCGCTCGGCGGAGCGGCGCTCGCCGGACGCGACAAGCTGATCATCGACGACCGGCTGTCGGAGATCAACGGGCTGTCCGAGTGGATCGAGCAGCTCGTCGCCGAGTCCACGGGCAAGAACGGCGTGGGCATCCTGCCGGTCGTCGGCGCCGAGCCGCACGGCGTCCGTGACGAGCTGATCGTCGGGATCGACTCCGACGACGGCGACGTGCGCGTCGACGGGCCGCTCGGCGCGCAGTTCCTCATCTGGGAGTACGCCACGGCCGTGGCCGGGCTGCTGCTGGAGATCGACCCGTTCGACCAGCCGAACGTGGCCGAGTCCAAGGCCAGCACGGCCGCGCTGCTCGACATGGAGGCGTTGCCGCTGGGCGAGCCGGTGCTGGTCGACGGGCCCGTGGAGGTCTACGGCTCGACCAGGGCCAAGGATCTGTCCGGCGTGCTGACCGAGCTGCTCGACGCGGTGCCCGATGACGGCTACCTGGCCGTGATGGCGTACCTGGACCGGCTGTCGGCCTTCGATGTGTTCGTCCCTGAAGGCGCGGACTTCGAGCAGATGACCGACGCGTGGATGGCGGCCGACCCGGCCACGCTGCGGGCGCTGCTGGCCCTGCGCACCGACCGGCCGGTCACCTTCGGGTGGGGGCCGCGGTTCCTGCACTCCACCGGCCAGTATCACAAGGGCGGCCCGCAGAACGGGGTGTTCCTGCTGATCACCGGCGCCGTGGCCGACGACGTGGCGGTGCCCGGCAGGCCGTACACGCTGGGTGAGCTCCAGCTCGCGCAGGCGCTCGGCGACCTCGGGGCGCTGCTGCAGCGCGGGCGGCCGGCCGTACGCCTGCATTTGACCGATCGCGCGGCTGGAGTCGCGCACCTGCTCGCAGCCGCACAGGAGGCTTGAGATGACAGACCCCGAAGCACCTCCGGAGGAGGTCGCCGCCCTTGACAGCACAGCGGCGGCGACAGTAGCCACCTCAGCCGCGGGCACCGCCACCACGATCGAGGTGGCGGCCGCCAATCCGCTGCGCGATCCGCGTGACAAGCGGCTGCCCCGGGTGGCGGGGCCTTGTGTGATGGTGTTGTTCGGCGTGACGGGAGACCTGGCCAAGCGCAAGCTGCTGCCGGCCATCTACGACCTGGGCAACCGGGGGCTGCTGCCGCCCGGTTTCTCGCTGGTCGGGTTCGCCAGGCGTGACTGGAAGGACCAGGACTTCGCCCAGGTGACGCATGACGCCGTCAAGGCGCACGCCAGGACGCCCTTCCGCGAGGAGGTCTGGAAGCAGCTGCGCGAGGGCATCCACTTCGTGCCCGGCGAGTTCTCCGACGACGGCGCGTTCGACGCGCTGGCGATGGCGCTGAAGGAGATCGACGAGACCCGGGGCACCGGCGGCAACTATGCGTTCTACCTGTCAGTGCCGCCGAAGTTCTTCCCCGTGGTGGTGGAGCAGCTCAAGCGGACCGGGCTGTCCGACGCGCCCGACGGGTCGTGGCGGCGCGTGGTGATCGAGAAGCCGTTCGGGCACGACCTGAAGTCGGCGCACGAGCTGAACGAGATCACCAACTCGGCCTTCCCGGAGAGCTCGATCTTCAGGATCGACCACTACCTGGGCAAGGAGACCGTCCAGAACATCCTGGCCCTGAGGTTCGCCAACAACCTCTACGAGCCCATCTGGAACCGTAGCTACGTCGACCACGTGCAGATCACCATGGCCGAGGACATCGGCATCGGCGGCCGGGCCGGCTACTACGACGGCATCGGCGCGGCCCGCGACGTGATCCAGAACCACCTGCTCCAGTTGCTCGCCCTGGTGGCGATGGAGGACCCGACGTCCTTCGACGCCTCCGCGCTGCGCCGGGAGAAGGAGAAGGTGCTCAAGGCCGTGCAACTGCCGTCCGACCTGGGGCTCAACACCGCGCGCGGGCAGTACGACGCGGGCTGGCAGGGCGGCGAGAAGGTGGTCGGCTACCTGCAGGAGGACGGCATCTCCGCCGACTCCACCACCGAGACGTACGCGGCCATCAAGCTGGAGATCGCCAACCGGCGCTGGGCGGGCGTGCCGTTCTACCTGCGCGCCGGCAAGCGCCTCGGCCGCCGGGTCACCGAGGTGGCCGTGGTGTTCCAGCGGGCGCCGCACCTGCCGTTCAGCAAGGACGACACCGAGATCCTCGGCCAGAACGCGCTGGTCATCAGGGTGCAGCCGGACGAGGGCATCACCGTGCGGTTCGGCTCCAAGGTGCCGGGCACGGCCATGGAGGTGCGCGACGTCTCGATGGACTTCGCCTATGGCGAGTCCTTCCTGGAGTCGTCCCCCGAGGCGTACGAGCGGCTGCTGCTCGACGTGATGATCGGCGACCCGCCGCTCTTCCCGCACCAGCGGGAGGTCGAGCTGTCGTGGAAGATCCTCGACCCGATCGAGGACTTCTGGACCACGCAGGGCCAGCCCGAGGGCTACCCGTCCGGCGCGTGGGGGCCGGAGTCCGCCGACGCGATGATGGCGCGCGACGGCCGCGTGTGGAGGAGACTCTGATGACCACCTTTATGCTCACCGACACGACGGCGGGGAAGATCTCCGCACAGTTCACGCACCTGCGCCACCAGATGGGCGCGCCCGCGATAGGGATGGTGCTGACGCTGGTCGTGGTCTGCGAGGAGCGCGACCAGTACGACTCGCTGCGCGCGGCCAGCGAGGCGGCCCGCGAGCACCCCTCGCGCATCATCGTGGTGATCAAGCGGGAGTCCGACGAGAACAACCGGCTCGACGCGGAGCTGCGCATCGGCGAGTCCACGCCGGGCGAGGTGGTCGTGCTGAGGCTGTACGGCGAGCTGACCGAGCACGCCGACTCGGTGGTCAGCCCGCTGCTGCTGCCCGACACACCGGTCGTGGCGTGGTGGCCGAGCCTGGCGCCCGACGTGATGTCCAAGGACCCGATCGGGATGCTCGCCCAGCGGCGCATCTCCGACGCCAGGTCCGCGCGCGACGGCGGGATGAAGGCGCTGATGACCAGGGCCAAGGGCTACGCCCCCGGTGACACGGACCTGTCCTGGGCCCGGCTGACGCCGTGGCGCAGCCTGCTGGCGGCGGCCTTCGACCAGCCCGCGGGCCAGTTGCGCGAGGGTTGCGTCGAGGCGTCCGAGGGCAACCCGAGCGCGCCGCTGCTGGCCGCGTGGCTGTCGGAACGCCTCGGCGCGCCGGTCAGGGTGGGCGAGTCCAACGGGCCCGGCATCACCGCCGTACGGCTCACGATGACCGACGGCGAGCTGGCGGTGTCCAGGAGCGACGCCAGGCTGGCGACGCTGTCGCGGCCCGGCCAGCCGGACCGGATCGTGGCCCTGTCCCGGCGGCAGACCTCCGAGCTGCTGGCGGAGGAGCTGCGGCGGCTCGACTCCGACGAGATCTATGGGGTGGCGGTCAAGCGGCTGGCCCGCACGCACAAGTCCTGACCCCTCTCCCACCGGCCGGCGTGGGCCCTGTCATGGGGTCGCGCACGGCCGGTGGGTGCCGATCGTGAAAGAGTGAGCTCGTGAGCGTTCCCAATGTTGTCGTCCATCGTGACGGCGACGTCCTGGCCAAGGCCGTGGCGGCGCGGATCATCACCCGGCTGGTCGACGTGCAGTCGGCCAAGGGGTCGGCGTCGCTGGTCCTGACCGGCGGCACGGTCGGCCACGCGACGCTGGCCGCGATCGCCGCCACGCCGGCGCGCGACGCGGTCGACTGGCCCCGCCTCGACATCTGGTGGGGCGACGAGCGCTTCCTGCCGACCGGCGACCCCGAGCGCAACGAGACGGGCGCCCGCAAGGCGCTCCTCGATCACGTCGACCTCGACCCCGAGCGGGTGCACGTCATGCGCGGGCCCGACTCGGGGATGTCGGCGGAGGAGTCGGCCGAGTCCTACGCGGCCGAACTGCGTAAGGCGGCCCGGCCGGAGGATCACGGGCCGGTGCCCAACTTCGACGTGATGCTGCTCGGCGTCGGGCCCGACGCGCACGTGGCGTCGCTGTTCCCCGGGATGCCGGCGCTGTACGACACGCGGTCGGTGGTGGCCGTCCACGGCGCGCCCAAGCCGCCGCCCACGCGCGTCTCGCTGACGCTGCCGACGATCCAGGCCTCGCGCGAGGTGTGGGTGGTGGCGGCGGGCGAGGAGAAGTCGGGCGCGGTACGCCTGGCGCTGTCCGACTCCGGGCCCGTCCAGGTGCCGGCGGCCGGGGCCAGGGGCCGGGTGCGGACGCTGTTCCTGCTGGACCGGACCGCCGCCGCCAAGCTCCCGCCGGGCCTGGGCCGCATCGCCTCCCCCTGAGCCGTATCAGGCGGTCAGCGCGTCGATCTCGGCCAGCAGGGCCTGCTTGCGCTCCGGCGCCAGGAAGGACGCGTGCACGCCGTTGCGGGCGAGCCGCGCCAGCTCCGCCTCGCCGAAACCGAACACGTGCGCGGCGACACGGTACTCACCGGCCAGGGTGGTGGCGAACATGGGCGGGTCGTCGCTGTTCAGCGTGACGAACAGCCCCTCCTCCAGCAGCCTGGGCAGCGGGTGGTCCTCGATGCGGGCCACCTGCCCGGTGCAGACGTTCGACGTCGGGCAGACGTCCAGCGGGAGCTGCGTCTCGCGCAGGTAGGCCACCAGGCGCGGGTCCTGGAGGCAGGAGATGCCGTGGCCGACGCGCTCGGCGCCCAGCCCCTCGATGACCTCCCAGACGCTCTCGGGACCGGTCATCTCGCCGCCGTGCGGCACGCTGTGCAGCCCCGCCGCGCGCGCCGCCGCGAACGCGTCCCGGTAGGCGTCACGGTACTGGGGGCGGCTCTGCTCGATCCCGCCCAGGCCGAAACCTACCAATGCGGCGGGAGGTTCCTCCAAGGCGTGCATGACCGTGATCTTGGCCGCCTCCTCGCCGAACTCGCCGGGGATGTCGAAGATGTAGGCCATCTCCACCCCGTGGTCGGTCGCGGACCGGCGGGCGGCCAGGTCGAGCGCCTCGGTGACCTCGCGCATGGGCATCCCGACGATGCTGTGGGCGTACGGGGTGACCTGCAGCTCGGCGTAGCGGGCGCCCTGGGACGACAGGTCGCGGGCCAGGCCGAGCACGAGGGTGGCGACGTCCTCCGGCTCGCGGACCAGCGCGTTGACGGCCCCGTACACCTGGGCGAAGTGAGGGAAGTCGCGGAAGGCGTAGAAGGCGCGCAGGTCCTCCTCCGTCGTGGGGACCGGGCCGCCCGGGTGGCGGCGGGCGAGCTCCAGGACGGTGGCCACGGAGGCGGAGCCGACCAGGTGCACATGCAGCTCTACCTTGGGCAGGGCGTCGATGAAGGCGTCAGTGGGGGTCGTCATGGCGATGACCTTAAGCCCGCCATTTCGCCTCAAAACAGGGTTTCGGGCGAAATTTCACATAAAGATGTGAGGTTTCATCGAGACCACGCGTGGACCAGCGGCAGCAGGACCGTGTCCACCGAGTCCGCGACGAAGGGCTCGTCGAACGGCGGCCCGAGGAAGATCATGCGGTGCCAGACCAGCGCCTCCGCCACCCCGAACAGCCGGCCCGGATCCACCGGCCCCGGCAGGTCGCCGCGCTTCCTGGCCCGCGCCAGCAGCGCCTCCACCCCGCCCAGGTCCTTGACCGGCATGTGCTCGCGCAGCGTCCTGGCCAGCTCCTGATGGGAGACCAGCGTCGAGGAGAGCCCCATGATGAGGCCGTGCTTGCGTTCGACGGCCCCGCACAGGCCGCCGAACACCGAGGCGAGATCGCCGCGCAGCGAGCCGGTGTCGTCGACGGGCGGCGTGTCCATGTCGAACCGGCGGCAGATGACGTCGACCACCAGCTCCGGCTTGCCCGCCCACCGGCGATAGATGGTGGCCTTGCTGGCCTTGGCCCGCTTGGCGATCTGATCGACCGACATGCGGTCGTAGCCCATCTCCGACAACAGCTCCAGCGTGGCGTCGAGAATGGCCCGCTCCCGCTCGGGGTCGAGTGGCGCCACGTGCACGTCCTTCAGCTGTAGGTGATCTCTTCGAATCGTACGCCGGTCAGCCGCGTGGACACGTCCCACAGATCGGCGGCGAGCTTCTCGGAGCGGGCCGCCTCCGACGGCGTGAGCAGCTGGGTCTTGGGGCCGACGAACTCCCCGCCGTGGATCTCCGGCGAGGTGGCGGCGTACAGGGAGGACACCGCACCGGCCGCCGCGCTCTTCAGGAACACCCCCATGAGGGGCTGTAGCGGCCCCAGCGTGAAGAAGTTGGTGGCCGTGACACCAGGATGGGTGGCGACACCGACCAGGTCCACCTGGGACCGCTGAGCGCGTCGCTGGAGCTCGAGGGTGAAGAGCAGGTTGGCCAGCTTGGAGCGGCCGTACGAGCTCATCTTCTTGTAACCGCGCTCCAGGCCCAGGTCGTCGAGGTCGAGTTTGCCCATCTTGTGCGCGTCACTGGACACGGTGACCACCCGCGCGCCGGGTCGCGACAGCAGCAGGGGCAGCAGCAGCCCGGTGAGCGCGAAGTGGCCCAGGTGGTTGGTGCCGAACTGCAGCTCGAAGCCGTCACGGGTCAGCTGTCGCGGGACCATGCCGATGCCCGCGTTGTTGACCAGCAGGTCCACCCGGTCGACGCCGGCCGCGAAGCTCCTGACCGAGGCGAGGTCGGCCAGGTCCAGCGTGCCGTGCTCGACCTCGGCGCCGGGGACGGCCCGGCGGATCTCCTCGACGGCCGCGCCGCCCTTCGCGGCCGAGCGGGTGGCCATGATGACGCGGGCGCCGTGCCTGGCGAGCTCGAGCGCGGTGGGCAGGCCGATGCCGCTGTTGGCGCCGGTCACGATGGCCGTCTTGCCGCTCAGGTCGGGCATGTCGGCGGGGGTCCAGGTACTCATCACCACTCCAGGTGTACGAAACCGTTTCGTACACCATAACCTAACGCTCCGCCCGCTGCCGCGCGTGCCGCTCCTCCCGTTGAGCGACCTGCAGCCGCTGGGTGCTCTCGGCGAGCCTCTTGCGGGCCTTGGCCAGCTTCCGCTCCAGCCGGGCGACCCGCTCGGCGCGCTCGTCGTGCTCCTGTACGGCCTGCTCCAGGGCGGCGACCCACTCCCGGTGGGCGTTCTGCGCCTCCTGCCGTTCGGCGGCCTTCCTGGCCTCGGCCTCTTCCCGCCGTTTCGCCTCGGCGGCCGCGCCGACCGGGTCCGCCGGCTTCCTGGCGGGTCTGGCGCGCGGCACCGGGGCCGGGGCGAAGCCGCTGTAGCTGAGCGGCTTGGCCAGCCGGCCCCGCCGTACCTCCTCGGCCGCGCCCGCGTCCACGACGGCGGCGTCGAGCGTCCGCTCGGCCTCGGCCGCCGCGGCGGCCGACAGGCCGGTGTCCCGCCTGATCAGCCGGGACAGGAGCCCCGCCAGCTCGCCGCGCCGCCGGGTCAGCTCCGCCAGCGCCTCGGCGTCGTGCGCCTCCCACGCCTCGCGCAACCGCCCCCCGAGCGCCAGCAGCTCGCCGAGGTCGTCCGGATGCTCGCGGACCAGCCGGTTCACGGCCGACGCGGACACGGTGGGCTTACGCAGCCCGGCGATGTCGCGGGCCAGCCGTACGTCGCCCGCGTCCTTGGCGGCACGGGCCTCGGCCTCGCGCGCGGCGGTGAACTCGGACGGCGGGAGCGCATACAGGCGACCGGCCACCTCGTCAAGATCCACACTGGTCAAATACCCCACATCCGCTGGTTTGTAGCGCATAGTGGAGGCACGCCACTCGAACGGAGGGCCACCGGTGTTCGAGCGCTTCACCGACCGTGCCCGAAGGGTCGTCGTCCTCGCCCAGGAAGAGGCGCGGATGCTGAGCCACAACCACATCGGCACGGAACACATCCTGCTCGGCCTCATCCACGAGGGCGAGGGCGTGGCGGCGCTGACGCTCGACAGCCTCGGCGTCGAGCTGGGGAACGTGCGCGCGTACGTCGAGCACGAAGTGGGCCAGGGCGACAAGGCGCCGAGCGGGCACATCCCGTTCACCCCGCGCGCCAAGAAGGTCCTGGAGCTCTCGCTGCGCGAGGCCCTGCAGCTACGCCACAACTACATCGGCACCGAGCACATCCTGCTCGGGGTGATCAGGGAGGGCGAGGGGCTCGCCGCCCGCGCGATCGTGGACGGCGGCGTGGAGCTGGGCGACCTGCGGCACCGCGTGCTCACCCGGCTCGGCCAGGGGCCGAAGGAACGGCCGACTGAGATGTTCTTCGCCGCCGGCACGATGCTCGGCGAGCGGCTCACCCAGATCCAGGAGAGCCTCGACCGCATCGAGCGCCACCTGGGCATCCAGCAGCCCGACCGGGCGGCGTCCGCCCCGGAGCCGTCGCAACGGGAATCCGGGCCGGACGAAGGCGAGCACGAACCAGGCGAGAGCGCGTCAGGCTGACGACGCCAGCGCGCCGACCGGCAGCCTGGCCTCCATCACGCCCGGGTCCTCGGTGTAGCCGAGCGTGGCGCCCAGCGACAGCAGGAGCCGCCGCATCCGTACGTTGTCGGACAGCATCGTGGCCCTGACCTCGGCGTAGCCGAGATCACGCGCCTCGCGCACCAGCGATCGGGCCAAGGCCGTGCCCAGACCGCGCCCCTGCCAGCGGTCCTCGACCAGGAAGGCCATCTCGGCGATGCCGGGATCGGGAGTGAACATCAAGGAGGCCATGGCCACCACCTGGCCGTCGTGCCCGGCGACGATCGAGTGGCCGCGGCTGCGGTCGCAGAGCTGGTCGAACATCCGCGCCGGCAGCGCGGGCATCGAGGTGAAGTAGCGGAACCTGCGGGCCTCGGGCGAGCATCTGTCGTGCAGGTCGCGTATGGCCTCGCGGTAGATCGAGGTGAGCGGCCGGACCGTGACCTCTTCACCATCGCTCAGCCTGATCACGGGCTCGCCGGCGCTCTGCTCGACCGGCGGCTGCGCGAGCCGGACGAAGGAGGCCGCCCTGGCCGCCTCGGTCAGCGTGAAGGGCAACTCGGCACGGCGCAGCCGGACGGCCCGCTTGGGCGCCACGGGCACCACGAGCAGGGTCGGGTCGGGAAGGTCACTCACGGCTTCACCATAGATCCACCGGGCATCGTCGGCGCGCAGCAGCTCGGCCAGGAACTCGGGCAGCCGCCACGGCATGGACCGCAGCCGGGAGGCGAGCAGCAGCGCGCGGGTGGGCTCGTCGGTCAGCTCGTGCGCCGTCGCGGGGACCACCTGGACGCGGCGTCCACCCGCCGCCTCCAGGGCCTCGCGCACGGCCTCCGGGCCGGCCGGGATGTCGGCGACGAACTCGTCGACGGTGCCGTCCGCATCCGACTGGACGCTCAGGCCGAGGATGTTGCCGCCCCTGTCGGCCAGGGCCGCGGCCAGGGAGGCCAGCCGTCCCGGACGCTCGTCCACCGTCGTGCGAATGCGCAAGAATCCCATACGAAGAGGATGCCGGGGCGGTGTTACCTGTCCGCTACCGCCGTGTTTCGAATGCGAATTTCGTAGCGAGATGCGACGTATAGGAGGATACGGCCATGAACGTGCAAGTCTCCTTGTCGTCCGGATTCGTGAACGGCGACGTCTCCTTCTGGTACCGCTCTTCCGGCGTGCCTTCCCCTGGTCCCCGCCTCGACGGCGACCTCCGAGCGGACGTGGTGATCGTCGGTGCGGGCTACACGGGACTGTGGACCGCCTACTACCTCAAGCAGGCCCGGCCGTCGCTGAACGTGGTGGTGCTGGAGAAGGACTTCGCCGGGTTCGGGGCCTCGGGGCGCAACGGCGGCTGGCTGACCGGCGACCTGGCCGGATCGCACGAGCGCTATGCCAGGACGCACGGGGCTCCGGCGGCGCGGCTGCTGCAGCGCGAGATGTACGCCTCGATCGACGAGGTGATCGGGGTCTGCGAGAAGGAGGCCATCGACGCCGACGTCGTCAAGGGCGGCGTGGTCAACGTGGCCCGCACTCCCGCCCAGGCGGCACGGCTGCGGGCCTCGGTGTCGGCCGCCCGCGCCTGGGGCATCGAGGAGGCGGACCTGCGGCTGGTCGATCCCGCGGAGCGGCTGCGGGTGGCGGGGGCCGTGGCCGCCTCCTGGAGCCCGCACTGCGCGCGGGTCCAGCCCGCCAAGCTGGTACAGGGGCTGGCGCGGGCCGTACGGGATCTCGGGGTGACCGTCTACGAGCGCACGCCCGTCACGGAGATCGCCCCGGGGCGGGCCGTGACGCCGTTCGGGACGGTCCGGGCACGTCACGTGCTCCGCGCGACCGAGGGGTTCACCTCGCAGTTGAAGGGGCTGCGGCGGCAGTGGCTGCCGATGAACAGCTCGCTGATCGTCACCGAGCCGCTGCCCGCCTCCTTCTGGGAGACGGTCGGCTGGCAGGGGTCCGAGCTGCTCGGGGACATGGCCCACTACTACATGTACGCGCAGCGGACCGCCGACGACCGCATCGCCTTCGGCGGGCGCGGCCGGCCGTACCTGTACGGCTCGCGGGTGGACGCCAGGGGGCACACGCACGAGCGGACGATCGAGGCGCTCTGGGAGCTGCTGATCGACTTCTTCCCCGCCGCGGCGTCCTCCTCGGTGGCGCACGCGTGGTCGGGAGTGCTGGGGGTGCCGCGCGACTGGTGCTCGACCGTGCACGTGGACCCGGCCACCGGCCTCGGCTGGGCGGGCGGCTACACCGGCCACGGGGTGACGACGGCCAACCTGGCCGGCCGTACGCTGCGCGACCTCGTGCTGGGCGAGCGGACGGCGCTGACGGAACTGCCGTGGGTGGGGCGCCGGGTTCGGGCCTGGGAGCCGGAGCCGCTGCGCTGGCTGGGGGTGCACGCGATGTACCGCCTGTACCGGATGGCGGACCACCGGGAGCGGTCGATGCCGCGCACGTCCGTCCTGGCCCGCGTGGCCGACCTCATCACCGGCCACTGACCACCAAGGAGTACATCATGAACACGCTCTTCCGAGGGGGGCGCGTCTTCACCCCGAAGGCCGATTTCGCCGAGGCTGGTTTCGCTGAGGCTGGTTTCGCCGAGGCTGGTTTCGCCGAAGCCGTGCTGGTCCGCGACGGCGTGATCGCCGCTGTGGGCGACGAGCGGGAGCTGGTACGGCTGGCGCCGGGCCACGAGACCGTGGACCTGGCGGGCGGCCTGCTGGTGCCCGGGTTCACCGATGCCCATGTGCATCCGGTGCAGGCGGGTCTGGAGCGCGCCAAGTGCGATCTATCCGAAATTTACGGACTCGATGCCTACTTGGCGAAGATCGCCGACTACGCGGCGAAAAATCCTGAAAAAGAGTGGATCTACGGCGGTGGGTGGGACATGTCGGCCTTCCCGGGTGGGCTGCCGCACCGCGACCAGCTCGCCTTCGCCGACCGGCCCGTCTACCTCATCCAGCGTGACCACCATGCCGCCTGGGTCAACACCCGCGCCCTGGAACTGGCCGGCGTCACCGCCGAAACCCCCGACCCCGCCGACGGCCGGATCGAGCGCGACGCCGACGGCACGCCCAGCGGCGTCCTGCACGAAGGCGCGATGGACCTCGTCGGCCTGCTCACCCCCCGCCCCACCGCCCAGGACCTGGACCGGGCGCTCGCGGAGGCGGAGCGGTACCTGTTCTCGCTCGGCATCACCGGCTGGCAGGACGCCATCGTCGGCTCGTACGCGGGCTCGGTGGACCAGTTGCCCACCTACGTGTCGGCGGCCGGCTCCGGCAGGCTGCGGGCCCGCGTGGTGGGCGCGCTGTGGTGGGACAGGACCCGTGGTCTCGAACAGCTCGACGACCTGGTGGCGCGGCGCGCCTCGGCGGAGGGGCTGGACCGGTTCCGCGCGACCTCGGTGAAGATCATGCAGGACGGCATCACGGAGAACTTCACGGCCGCGACGCTGGAGCCGTACTGCCTCTGCGGCGGCACGGGCCTGTCCTACGTCGACCCGGCCAAGCTCAGGACGTACGTGGCCGAGCTGGACCGGCTCGGCTTCCAGGCGCACGTCCACGCGATCGGCGAGCGGGCCGTCCGCGAGGCGCTCGACAGCCTCGAGGGCACCTCCCCCGCCAACCGGCACCACATCGCCCACCTGCAGATCATCGAGCCGTCGGACGTGCCGCGCTTCGCCGCGCTCGGCGTGACGGCCAACCTGCAGCCGCTCTGGGCGACCCACCACGCGCAGATGGACGAGCTGACGCTGCCGTTCCTGGGCGAGCCCCGCTCGTCGTGGCAGTACCCCTTCGCCGACCTGCTCGCCCACGGCACGAGGTTCTGCGCGGGCAGCGACTGGCCGGTGTCGAGCGCCGATCCGCTGCAGGGCATGCACGTGGCCGTCAACCGCACGGAGCCCGGCGGCTCGGTGCACGCCGGCTACCCGACGGCGCAGACCCCGTTCCTGCCCGGCCAGCGCCTCGACCTGGCGACCGCGCTGACGGCGTACACGGCGGGCTCGGCCTGGATCAACCGCTCACCCGCCGGCGTGATCGAGCCGGGCCGCCCGGCGGACCTGGTCGTCCTGGACCGCGACCCGTTCACGCTGCCGGAGCGCGACATCTGGACGACTCGGGCGCGCATGACGTTCGTGGACGGCATCGCCGTACACGAGGGATAGCCCACCGCCTGACCAAGGACCGGGAGTCGCTCGACACAGCGCGACCACCCAACGCGGCCCAGGACGCCGCACCACGCGACCACTCCACGGCCCGCAATCCTTGGGCACCCCACGCCACAACGTCAGAAGGGCCCCGGCGCGGTGCCGGGGCCCTTCTGACGTACGTGCCTCTGAGATGACAAGGTCCTGCTGGTCCTACCAGGGAGACTTGTTGTTGCGAAGACGCTCCAGCGCTTCCTCGAGGATCGCCTTGCCGTCCTTGTCGCTCCTGCGCTCCTTCACATAAGCGAGGTGCGTCTTGTACGGCTCGTTCCGGGGCGGGGCAGGCGGGGCCTGCTCGTCCTGGCCGGCCGGGAGACCACAGCGTGGGCAGTCCCACGTTTCGGGCACCGCCGCGTCGCTGGCGAAGCTGGGACGCGTCTCATGCATGTTGGCGCACCAGAACGGAACCCGCACTCTCGGAGCTGCCTCGCCGCGCTCGGCCTCCCCCATCGGGCCGGCGCCGACACGGCTGCCACGGATCGCGTTGCCACTACCCACGGATGAACTCCTCGCTCGATCGCCCCGTGACACACGGGGGGAGAATCACTGTCACGCGTCAACCTGACTCAGGGCCTGAGAAGCAGGCCCAGAGCGATGATGCAGACGAACCAGACGGTGCCCGTGATGACGGTCAGCCGGTCGAGGTTACGCTCCACCACCGAGGAACCACCGAAGTTCGACGAGAAACCGCCGCCGAACATGTCAGACAAGCCACCACCCTTGCCCTTGTGGAGCAGGACGAGCAGGATCATGAGACAGCTCGCCAAGATGAGGGCGATGGAGATTCCGATTTCCACGGTATGCCTAGTCCTTCAATGCTCTGTCACGCGTGACGATTCAAACTTGCCTCTAGAGGGTACGGCTTGTTGCCAAGTCGCACCCCCGGAACGACTCAGTTAGCCGGACATATCGGAGAAACGGCAGATCTTTACGAACTCCCCGGCATCGATGCTGGCACCGCCCACGAGCGCGCCGTCGATATCGGGTTTGGCCATGATCCCAGCGATGTTGCCTGACTTGACTGACCCTCCGTAGAGGATACGTACTGCTGAGGCCACTTCGGGGTTGTACAGCTCAGCGAGTCTGCCTCGCAGTGCTTCACAGACCTCTTGGGCGTCCTCGGGAGTGGCCACCTCGCCGGTGCCGATCGCCCACACCGGCTCGTAGGCCACTACCATCGATTGTGCCTGCTCAGCGGAGATCTTGCGCAGTCCACCGTCAAGCTGGTTCAGGCAGTGTGACACGTGTTCGCCCGCCTGGCGCACGGACAGGCCCTCGCCCACGCACAGAATCGGCGTGAGCGAGTGGCGGAACGCCGCCTGCACCTTGGCGTTGACCAGGTCGTCGTCCTCGCGGTGATACTGACGCCGCTCCGAGTGGCCGGCCAGGACGAACGTGCAGCTCAGCTTGGCCAGCATCGCGCCCGATATCTCGCCGGTGTAGGCGCCCGCCTCGTGCTGGGACAGGTCCTGCGCGCCGTAGACGATGCGCAGCTTGTCACCGTCGACGAGCGTCTGGACGCTGCGCAGGTCGGTGAAAGGCGGCAGAACGGCCACCTCCACCCGGTCGAAGTCCTTGTCGGTGAACGCGAAGGCGAGCTTCTGGACCAGCGAGATGGCCTCGAGGTGATTGAGGTTCATCTTCCAGTTGCCGGCGAAGAGCGGCTTTCTCACGGTCAGTCCTCCAAGGCGGCGAGTCCGGGGAGGGTCTTGCCTTCGAGATATTCGAGGCTCGCTCCGCCACCGGTGGAAATGTGCGAGAAGCCGTCTTCGGGCAGGCCGAACTTGCGTACGGCCGCCGCCGAGTCGCCACCGCCGACCACCGTCAGGGCCTCGGCCCTGATCAGCGCCTCGGCGACGGCCCGGGTGCCGGCGGAGAAGGCGTCGAACTCGAAGACGCCCATGGGGCCGTTCCAGAAGACGGTTTTGGCGTCGGCCAGCTTGGCCGCGAACAGCTCACGGGTCTTGGGACCGATGTCGAGCCCCTCGCGGTCGGCCGGGATGGCGGTGGCCTCGACCACGTCGTACGGCGCGTCGTCGGCGAAGCCGGTCGCGGCCAGCACGTCGACGGGCAGCACGAGGTCGACGCCACGCTCGGCGGCCTGGTTGAGGAAGCCGCGCACCTGGTCGAGCTGGTCCTCCTGGAGCAGCGACTTGCCGACCTCGTAACCCTGAGCCTTGAGGAAGGTGTAGGCCATGCCGCCGCCGATCAGCAGCCGGTCGACCTTGGCCAGCAGGTTGGCGATGACGCCGAGCTTGTCGGAGACCTTGGCACCACCCAGCACCACCACGTAGGGGCGCTCGGTGTCCTCGGTGAGCTTCTTGAGCACCTCGACCTCGGCCACGATGAGCCCGCCCGCCGCGTGTGGCAGCAGCCGGGGCACGTCGTAGACGCTGGCGTGCTTGCGGTGCACCGCGCCGAAGCCGTCGCCCACGTAGAGCTCGGCGAGTCCCGCCAGCCTCTCGGCGAACGCGCCCCGCTCGGCGTCGTCCTTGGACTCCTCGCCCGGCTCGAACCGCAGGTTCTCCAGCAGGGCGACCTGGCCCTCCCCCAGCGCGTCGACGACGCCGTGCGCGCTGTCGCCGACCACGTCGGTGGCGAAGGCCACGTCCTCGCCGAGCAGCTCGGCGAGGCGTTCGGCGACCGGCTTCAGCGAGAGGCCGGGGGTCGGGCGGCCCTTGGGGCGGCCCAGGTGAGCGCAGACGACGACCTTCGCGCCCGCGCCGGTCAGAGCCTTGATCGTCGGCACCGACGCGCGGATGCGGCCGTCGTCGGTGATCGTCTCACCGTCGAGTGGGACGTTGAGGTCGGCGCGTACGAGCACGCGCCGACCCTTCACGTCGAGATCGTCGAGCGTACGCATCAGAGGTCCGCGCCCACCAGCTGGATGAGGTCGACGAGGCGGTTGGAGAAGCCCCACTCGTTGTCGTACCAGCCGACGACCTTCACCTGGTTGCCGATGACCTTGGTCAGGCCGGCGTCGAAGATGCAGGAGTGCGGGTCGGTGACGATGTCGCTGGAGACGATCTCGTCCTCGGTGTAGAGGAGCACGCCCTTGAGCGGTCCCTCCGCGGCGGCCTTGAACGCGGCGTTGACCTCTTCGACGGTCACGTCGCGGCCGACCTCGACGGTCAGGTCGGTGGCCGAGCCCGTGGGGATCGGCACGCGCATCGCGAACCCGTCGAGCTTGCCCTTGAGCTCGGGCAGCACCAGGCCGATGGCCTTGGCCGCACCGGTCGAGGTGGGCACCACGTTGACGGCGGCGGCGCGGGCGCGGCGCAGGTCCTTGTGCGGGCCGTCCTGCAGGTTCTGGTCCTGCGTGTAGGCGTGGATGGTGGTCATCAGGCCCTTCTCGATGGTGAAGGCGTCGTTGAGGACCTTCGCCAGCGGAGCCAGGCAGTTGGTGGTGCAGGAGGCGTTGGAGATGATCGTGTGCTTGGCGGCGTCATAGGTGTTGTCGTTGACACCCATCACGATCGTGACGTCCTCGTTCTTCGCCGGAGCGGAGATGATGACCTTCTTGGCGCCGTTGTCGGCGTGCACCTTGGCCTTGGCCGCGTCGGTGAACAGGCCGGTCGACTCCAGCACCACGTCGACCCCGAGGTCGGCCCACGGCAGCTTGGCCGGGTCGCGCTCCTCGAAGACCTTGATCGCCTTGCCGTCGACGATGATCTCGTCACCGGCGACCTTCACCTCGTAAGGCAGGCGGCCGAGGATGCTGTCGTACTTCAGAAGGTGGGCGAGCGTCGCATTGTCGGTCAGGTCATTGACCGCAACGATCTCGATGTCCTTGCCACTGGCGGCCACCGCACGCCAGAAGTTGCGGCCGATGCGGCCGAAGCCGTTGACGCCTACGCGGATGCTCACGGGAACCGATCTCCTCGTACGTGATGGCGAGCTGAAAACCTCAATGACAAACCCTATCGGACCCAAATTGGTTTAGACCACTGGACTCCCCTTAGCGCGAATCCGCGATCCGGGCGCGCCATTTGTGAGCTTCGAGTAAAGTGCCCGACTCATCGGAGTAAATTCGGGCATTCTCTGGGGGCTGAGATGTCACACCCTAGGTCCGGGCTGCTGTCTGGCCTGGTCGTGGGCTTCATAGCCACGCTCATCTGCACCATCGCACAGGCGGCGGCGCTCCACTACGGAGCCCGCTTCATCCCGGCTGCCTTCCTGGCCGCCGGCGACGGCCTCTGGGCGATGACCGCGATCGCCTTCGCCATGGCTCTCCTCCTGTCGCTCCTGGTATGCCTGGTCAGAGCGAGCAGCCGGGTCCTGCCCTGGTGGTCAGCCCTCTGCGCGGTCGCGGCGGTGGCCCTGGGCTGGACCACCGCCCGCGCGACGAGCACCGGCGGCGAGCCGGACCTGACCCTCGACCGGCTCAGAGCCACCTTCCCGAGCGAGCTGACGAACCTCTGGTCCTCGCTGAAGGACTCCTGGGAGCCCTGGCTGCCCCTGGCCGCGGCGGCTCTGACGGCCTATGTGGTCGTACGCATACGAGTGGGCCGCGTCCGAGCCCGCCGAACGTCCGTCACCCCACCCGAGGACCCGGCCCCCGCCGAACCGGAGTACCGGGCCCCCTTCGAACCCCTCCAAAGCCCCACCAGCCCCTCACGCCCCACCGGCGACCTCTTCACGCCAAGGGACACGGGCCGCGCCTGACAACGGCGCACCAGCCGATCCACGGAATCGGCCGGCGAACCCGCACGTCACGGCGAGAAGCCCCCTCACCGGAGGAGCGTTCCCCTGGACAGGGCCCAGCCCACGACGGCGGTTGGCGCCCACCGTGCCGTGCCGTAAAGCATGAAGGGCCTTGACGGCAGGACACGCACGGGGAGCACCCCACACCGGAAGAACGCACGACAACTACCGACCCGCACAGGAAGAACGCACGACAACTACCGACCCGCACAGGAAGAACGCACGGCAGCCACCGACCCGCACGGAAAGAACCCAGGCAACCACCGACGCGCACAGGAGGACCGACCCGCACAGAGAACGGCTTCGCCGGGCCCGCACTCGCCACCAAGCCGGACAGGGCCACGTAGAGCCGGACAGGGCCGCACATAAAACGGCTTTGCCAGGCCCACACACGCCACCGAGCCGGACAGAGGGCTCTACTGGGAGAGCATGTCCACGGTGAGGTTGGCCTCGGTGTTGGGGATGCCCAGATCGGTCGCCCGTTTGTCGGCCATCGCCAGCAATCGCCGGATGCGTCCGGCGATCGCGTCCTTGGTCAGCGGCGGATCCGCGATCTGCCCCAGCTCCTCCAGAGACGCCTGCTTGTGCTCCACCCGCAGCCGCCCCGCGATCACCAGATGGTCGGGCGCCTCGTCGCCCAGGATCTCCAGCGCCCGCTGCACCCGTGCCCCCGCCGCCACCGCCGCCCGCGCCGAGCGACGCAGGTTGGCGTCGTCGAAGTTGGCCAGGCGGTTGGCCGTGGCCCGCACCTCGCGGCGCATCCGCCGCTCCTCCCAGGCCAGCACGCTGTCGTGCGCCCCGAGGCGCGTGAGCAGCGCGCTGATGGCGTCGCCGTCACGCACCACCACCCGGTCGACGCCGCGCACCTCCCGCGCCTTGGCGTGGATCTTGAGCCGGCGCGCCGAGCCCACCAGCGCCAGCGCCGCCTCGGGCCCCGGGCAGGTGACCTCCAGCGACATGGAACGCCCCGGCTCGGTCAGCGAGCCGTGCGCCAGGAACGCCCCGCGCCACGCGGCCTCGGCGTCGCAGGCGGCCCCCGCCACCACCTGGCGAGGCAGGCCGCGGACCGGGCGCCCGTGGTTGTCGATCAGGCCCGTCTGCCGGGCCAGCGCCTCACCGTCGCGGTAGACGCGCACGACATAGCGCGACCCCTTGCGCAGCCCGGCGGGTGCCAGCACGAGCACCTCGGCCTTGTGACCGAACACCTCCCCGATGTCCTTGATCAGCCGCCGCGCAGTGGCGTTGGTGTCGAGCTCCGCCTCGATCACGATGCGCCCGCCCACCAGGTGCAGCCCACTGGCGAACCGCAACAGCGTGGACACCTCCGCCTTCCGGCAGCAAGGCTTCAGCACTGGCAGGCGGCTCAGCTCGTCCTTCACCACACCCGTCATCGCCATAAGCGTTAGTCCTCCCCCATTCAGACCGACTCTCAGCAGTCTCTCGCACCTTTGCGCCGCGCCGACCAGGATCAACGCTTCTGGAGGAAAATCTCGTCCAGGACGGAGGCAAGACGTCGTGCGTCATGTCGGGGAGAGCCGTCGGCAGCGGCGACGTCGGCCATGACGAGCCGTCCGCCGAGCGCGGCGGCGGCCTTCTCCAGGGCGTCAGGGTCGTCGACCACGCCGGTGTCGGCGAGCACGACATCGACCCGTAGGTCGCGCGCGTGCTGCCGGAGCACCTCCAGGTGCTGCTGGGGTGAGAAGTCGTCGGTCTCGCCGGGCTGCGGCGCCAGGTTGAGCGTGACCAGCCGCTTGGCCTTCGACTCGTGCAGCGCCCTGGCCAGCGCGGGCACCTTGAGATGCGGTAACACGCTGGTGAACCAGGACCCCGGCCCGAACACCAGCCAGTCGGCCTCCAGCACGGCCCGCACGGCCTCGGGCCGCGCGGGCGGGTCCTCCGGCACCAGCGAGATGGCCTGCACCCGGCCGGGGGTCAGCGCGCAGGCCACCTGCCCGAACACGGTCGAGGTGACGCCGTCGAGCTCCACCTCGGCCACGATGTCGAGCGGCACCGACGCCATCGGCAGCACCCGGCCGTGGGCGCCGAGCAGCCGGCCCACCCAGTCGAGGCCCGCCACGGGGTCGCCGAGCAGCTCCCACAGCGCCACGATGAGCAGGTTGCCCACGGCGTGGCCGTGCAGGTCGCCCTCACTGCGGAAACGGTGCTGGACGACCTCGCTCCAGGTGCTCCCCCACTCGTCGTCGCCGCAGAGCGCGGCCAGCGCCATGCGCAGGTCGCCGGGAGGCAGTACGCCGAGCTCGCGCCTGAGCCGCCCGCTGGAGCCGCCGTCGTCGGCGACCGTCACCACCGCGGTCAGGTCACCCGCCACGCCACGCAGCGCGGAGAGCGAGGCGTAGAGCCCGTGGCCCCCGCCCAGCGCCACCACCCGCGGCCTATCACCGGACGCCGCGCCTGCTACGACCGCGTCACCTGGGGCTTCGCCCTCATCGGTCACTCCCGCCCCACATCCCGATGGCTGACCTGTACTTCCATGCCGCGATCACGCAGGCGGCCGGCGACCTGCTCGGCCATGGCCACACTGCGGTGCTTGCCGCCCGTGCAGCCCACCGCGAGCGTCGCGTAGCTCTTGCCCTCGCGCGCGTATCCGGCGGCGATCACCTGCAGAACCTCCTCGTAGGCGTCGAGGAACTCCTTGGCGCCCGGCTGGCCGAGCACGTAGTCGCGCACCGGCGCGTCAAGCCCGTTCATCGGCCGCAGATCCGGCACCCAGTGCGGGTTTGGCAGGAACCGGCAGTCGACCACGAGGTCGGCATCGACCGGCAGGCCGTACTTGAAGCCGAACGAGACCACGTTGAGCCGCAGCCCCGGCCGGTCCTCGCCGCCGAAGAAGTTGACGATCTTGTTGCGCAGCTCGTGCACGTTGAGCGAGGAGGTGTCGATCACCAGGTCGGCGTTGGCCCGCACCTCGCGCAGGATGCCGCGCTCACGGGCGATGCCGTCGACCAGGCGGCCCTCGCCCTGGAGCGGGTGAGGTCTGCGTACGTTCTCGAACCTGCGCACCAGCCCCTCGTCGCTGGCTTCCAGGAACACCACCCGCACGCGTACGCCGCGGCCTTCGAGCTCTTCGATGGCGGCGTTGAGGTCGGTGGTGAAGGCCAGGCTGCGCACGTCGACGACGGCGGCCACCTTGTCGGCGGCCAGCTTGACCTTGCCCGCCTCCTCCGCCATGGCGAACAGCAGCCCCGGCGGCAGGTTGTCGATGACGAACCAGCCCAGGTCTTCCAACGCCTTGGCCGCGGTGCTACGCCCCGCCCCTGACATGCCGGTGACGATGACGAACGCCGGCTCGGTGTTCATTGCCTCACTCCGTTCGGCGGGCTCACTGGCCCTCCCCCTTCAGCGTCGACGCGATCACCTCGGCGATGGCCGGACCGATGCCGGGGACCTGGCAGATCTCGGCGGCGGTGGCCTCGCGCAGCTTCTTCACGGAGCCGAAGTGTTTGAGCAGCGCCTGCCTGCGCGCCGGCCCGAGGCCGGGCACGGTGTCGAGTGCGCTCTCTTTTACGCTCTTGGACCTCTTAGCACGATGGTAGGTGATGGCGAACCGGTGTGCTTCGTCCCGCACGCGTTGCAGCAGGTAGAGGCCCTCACTGGAGCGCGGCATGATCACCGGCTGATCGTCGCCGGGCAGCCACACCTCTTCGAGCCGTTTGGCCAGACCGCACACGGCGACGTCGTCGATGCCGAGCTCGTCGAGTGCCCGCTGGGCGGCGGCCGCCTGGGGGCCCGCGCCGTCGACCACGACCAGGTTGGGCGGGTAGGCGAACTTACGCGGCTTTCCGGTCTCCGGATCGATCGGCCCGTTGGGTCCGTCGGCGTCGTCGTCGGCCGCCAGCTCGCCGGTGGCCGAGCGCTCCTCCAGGTAGCGCCGGAACCGCCGCTGGATGACCTCGTAGATGGAGGCGACGTCGCCTTCCTTGGTCCTGACGGCGAACCGGCGGTATTCGCTCTTGCGCGGCAGGCCGTCCTCGAACACCACCATCGACGCCACGACGTTCTCGCCCTGCAGGTGGGAGACGTCGTAGCACTCGACGCGCAGTGGCACCTGATCGAGGTCGAGCGCGTCGGCGATCTCCTGCAGCGCCTTGCTGCGGGTGGTCAGGTCGCCGGCCCGGCGGACCTTGTGCTGGGCGAGCGACTCCTTCGCGTTGCGCTCGACGGTCTCCATCAGCGACTTCTTGTCGCCGCGCTGCGGCACCCGGACCTCCACCCGGGCGCGGCGCTGCTCCGACAGCAGCTCGGTGAGCGCCTCGGCGTCGGGCGGTAGCACGGGCACGAGGACCTCGCGGGGCATCGACTCGGCGCCCGCGTCGCCGTACATCTGCAGCAGGAACTGCTCGACCAGCTCGCCGGGCGAGGCCTCCTCGACCTTGTCGACCACCCAGCCGCGCTGGCCGCGGATGCGCCCGCCCCGCACGTAGAAGACCTGGACGGCGGCTTCGAGCGGGTCTTCGGCCAGCGCGATGACATCCGCGTCGGTGCCCTCGCCGAGGACGACGGCCTGCTTCTCGAGAGCGCGCTGCAGGGCCTGGATGTCGTCGCGGAGCCTGGCGGCCCGCTCGTATTCCTGCTCCACGGCGGCCTCGCGCATGTCGCGCTCCAGCCGCTTGATGAAGCGGCCGGTGTTGCCCGCCATGAAGTCGCAGAAGTCTTCGGCCAGGTCGCGGTGCTCGTCCGCGGTGACCCGGCCGACGCACGGCGCCGAGCACTTGTCGATGTAGCCGAGCAGGCACGGCCTGCCGATCTGCCCGGCCCGCTTGAACACGCCCGCGCTGCACGTGCGGACGGGGAAGACGCGCAGCAGCAGGTCGACGGTCTCGCGGATGGCCCAGGCGTGCGAGTAGGGGCCGAAGTAGCGGGTGCCCTTGCGCTTGGCGCCCCGCATCACCTGCACGCGCGGGAAGTCATCGGCCATGGTGACGGCGAGGTAGGGGTAGGACTTGTCGTCGCGGTATTTGACGTTGAACCGCGGGTCGAACTCTTTGATCCAGGAGTATTCGAGCTGCAGCGCCTCGACCTCGGTGCCGACCACCGTCCAGTCGACGTCGGCGGCGGTGGTGAGCATCGACTGCGTGCGCGGGTGCAGCGCGGAGAAGTCGGCGAAGTAGGAGTTGAGCCGCTGCCGCAGGCTCTTGGCCTTGCCGACGTAGATCACTCGGCCATGCGTGTCCCTGAACCGGTAGACCCCCGGAGAGTCGGGAATGGAGCCCGACCGGGGCCGGAAACTCAGGGGGCTGCGCGTTGATCTCGCCACGTTCAAAGACTAACGGGCCGCACCGACAAGGCAGCCCGCCGTACCAGCCATCCTGGTACGGCGGGCGTGCGCCTAGGCGAGCGTGATCTGATCTCCGTCCACCTTGATCTGCTGCTCCGGAAGCGGCTTCTTGGCCGGCCCGGCGGTGACGGATCCATCCTCGATCTTGAACTTGCTGCCATGGCACGGGCAGTCGATCGTGCCGTTCGCGACGCTGCCCACCGAACACCCCTGGTGGGTGCAGATCGCACTGAACGCCTTGAACTCGCCCGACTTGGGCTGCACTACCACCACCTTCTGCTCCTTGAAAACCGTCCCCCCACCGACGGGGATCTCGGAGGTCTTCGCCAGTGCGCCACCCGCGGCCGCCGGAGCGCTGGACTCCGTCGTGGCCGCCGAGGCCTGCGTGCCGGACGTGGCGTCATTACTACCGCACGCGGTCAGCGCCAGTGCCAGGCCACCCACACCCACACCGGCGATCACCGCCCTGCGACTCTTAAGGTCTTCTCCCATGTCGCTCACCCAACCGCACGCAGGTGAGAAATTCATGAGGACTCGCTAGGCGAGCGTGATCTTGCCCCCGCTCACCTTGATCTTCTTCTCCTCCAGCGGCTCGGAGGCCGGTCCACCTGCGACGGAGCCGTCCGAGATCTTGAACTTGCTCCCGTGGCAGGGGCAATTGATGGTGCCGTCGGCGACCTCGTCGACCGTGCACCCCTGATGGGTGCAGACCGCGGTGAACGCCTTGAACTCCCCCTCCGTCGGCTGGGTGACGACCACCTTCTCGCTCTCGAAGACCTTCCCGCCCCCGCTGGGGATGTCGCCGGTGTCGGCGAGCGACTTGGCGGCGGCCTTCTTCTTCTTCGGAGCCGCGGACGACGGTTCGTCGGCCGCCGGTGCCTCGCTCGCTTGAGTCGCGGGTGAGCCGTAGCTCGCGCAAGCGGTCATCACCACTGCGAGCCCGGCGCCTCCGGCTCCAAGCACCACCGCCCGGCGCGTCGTTTCGGTCATGCTGCGTCCTCCCAGGTCTAGTTCTCTCTTTAAGTACGGCCAGCGCCCTCGCGCCGGTTCAGCGTGCCGTACGCGAATCCCGGAAACCACGCAGAATTACCTGTTCAGACGACCACGACGCCGTCACCCTCGACCTTGACCCGATAGACCGCCAGCGGCGCGGTCGCGGGCCCCTGGAGCGCCTTGCCGCTGTCGGCGGCGAACTCGCTGCCATGACACCCGCACGTCATAACGTTCTTTTCGGGCGCGGCGACGACGCACCCTTTGTGCGGGCAGACCGCGCTGAACGCCTTGAAGACGCCCTTCGCCGACTGGGTGACCACGATCTTGTACTCCTGTACGACGACGCCGCCGCCGACGGGCACGTCCGCGGTCTTGGCGAGCACCTGCCCCTTGATCCCGGCCACCGGCTCCGCCTTGGCACCGCCACCGCATCCCGCGACCGCCAGCCCGCACGCCGCCAATCCGGCCGCTCCCAGCGCCTCGCGACGCCCGATTTCAGGCATGGCGCTGCCCGGCTCCGTAATCCCCATGGTGCCGACCCTTCCCCGTGGCCACTGACCCCCTGCAGGCCAGGCCGCTATCGTCGGGTCAACTTTATTGCCGACCCCCCTCGGTCCCCCGCCCGGGTCATCCCCGCAGGCCCAAGCGGTCACGCGCTTCGCCCGCGCCACACAACGTCCCCTCAGGAGCCCACGCCACCCGACGTGAACCCGTCCGTCCCGCGTCTCCCCGGACCATCCCGCAGCACCGAACGGCCGCACTCCCGGACGCCCGGTGCCCAGCTACACCCGCCTGGCTGTTCAACGCCACAGCCCTCGACCCCACCCTGGACGCGGGCAGGTCCGAGGATGGGGTCATAGCGTGCGAAACCAGGGGTCCGGGATCCGGAAAGCGCGCAGTCCTGTACGGCGGACACCCGCCGCACAGGACCCCACCCCTCAGAGCGAAAGGATCTTACGAAGGAAGCGCCCCGTATGGCTCTCATCCACCAGCGCCACCTCCTCCGGTGTACCCGTGGCAACCAGCATGCCGCCCCGCGACCCACCCTCAGGCCCCATGTCGATCACCCAGTCGGCCGTCTTGATGACGTCCAGGTTGTGCTCGATGACGATCACCGTGTTACCGCCATCGACCAACCGCCCGAGCACACCGAGCAGCCGCCGGATGTCCTCGAAGTGCAACCCGGTGGTCGGCTCGTCGAGCACGTAGATCGTCCGCCCCGTCTGCCGCCGCTGCAGCTCTGAGGCGAGCTTGACGCGCTGCGCCTCGCCACCGGACAACGTGGTCGCCGGCTGGCCGAGCCGCACGTAGCCGAGGCCGACGTCGTTGAGCGTCTGCAGGTGCCGCTTGATCGCCGGAATGGCCTCGAAGAAGCCGAGCGCCTCCTCGATCGGCATGTCGAGCACCTCGGAGATCGTCTTGCCCTTGTAGTGCACCTCCAGCGTCTCCCGGTTGTAGCGGGCGCCGTGGCACACCTCGCACGGGACGTACACGTCGGGCAGGAAGTTCATCTCGATCTTGATGGTGCCGTCGCCCGCGCACGCCTCGCAGCGACCGCCCTTGACGTTGAAGCTGAACCGTCCCGGCTGGTAGCCGCGGACCTTCGCCTCGGTGGTGGCCGCGAACAGCTTGCGTACGTGGTCGAACACGCCGGTGTAGGTGGCCGGGTTGGAGCGCGGGGTGCGCCCGATCGGCGACTGGTCGACGTGGACGACCTTGTCGACCTGATCCATGCCGTTGATCCGGGAGTGGCGTCCCGGCACCGTGCGGGCGCCGTTGAGCTCCTTGGCCAGCGCGTTGTAGAGGATGTCGTTGACCAGGGTCGACTTGCCGGACCCCGACACGCCGGTGACCGCGGTGAACACACCGAGCGGGAACTCGATGTCGACGCCCCTGAGGTTGTGCTCGCGCGCGCCCTTCACGGTGATCTGCCGCTTCTTGTCGCGCTTGCGGCGTTTGGCGGGGATCGGGATGCTCCGGCGCCCGGACAGGTACTGGCCGGTCATCGACTCTTCGCTGGCCAGCAGTTCCTGGACGGTGCCGGACACGACGACCTGACCGCCGTGCTCGCCCGCGCCCGGACCGATGTCGACCACCCAGTCGGCGGCGGCGATCGTGTCCTCGTCGTGCTCGACGACGATCAGCGTGTTGCCCATGTCGCGCAGCCTGATCAGCGTGTCGAGCAGCCGCATGTTGTCGCGCTGGTGCAGGCCGATCGACGGCTCGTCCAGGACGTACAGGACGCCGACCAGGCCGGAGCCGATCTGCGTGGCCAGCCGGATGCGCTGTGCCTCGCCGCCCGCCAGGGTGGCGGCGGCGCGGTCCATGGTCAGGTAGTCGAGGCCGACGTCGAGCAGGAAGCCCATGCGGGCGTTGATCTCCTTGACGACCCGCTCGGCGATCGCCATGTCACGGTCGGACAGCTTGAGCTCGGCGAGGAACTCCGCGCACTCGCCGATCGACATGGACGACACGTCGGCGATCGACCTGTCCGCGACCGTGACGGCCAGCGTGACCGGCTTGAGCCGGGCGCCCTTGCAGGCCGGGCAGGGGATCTCCCGCATGTAGCCCTCGAACCGCTCGCGGGTCGCGTCGCTCTCCGCTTCGACGTGCCTGCGCTGGACCCACGGGATGACGCCCTCGTAGGTCGTGTAGTAGGAGCGCTGCCTGCCGTAGCGGTTGCTGTAGCGGACGTGCACCTGCTCGTCATGGCCGAACAGCAGGGACTTCTGTGCGGCCTTGGGCAGCTTCTCCCAGGGCGTGTCGAGGGTGAAGCCCATGGTGTGGCCGAGCGCCTCGACGAGCCTGACGAAGTATTCGCTGGTGTGGCCGCCGGACCACGGGTGGAGCGCGCTGTCTCGGAGCGTGCGCTCCGGATCGGGTACGACCAGGTCGGGGTCGACCTCCATCTTGGTGCCGAGCCCCGTGCACTCGGGGCAGGCGCCGAAGGGCGAGTTGAAGGAGAACGAGCGGGGCTCCAGCTCCTCGAACGACAGGTCGTCGTAGGGGCAGTAGAGGTGCTCGGAGTAGAAACGCTCCCGGTTGGGGTCGTCTTCGGGCAGGTCCACGAACTCCAGCGTGATCGTGCCGCCGGACAGTTGCAGCGCGGTCTCGACCGAGTCGGTGAGCCGCCGGCGCGACGACTCCTTCACCGACAGCCGGTCGACGATGACCTCGATGTCGTGCTTCTCCTGCTTTTTCAGCGTGGGCGGCTCTTCCAGCCGTACGACGATGCCGTCGACCCGGGCGCGGGCGAAGCCCTTGGTCTGCAGTTCGCGGAACAGCTCGGCGTACTCGCCCTTGCGGCCCCTGACGACCGGGGCCAGCACCTGGAAGCGGGTGCCCTCGTCGAAGTCCATGACGCGGTCGACGATCTGCTCCGGCATCTGCCTGGCGATCGGCCGCGCGCACACCGGGCAGTGGGGCTTGCCGATGCGCGCCCACAGCAGCCTCAGGTAGTCGTAGACCTCGGTGATCGTGCCGACGGTCGAGCGGGGGTTCTTGCTGGTGGCCTTCTGGTCGATCGACACCGCGGGAGACAGGCCCTCGATGAAGTCGACGTCGGGCTTGTCCATCTGGCCGAGGAACTGGCGGGCGTAAGCCGACAACGACTCGACGTAGCGCCGCTGACCCTCAGCGAAGATCGTGTCGAAGGCCAGGCTCGACTTGCCCGAGCCGGACAGGCCGGTGAAAACGATCAGAGAGTCTCTCGGCAGGTCCAGCGAGACGTCTTTGAGGTTGTGTTCTCGTGCACCACGCACGATCAGGCGGTCTGCCACGGCGATCCCGGATGTCGAAAGGCGGATAGGTCCACGGGGGATGGTAGACGGGGGCTCCGACAATTTCGGCGGCCCGCAGTCCGAACCCCGAAAATCCGTCGCTACCAGGTTACGGCCTACTCCCACCCCTGCAGGAGGCCTTTAGCGCTCAACCGCATGACCTGCGATTTTATGCCCTGAGGGTCGTCCCGAGCCCCCAAATGATGAAATATCCGGCATGACCGTTCTGCTGGCTCTCCAGGCCGAGCCGGCCGCGGCGACCGACCGTTTCCTGGCCACGGCGGCGTCCCTTACCGGGGACGACGTCGCCGCGCCCTCACGCCTTCCAGGCTGGTCCAGAGGCCACGTGCTCTCCCACATGGCGGGGCACGCCGACAGCCACATCAACCTGCTGACCTGGGCCAGGACCGGCATCGAGACACCGCGGCACCCGACCGCCGAGGCCAGGGCGACGGGGATCGAGGCGGGCGCGGACCGTACCGGCGGACCGGCCGCAGACGTTCGTCCACCGGGAACTCCACGACTGCCTGCGTTTCCTGGCCGCACACCCAGAGCACGGTCAGCCTGCGCGGCGGGCGGACGTGGCGCGGCCTGGACTCCGGCCCCGCGGTCGAGGGCGGCGCGGCCGAGGTCCTGGCATGGCTCATCGGGAGATCCGATGGCGAGGGCGTTAGGGTGGTGACGGTGGCGCGGCTGTCCATGCCGGTTCCCGTGGCGCCGCCTTGGTTGACGATGCCCGCCCTCAGTGATCTGCCCGCGACGCCCCCGAAGGACTATCCATGACCTATACAGGTGACGTCCAGGTCGGCGGTCCCGCCGACGTACGCGAGCTCCCGAAGCTGTCGATCTGGAAGCTGGCAGTCGGGCCGTTCGACAACAACGCCTACCTGCTGCGCTGCACCGAGACCGGCGACGCGGTGCTGATCGACGCCGCGGCTGAGGCCGACCGGCTGCTCGCCCTCATCTCCGACCAGCCGATCAGCGCGATCGTCACGACCCACCAGCACGGCGACCACTGGCAGGCGCTGGAGCAGGTGGTCAAGGTGACGGGCGCCCAGGTGATCGCGCATCCGCTCGACGCGCCCGCGCTGCCGGTCCCGGTGGACCGCACGGTCGAGCACGGTGACACGATCGCGGTCGGCGTGGTCGCCCTCGAGGTGATCCACCTGCGCGGACACACGCCGGGCTCGATCGCCCTGCTGTACGACGGCGGCGAGGGGGAGACACACCTGTTCACCGGCGACTCGCTCTTCCCCGGCGGGGTGGGCAACACCCAGAAGGACCCGGAGCGCTTCACCCAGCTCTACAGCGACGTCGTCGAGCAGATCTTCAACCGGCTGCCCGACGACACGTGGGTGTATCCGGGCCACGGCAAGGACACCACGCTCGGCGCCGAGCGCCCGTCGCTCCCGGTATGGCAGGCCAGAGGCTGGTAACAGCAGAAATGCCCGCGGTCAGCGGTTCGCCAGGACCCTGGCGATCCGCTGGGCCGCCAGGGCGGGGTCGTCGGCCAAGCCCACGACCTCGCCCCACGACCAGCGGTAGAACCACCCTTCCGGCAGCGGCACGCAGTCGACGGTCTCGGCGAGCATCGCTGTGTCGGGGTCGCTGACCCGCAGCGCGGGCGGGTAGGCACGCAGCGTGGTGGTCAGCCCGTGCAGCTCCAGCTCCCTGGCCAGCTTCGCGAGGAAGTACGTTCGCGTGTGCTCGCGGGGCGTGGCCGACATGGCTCCATCACCATCCGATGACGGCGGACGTATCCGCTCAGCTGCCGATGCGCTCGGCTTCCTTGCGCTGCTCACGCTTGTAGAACAGCACCCGCAGGGGGATCGCCGCCACGAGCGCGATCTGCATGATGGCGCCGATCTTGATGGGCAGGTCGCCACCCTCGGGCCAGGCCACCCAGACGGTCAGGAAGGCCACATTGATCATGATCCACCCGAGCACCACCGCGGCGAGCTGCCCCTTGGGCTTGGGGTACTCGATCCGGCTGACCATCAGCCAGGCCACACCGAGCACCGCGAGCAACGAGTAGACGCTCGGCTGGAACAGCATGACGATCGAGATGACGGTCATGGCGCCCATGGGGATGGGCAGGCCCATGAAGTCGCCGCTCTTGGTCTTGACGCAGGCGAACCGCGCCAGCCGTACGACACCGGCGACCAGCACCGCCGCGGCGGCGGCCACCACCGCGGCGAACGGCACCTTGTCCGTGAAACCACCCCAGATCACGACCATGAACGCGGGCGCGAACCCGAAGCTGATCACGTCGGCGAGGTTGTCGAGCTCGGCGCCCATGGCGGAGGCGCGGAAGCGCCGCGCGACCAGGCCGTCGAACAGGTCACAGGTGGCGCCGATGAGCAGCAGCACCACGGCGGTCGCGAAGTAGCTGGGTGCGGGTGTGAAGTCGCCGCCGGCCTTGAGCGACTGGATGGCCGATGAGGCCAGGACGCACACCGCGAGGAACCCGCAGATGGCGTTGCCCAGTGACAGCGAGTCAGCCGCGGACAGGCGGAACGCCTTGCCTACGGGTCCTCGAGGTTCTTCGTCTTCCGCCTGCCAGCTGCCGGCATCAGCCGCGGTCAATTCTGGTCACCCCCGCAACCGTCTTCTCGCCCACGGAAACCGCGGGAGAGATCCCTTCGGGAAGGTAGATGTCGACCCGCGAACCGAACCTGATGAGCCCGATCCGCTCGGTCTGCGAGACCTTGGCCCCGGCGCTCAGGTACGGCACGATCCGGCGCGCCACGGCGCCCGCGATCTGCACCATCTCGACGTCGCCGAGCGCCGTCTCGAAATGCCACACCACGCGTTCGTTCTGGTCGCTGTCCTTGTTGAAAGCCGGCAGGAACCCACCCGCCACATGCTGCACGGAGGTGACATTTCCCGCAAGGGGGGCTCTGTTGACATGGACGTTCAGCGGGTTCATGAAGATCGCGACGCGGGTGCGTCCGTCGGCCCGCGGGTCGATGCTCTGCACGACGCCATCAGCCGGGGACAGGATCCGCCCGTCACCTGGCGTGCGGTCGGGGTCGCGGAAGAACCAGAGCATGGCACCGGTGAGGGCGCCCAGCGGCACGGCCGCCAACGCCCATCGACGATCCCGGCGCGTCAGCAGCGCGGAAGTGGCCGCGGCGGCCACCGTTGGGAAGAGCCACGGGGACACCCCGCGCGCGAGCCGCACGCGGCCCGTCTTGGCAGAATCGTCTGACACGTACAACCTTCGATGGTGACTGGACTGGGCGCTTTGCCGTGATGTTACAGAGTCAGCAACTATTACACGGCACAACTTCTCAAGCAAAGCGCCTCGAAAGCCATTTAGCTAGCCCTGCTGGTTTCCTCGCCCTTGCGCGCATCGACGCGGGCCTTGATCAGGCTGGCCGCGGTTGTGATGACCATGGTGGCGCCGATGACCGTGAGCGACACCCAGATGGGGATTTCGGGCGCCCAGGAGACCTCGCTGGCGTGCAGTGCCTCCAATATCAGCTTAACCCCGATGAAGCCCAGTATGAACGCAAGTCCATAGCTGATGTAGACCAGCCGCTGAAGCAGGCCACCCAGCAGGAAGTAGAGCTGACGCAGTCCCATCAGCGCGAACGCGTTGGCCGCGAAGACGATGAACGGGTCCTTGGTGAGCCCGAAGATGGCCGGAATCGAGTCGAGCGCGAACAACAGGTCGGTGCTGCCGATGGCGATCATCACGATCAGCATCGGGGTGACCATCCGCCGCCCGTCGATCTTGACGGTGACCTTCGACCCGACGTACCCCTCGGTGGTGGGGAACGCCTTGCGCACCCACCTGAGCAGGATGTTCTCGCTGAACTCCTCTTCCTCGCCCTTGAGGTGCTGCCGGATCAGGTTGATCGCGGTATAGACGAGGAAAGCGCCGAAGACGTAGAACAACCAGCTGAACCGCTCCAGCGCGGCCGCGCCGAGCGCGATGAAAACGCCGCGCATGACCAGCGCCAGCAGGATCCCGACGAGCAGCACCTTGTGCTGGTACGCCCGGGGCACCGCGAACCTGCTCATGATGATGAAGAAGATGAACAGGTTGTCAACGCTCAAGCTGTATTCGGTGATGTAGCCGGCGAAGAACTCCCCCGCTTTGGCGCCGCCGATCGTGGCCCACAGCACACCGCCGAACACCACCGCGAGCAGGACATAGAACGTGACCCAGTAACCGGCCTGCCGCATCGAGAACTCGCGGGCTTCACCCCGGTCGACGATCCAGAGGTCGATGGCGAGGACGACCAGCAGGCCACCGATGACGGCGATCCAGGCCCAGACAGGTACGATCACGTTCCACTACCTCCGGCATGCAAAATACGACTGCCGGAGGTCTCTCCCGCCCGCCAAGACCGCGGACCGGCAGCCCCGGGGGCCCCGTGGAGCGGGGCTGCACCGTGATGACGAGGCTGCCACGAAGGGATACTCCCCTCCCTAACGCACGCAGTATATGAGAACGCGTAAGTCTCGCCTAATCCTTCATGTGATCATGACTGTGCGTAAACATTCAGCACACTCTCGACCGCGTCCTCGGCATCGGGCAGCTCGGCCCCCCGCCGCGCCGCCGCCGCGGCCAGCCGCGCCGCCTCGGCACCATCCCCGACCACATCCTGTACGGCGGCCCGCAACGCCACCGCGTCCCCGTACGGCACCAGGATCCCCGCCCCGGCGACCAGATCGGGAATCCCGCCCACGGCTGTCGCGATGACCGGCCGCCCGACCATGAGCGCCTCGCTCACGCTCAGCGGCTGGCCCTCCCACCTGCTCGCCCACACCACGACGGTCGCGGCGGCGAGCAGGTCGGGCACGTCGTCCCGGTTGCCCAGCAGCACCACGGGCAGCTCCTCGGCCTCGATCCTGCGCCGCAGCTCCCCGAGCAACGGCCCCTCCCCCGCCACCGCGAACAGCGGCGTCTCACCCGGCCAGGGCCCGCGAGCGGCGTCCAGGAGGGTCTCGTAACCCTTCTGCTGAGCCAGCCTGCCGACGGCCAGCACGATCGGCCGCCCTCCGGCCCCCAGCTCGGCCCTGACCTCCTGCGGGGACCGCCGGGCGGCCCGTGGCACGGGCGCGGGCACCACGGCCGGTCGCACGTCCCGCGCCCCCAGCGCCCTCATCCGCTCCCCCAGGTCGGGCGAGACGACCAGCACCTGGTCCGCCCTCCTGGCCACGACTCGTTCGAGCCCGCCATAGACGGCCCCGATCAACCCTCCGGCGGTGAGCGCGTTGTGCAGCGTCACCACCAGCGGCACCCGCCCCTTCACCCCGAACGGCACCAGCGCCCCCTCACGGGACCGCTCATCCCCCGGCGTCCGTCCCGCCGCACCGGACCGCCCATCTCCCATCGCACCGGACCGCTCGTCCACCCGCGTTCGCCCCGTCACCCGGCCCCACAGCCCCAGCCCGGCCAGGGCCCCAGCCCGGAGCCCATGGGCGTGCACCACGTCGGCGTCCTTGGTCATCCGCCTGATCGCGAGCACGGCCCGTAGGTCATTGACCGGATGCGGCCGATCCGACATCGGCACCTCCACGAACCTGGCCCCGGCGCCGCCGAAGGAGAACCGCTCCTCGACACTCCCCGGCCCCAGGACCACCACGCGATGGCCACGCCGCACGAGCCCCTCGACCAGCATCCGGACATGCCGTCCCGTACCACCGGACGTGGTGCCCAGCACGAAAGCCACCCGCACCGCCGCTCCTCACTTCCCAGATCCACGTCTGAACGAACCGGCCACCGCCCGAGCCGTCGGCCGATCCACCAGTGCCACGACCACACCACCGGCGACGACCGCCACGAGCGCCGCCAGCACGGTCGCCCCGACATTGGGCCAGATGCCCCGCGCCCCCAGCACCCCCACGACCGCCGCCCCGGCCAGGTAACCCGCACCACCCCCGGTGACCGAGGCCAGCGCGGCCCGGCCCAGCCCGGCCACCGCGACCCGGCCCCGCGCCCGCACCACCGAGGCGAGCAGCAGCGCACCCCCCACCGTCATCCCGACGGTCATGCCGAGCGCCATCCCCCCGATCTTCCATTCACCGGAGAGCACCAGCACGAACACGGTCTGCGCCACCATGACGACACCCCACCCGATCACGGTGCCCGTCGCCGCGGCCCGCCCGCGCCCGGCCGCGTACAGGACGCGGCTCAAATGCGCGATGAGCCCGTAGCCGATCAGCCCGGGCGCGAACAACGCGATCGCGTGCGCGAACTCCTGCGCGGGCACCTGGCTCTTGGAGCCGAGGAACACCACCGCCCCCGGCTCGGCGACCGCGGCGAGCACCCCGGCGGCCAGCCCCGACACCAGCACCACCGCCCGCGTGGTCCGCGCCGCGAGCGTCGCGAACCCCTCCGCGTCGCCGTTCGCCGCCTGCGCGGACAGCCGCGGAAAAGCGCTCGTGGCAATGGGTACGGCCAGCACCGCGTACGGCACCAGGTAGATCGCCCAGGCGTAGTTGTAGACGACGATGGCCCCGTTGCCGATCTGCTTGTTGGACAGCACGATCACCACGACCATGGCGGCCTGCTGGGCGAGCAGCGCGGCGACCCCGGCCAGCGCGAGCCTGCGCACCTGTACGGCCACGCCGGCGGGGAAGCGCAGCGTGGGCCGCCACCGCAACCCGAGCCCGGCGGCCGGGCCGATCACGGTCAGCACCAGGGCCAGCACCCCGAGGCTGGTCCCCACGGACAGCGCGAGCTCGGCGGAACCGCGCACGTGTACAGGATCGATGATCCCCTCGCTGAGCGGCACGAACAGCAGGTAGCCGACGATGACCACGACGCTGGACACCAGCGGGGCGACCGCGGGCCCGGCGAAGCGGTGGTGGGACTGAAGCACGCCGTACAGCACGACCGCGACGCCGTACAACGGGATCTGGGGGGCGAAGACGACCAGCATGCGGGTGGCGACCGCGGTCATCGCGCCCACGTCGCAGCCGGGCACGTCGTCGCCGAAGAACAGCCCGACGATCGGCCCGGCGAGCACCGCGGTCAGCACACCGAGCGGCACCAGCACCACGAGCACCCAGCTCAGCAACGCCGAACTGATCCACCCGGCCCGCTCCCGCGCCGCCGCGCCGCCCAGAACATGACCCGCCCCAACGTCCCCCTCGCCTCCGACGCCAGGCTCGGGCCCCATCCCCGGCATCCGCCCGACGCCGGGCTTGCGCCCGCTGTCCAGCTCGCGCCCGGCTCCCGCGAGCACCGGGACCACCATCCCGGCGAGCGCGCCGCCGACGACGACCTCGAAGACGATGTTGGGGATCTGGTTGGCCGTGCCGTAGGCGGTCGCCAGGCAGTTGGTGCCCACGGTCTGGGCGAACGCGTACTGCTTGGCGAACCCCGCGACCCGCGCCAGCACGGTGATCGCCCCGATGAGCAGCGCTCCACCGGCGACGCCACGGACGAGCCGCTCCCTCACCACGCCCGCCCCGCCCCGCACCCGATCACGGGAACATCCTGGCAGGCCGCACCGACATTCGCGCAGCGCGTCCCATCAACTCACACGGGGTCGACGGGACGGCGACCGAGCATGTCCAGCCGGTTGAGCACCGGATTGCCGGCGATGACCTTGGTAAAGCTGACCTTCTCCGACGCGGCCGTCAGCGCCGCCACCGTACCGAGCAGCACGAACCGCCCCCGCCGCCCCAGCTTGGTCACCGCGGCCAGCCCGAGCAGCGCGCCCAGCGCGTTGGCCCCGGCGTCCCCGAGCATCGCCCGCTCTCCGAGGTCGTCGGGAAGCAGCGCGGCGGCCGCGCCCAGCGGCACGGCGGTCAGCGCGGCGGTCAGCGGCGCGTCGCGGAAGAGCGAGGCCGCCAGCAGCGGCCCGCCCGTGAGCAGGCCCACCTTGATCGCCCGGCCGGGCCGCAGGTCGAAGAGGTTGGCCAGGTTGGCCGTGCCCGCGATGGCCGCCCCGTTGACCAGCGTGTCGACCGGTCCTCGCGAGACGAGCGCCGCCGCGCCCAGCCCGGTGGCCCCGATGCCGAGGATCTTGACCGCCCCGCTGGTCACCTCGCCGCGGCCGAGCGCGGTCAGGTGCCCCTTGAAGCCCTTGGACTTGGTCGTGCCGTAAAGGTCGTCGTAGGCGCCGAGCGCTCCGCTACCGACCCCGGCCAGCAGCGCCGCCAGTCGTACCCGGGGAGGAAGACCCGGCGCCAGCGCGGCCGCCACGCCGGAGCCGGCCACGAACGCGGGGCCCTCCAGCAGTGTGATCGGCTCGCCGCGGTGGTTGGTGCGGGTCCAGCGGCCCGGCTCCTTCTCCTCGCCGGCGCGCGGCGCCAGGCGGGTGAAGGCGGTGTAGGCGGCACGGGCGGCGATGGCGCCGATCGCGGCGCCGACGAGGGCGTAGCGGAGGCCACGAGCCATGTCAGCTCCCTGACTGGGTGGGGGACGGGGTCGCGGTCGGTACCGCGGGCTGGAAGGACGCGGCTCCCGTGCCGATGCCGTAGTGGCCGGCGCGGCCGCTCAGCTGCTCGCGGAGCGCGTCGACGATCACGATCCGGCCCGCGGGCATGTCGGGCGTGTCGACGGTCGAGACACGCTTGGCGATCTCGCCTTCGTCGCGCAGCGCGTTGATCACGCCTCCGGAGGCGGTGGCGGTGGCGGCCGAGCCCGTCAGCACCGAGCCCTTGCCGCCGGCGTCGAGGCCGCTCACGAGCGAGACGAGGGCGTCGGCCTGGGCGTCGGCGTTCTCGCCCTCGAACGGCTTCTCCGGGGCGAACATCACGGCGAGCGTGGCCCGCTTGCTCGGGTCGCCCTCGACGCTGAGGAACCCGCCCTCCTCGAAGCCGCCGAGGACGGCCCCGGTGGCCGGGTTCGCGGTGCTGGCCTGGGCCGGGTCGGTGGTCATGACGGTGGCGGCGAGCACGGCGCCGGCCTTCTGGTAGGCGGTGGCCGCCGCGGGGAAGGTCATGTCGTCCGGTTTGAGACTGTTGGCCAGGCCGTCGACCACGCCGCTCTGCTTGGCGTCGACGAACTTCTCGCTCAGCACGACCCGCCCCGTGACCAGCGCGCCCGCCTGGGCGAGGACCTGCTGCTCGGCCTCACGGTAGGTGGTGCTGGAGCCCGGCGACTCGATCAGCACGACGTGCTGGCCGGTCAGCGCGCCCGCGACGCGTTGCGGGGTGAGCGCGGTGACGAAGGAGTCGTTGCCCGCCTCCCTGCCGCGCAGCGCGTCGATCTCGGCCCTGAGGCCGGTGTTGTCCTTGGTCATCTGGTCGCTCGTCCGCCTGGCCAGCTCGATGGCGGGCGACTGGAGCAGCGTGGTGCCCATGACGATGCCCACCGCCAGCGCGAGGAAGATCGCGACGATGGAGACGAGGTGATAGCGGAAATCGATCACGAGAACAGTCCGACCAGCCAGAAGATGAAGGCGTTCCAGAAGTCCTGCACGCCGTTCAGCCAGGTCTGGCCGATCGGTGACAGGAAGAGCGCGACGCCCATCGTGATCAACGCGGTGATCACGAGCAGCAGCAGTTGCGGCGTCGAGATGCGGCTGCGATAGAGCCTGCTCACGCCCTTGGCGTCGATGAGCTTGCTCCCGACCCGCAGCCGGGTGAGGAAGGTGCTGGCCATTCCGGAGCGCCCCTTGTCGAGGAACTCCTCCAGCGTGCCGTGGGTGCCGACCGCCACGATCAACTCGGCGCCCTTGTCGTCGGCCAGCAGCATCGCGATGTCCTCACTGGTGCCGGTGGACGGGAAGATCACCGCTTCGCGGCCGAGCTGGTGGACCCGTTCGAGGCCGGGCGCCCTGCCGTCGCGGTAGGCGTGCACGATGAGCTCGGCACCGCAGCTCAGCGCCTTGGTGGAGACCGAGTCGAAGTCGCCGACGATCACGTCGGGCAGGTAGCCGGCCTCCAGCAGCGCGTCGGCGCCGCCGTCGACCCCGACGAGCACCGGGCGGTATTCCCTGATGTACGGGCGCAGGGTGGCGATGTCGTCTTTGTAGTGGTAGCCGCGCACCACGATGAGGACATGCCTGCCCTCCATGGGGGTGCGGATGTCCGGCACGCCGACTCCGTCGATGAGCAGCTTGCCCTCGCCCCGGACGTACTCCATCGTGTTGACGGCGAAAGCCTCGATCTGCACCGCGAGTCCGGCACGGGCCTCGGCCATGGCGGCGTCGACCGCCTCGGTGGTCTGCTCCTCACCCTTGCCGACCACATCGCCGTCGAGGTAGACGACCCCTTCGTGGAGCCGTACGACGTCACCGTCCTTGACCCGCTCGAACAGGTCCTGGGTGGCGTTGTCGACGAACGGCACCCCGGACTCGATGATGATCTGCGGACCGAGGTTGGGGTAGCGGCCACTGATGCCGGCGGCGACATTGACCACCGCCGACACCCCGCACGCGACAAGAGCCTCCCCGCTGACCCGGTCCACGTCGACGTGATCGATGATCGCTATTTCACCGGGCTGGAGGCGCTTGGTCAGCCTCTTCGTCCGCCGATCGACTCTCGCCACTGCCGTGACACCGGGAAGGTCTGCGACCTTCCTAGCGCGGAGGCCCGGCATCCTGCTCCCCGGAACCTTCATCAAGACCATCCTGCCAGAGTGAAGCAGCGCAGGGGCCACGCACTGCGCGGCGTGTCCGCTATGTCACTCAGGATCACCGATCGGCGGCCGCCAGCCCGAGTAGCTCTTCGGCATGGGCTCTGCCCAGCTCAGAGTCCTCCAACCCGGCCAGCATGCGGGACAGTTCGCGGACGCGGCCCTCATGGTTGAGGGCGAGGACACCGCTGCGCACGACACTGCCGTCGCTGGCCTTCTCGACCACCAGATGCTGGTCGGCGAACGCGGCCACCTGCGGCAGGTGGGTGACGACGATGACCTGGGCGGTACGCGCCAGCCTGGCGAGGCGGCGCCCGATCTCGACCGCGGCCTTGCCGCCCACACCCGCGTCGACCTCGTCGAACACGAACGTCGGCACCGGATCGGCGCCCGCGAACACCACCTCGATCGCGAGCATGACGCGGCTCAGCTCACCGCCGGAGGCGCCCTTGTTCAGTGGGAGCGGCGGCGCGGCGGGGTGGGCGGCCATGCGCAGCTCCACCTCGTCAACGCCTTCGGGGCCGAAGTCGGCGACCTGGGCGAGCTGGACGATGACCCTGGCGTGCGGCATGGCCAGCGCGGTCAGCTCGTCGGTGACGGCCTGACCGAACCGCTCGGCGGCGCCCTCACGCACCCGGGTCAGCTCCGCGGCCAGCTCGGTGAGCCGGGCGGTCAGCTCGTCGTGCTCGCGGGTCAGCTCGTCGATCCGTTCGTCGTCGCCTTCCAGCTCGATCAGCCGGGCGGACGCCTCCTGGGCCCACCGCAGGACGCCTGCGCTGTCTTCGGCATATTTCCGGATCAGGCCGGACAGCAGCGACCGGCGGTCCTGCACGGCCGCGAGCCGCGCCGGGTCGGCCTCGATCGACTCGGCGTACGCGGCCAGGTCGGTGGCGACGTCGGAGATGAGGTAACCCGCCTCGGCCAGCCGGTCGGCCACCCCGGCGAGCTGCGTGTCGTAGTCGCGTACCGCCTCGACGGCCGTGCGGGCCTCGCCCAGCAGGGAGATCACGTCGTGCGTGCCGCTCGAGGACTCCATCGGGTCGCCGAGCAGCGCCGTGTGCGCGGTCGTCGCGGCACCGCGCAGCGCGTCGGCGTGCGAGAGCCGCTCCTCCTCGCCGCGCAGCTCAAGGTCCTCACCGGCCTTCGGCTCGACCTTCTCGATCTCCTCCAGGCCGAACCGCAGCCGGTCGGCCTCCTGAGCGCGCTCACGCGCCCGGGTGGTGAGCTCGTCGAGCAGCGCCCCCACCTGCTTGTGCCGTTTGTACGCCTGCGTGTAGGCGCGCAGCGGCTTGACCAGATCGTCACCGGCATAGCGGTCGAGGGCGGCCCGCTGCTTGGCCGGCTGCAGAAGACGCTGCTGGTCCATCTGCCCGTGGACGGCGACCAGGTCGTCGGCCAGGTAGGTCAGCGTGCCGACGGGCACCGTACGGCCGCCGAGCCAGGCCCGCGACCGGCCCTCGGCCGAGACGGTGCGCGAGATGATGAGCTCGCCGTCCTCGATCTCGCCGCCGATGTCCTCGACCTGCTGGGAGACGCGGCCATTGGATTCGACGATCAGCGTGCCCTCGATGGTGGCCTTGTCGGCGCCCGGCCGGATGCGGGAAGGGTCGGCCCGGCCACCGAACAGCAACCCGAGCCCGGTGACGACCATCGTCTTGCCGGCACCGGTCTCGCCGGTGACCACGTTGAAGCCTGGCGAAAGCTCCAGAACAGCCTCATCGATGACGCCAAGCCCCTGGATGCGGACCATCTCGACCCTTGGTCGCACTGCCCACTCCCGTCGCTCCGAACGCTTGTGCGATCTAACTGTACGCGCTGCACCTGTAATTGAGTCAGGGACGCACCCGTCCGCGCCAGCCCTGAACGGGTAGTTCAAACTTGGCGACCAACCTGTCGGTGAAGGGGGCGCCGGTGCTCTCCACACCGTGCAGCCGAGCCAGTCGTACCGGCTCGGAGCCGCGGCGTACCTCCACCCGGCTGCCGGACGGCAGGTCGAAGCGGCGCCGGCCGTCGCACCAGAGCACCCCGCCCGGTGTGTCGGGCAGGATCTCGACGGCCAGCGTCGAGCGCGGCGAGACCACGAGCGGCCTGGCGAACAGCGCGTGCGCGCTGATCGGCACCATGAGCAGCGCCTCGACCTCCGGCCACACGACGGGACCGCCCGCGGAGAAGGCGTAGGCGGTCGAGCCGGTCGGGGTCGCGCAGATCACCCCGTCGCAGCCCCAGCGCGACAGCGGCCGCCCGTCGATCTCGGCGACCACCTCCAGCATGCGCTCGCCCTTTTCCACACTGGCCTCGTTGAGCGCCCACGTGTCGGCGAGCACCTGGCCGTTCTGTCTGGCCAGCACGTCGATCGTCATGCGTTCCTCGACGTCGTAGCGGCCCGCGACCACGCTGTCGACCGCCGACTTCAGATCGGCGACCTCGGCTTCGGCCAGGAAGCCGACGTGCCCGAGGTTGACGCCGAGCAGCGGCGTGCCGGTGGGCCTGGCCAGGTCGGCCGAACGCAGCAGCGAGCCGTCGCCGCCGAGCACGATCAACATCTCGGCGTCCTTGGCGGCCAGGGGATCGCAGGGCACCACGTCGATGCTGCGACAGCCGATCTCACCGGCCTCCACATCGAGCACCCTGACCTGGATCCCGGCGGCGACGAGGCGGTCGATGACCAGACGGGCGCTGTCGACCGCGGCCTCCCGCCCGGTGTGCGCGGTGACCAGCACCGTTCGGTTCATTGCGGCCCTTCCGCGACGGCCCGCTCTGTCTCGGCGTCGAGGTCGGCGACCGGCGGCTCGCCCTCCCCCTTGCCCAGCCAGAGCAGATACTCCACATTTCCCGACGGACCGGGCAACGGGCTCGCGGTCACGCCGCGAACCACCAGGCCCAGTTCAAGCGCCTTGGCCGCGGCCGCGCGCACCGCGCCCGCCCGCAACACCGGGTCTCGCACCACTCCACCGGCACCCACCAGATCCTTGCCCACCTCGAACTGCGGCTTGACCAGCAGCACGAAGTCCGCCCGAGGCGCGGCCACCGAGGCCAGCGCGGGCAGCACGAGCCGCAGCGAGATGAACGATAGGTCGCCGACGATCAGCGAAGGCGGCTCGCCGACCATCTCCGGGGTCAGATCACGTACGTTGACGCGCTCCATCACCGTCACCCGGTCGTCGGTCCGCAACGACCAGGCGAGCTGTCCGTAACCCACGTCGACGGCGAGCACGCGTTCGGCGCCGTGACGCAGCAGCACGTCGGTGAACCCGCCCGTGGACGCGCCCGCGTCAAGGCACCGGCGCCCCCGGATCTCCAGCGCGCCGAACGCCTCGATCGCGCCGAGCAGCTTGTGCGCGCCGCGCGAGACGTAGTCGGGGCCGTCCGCGGCCTCGGCCACGACGATGGCCGAGGCGGTGTCGACCTGGGTCGCCGCCTTGCCCGCCCGCCGCCCGCCGACCGTGACCCGGCCCGCCTCGATGAGCTGGCCCGCCTGCTCCCGCGACCTCGCCAGGCCGCGCCGTACCAGCTCGCTGTCCAGCCGGATACGTCGGCTCACTGGTCGCCCATCTGGCCGTCCACGCTCCCCAGCGCGGCCTCGAGCCCGGAGAACGCCTGGTCGAACACCGCGACGTGCTCGCCCACCGGCCGCTCGGCCAGGTCGCCGAGACCGGCGAGGACCGCGTCGACCCGCTCGTCGCCGGTCTCCTCCGGAAGCTCACTCATGACACGACCGTAACGCCTCACGCGAGCACCCGGCACCTTGGCAGGCATGTCACACGTTGAAGGTTCACACGGGGTGCCACTGATGTGGAACGCTACCGTCCGGAATGGAAGAAAGGATCCCACCATGGCAAGCGTCGAGGAGTGCCGGACGGCACTGGCCAAGCTCGTCGCCCATTTCGACGAGATCGGCGAGGAGGACCGGGCCAAGCACGTGGTCGAGCGTACGGTGAGCTGCCGGGTCTCCGACCTCGACGTGATCTTCTACGGCCGCCTGCACCCTGAAGGGCTGGACCCGTTCGTGGAAGACCCGCCCGCGAACGGCAGGTCGGCCGACGTCAAGCTGACGATCGTCAGCGACGACCTGATCGCACTCGTCGACGGGGAACTCGACCTGGCTCGCGCACTGCTCGGCGGCCGGGTGCGCATCGACGCCAGCTTCGGCGACCTGTTGCGCCTGCGCCGCCTGCTCTGACCCTCGACCCACCATAGAGATCGAACAACCGAGCCGGACGCGCGGCGATCCGTCGACCCTCGCACGGGACATCCGCGTGGGCCACCTTTCGCCGGCGCGTCCGCTTGCGCGCTCAGCTCCGTAACACGTCCGCTCTCAGCCGAACCGACCTCCCTGACGCGACTGCGCACCCGCCCGGCTCCGCGACGCCTCCGATCAGCCTGTCCGACCTCCTTGGGCCGGCCAGCCGATCGCCGCCCCCGACGCGGCTGCGCACCCGGCCAGCTCCGCGACACGTCCGGTCAGCCTGTCCGACCTCCTTGGCGCGGCCGGTCAGCCGATCTTGTCCAGTACCGGCTTGACGGCGTCCTCCTCGGCCTGGCCCTCGCCCGCGTGCGTCCAGGCGGCGTCACAGGCCGCCCTCAGCCCGTCGATGCGGCTGCCCTCGCCCTCCAGGGTGAGCACCCCGTCCACCCACCGGGCCCGCCAACCTCCGCAGGCGCCCTGCCGCACCTCCGGATAGGGCCGCAGCAGCGCGGACAGATCCTCGGCCACGTACGTCGGCCGCTGCCGCAGGGAAGCCGTGAGCACATCGAGCGGCGTGGCCACCCCGGTGAGCACCAGCAGCCCGTCGACGCCCGCGTTGACCGCGCCCTCAATGTCGGTGTCGAGCCGGTCACCCACCACGAGCGGCCGCTTCGCCCCGGTACGGAGCATCGACTCCCGATGCAACGGCGGATCGGGCTTGCCCGCGAACACCGGCTCCACCCCGGTCGCGGTGGCGATCACCCGGACCATCGCCCCGTTGCCCGGCAGCTCACCCCGCCGCGTCGGCAACGTGCTGTCCCTGTTGGCGGCGACGAACAACGCGCCATGCCGCACCGCCAGCGCACCTTCCGCCAGCAGACCGTAGGAGAGGCCGGGCGCGATTCCCTGCACGACGGCGACCGGCGCGTCCGCCGCGGTGGTGACGGGCCTGAGCCCTTGATCCCGTATGGCCAGCCGCAGCCCGGAACCCCCGACCACGAGCACGTTGGAGCCCGGCGGCACCCGTTCGGCGACCAGCCGGGCGGCGGCCTGCGCCGAGGTCACGACGTCTTCACCCCTGGCGGGGACGCCAAGCTCACGCAGGTGCGCGGCGGTCGCGGCGGGGGTTCGTGAGGCGTTGTTGGTGACGTACGCCAGCCGCACATCCCTGCCCCGCGCCTCCTCCAGCGACTCGACCGCATGGGGCACCGGGTGGTGGCCCAGATAGACGACCCCGTCGAGGTCGAGCAGCAGGGTGTCATAGCCGTCGATCAGCACTGCGCCTCTTCCCGTATGTCTTCTCACGCCGTGTGCGACTTTAGCGTCGGCCTCGTACCCAGCTGGCGAAAGGCTGGCCATGTCCACACATTCCCCCCTCAACCTCGCGGAACGCACCAACCCATCCGACGACCCCAACCGTCGGCGCACGCATTGGAGCACGCGTCGCGGGATGCCCGGGCACGTGTCCGCGCACGCATCGGGGCACGCGTCGCGGGATGCCCAGGGGCACGCGTCCCCAGGGCGCGCGTCGGAGGCCGAGGAACGCTGGGGCGGCATGGACGACTGGCCTCAGTCGATGGGGCGGCAACCCCTCGCTGACAGCCACTTTCATCACTCAGCTCACATCGCTACCAGCCAACAACAATGCGCGCTCCGGTTACGATCACAACAACAACAGCCAAATCACGAGCGCCAGCACTGGTGCCCTATCCGCCTCAACGCGCTAAATACGCCAAATACGCCAGATCAGAGCCATCCACAAGCCGACTAGTTAAGCTCACCGCCCACACCGAACCCAGCGAAGCGGCAGAATAACGCTGTGACGAACACCCCCAGCGCGAAGCAGACAATTCACAAGATCAAGGTCACCTTGCGCGGTTCCCGACCACTGGTCTGGCGCCGGCTGGAGGTCGCCTCGGACAGTACTCTGCGGCACCTCCACGACGTCATCCAGGCGTCCTTCGGCTGGGAGAACTACCACATCTGGGTCTTCGACACCGCAACCGGCCGCTTCGGCGTCACCGATCGAGAGCTGGAGATCCGCAGCGCAGCCTCCAGGCGACTCGACCACGTCGCCCCCAACACGAATGACCGGCTCCGCTACACCTACGACTTCGGCGACAACTGGGAACACGAAATCCTGGTCGAAGCCATCACCGAACCGGAACCCGGCACGGCCTACCCACGCTGCCTGACTGGACGCCGCGCCGGACCACCCGAGGACTCCGGCGGCGTCTGGGGCTACGAATACCTCCTCGAAATCCTCGCCGATCCCGCCCACGAGGAGCACCAGGAGCGCCTGGAATGGCTCGGCCTCGACTCAGCCGACCAGTTCAACCCCGCGAGCTTCGACGCCAACAAGATCAACGACCTACTCTCCGGCCTCGCGATCGTCCTCACCAAGGACTGACCACGCGCCATCTCAACCGCATCCCCACCCGAGATGGATCTTTCGCAATATCAATCCGCAAAGCACCACGAACGCGCTCGAACCACTCCCAACCGGACCACTCACCCCCGTCTGGCGCCCGCCTCAAGGAACCGGGACACGTATCCCGGCCACCCGGCCCGCGCCCATAGCCCAGACCAACATCCAGAACACCGGGTCATGCCCGAGCGCAAGCCCTCCCAGCGGGACATCGGGGTCGTTCCCCGAGCGCGGGGCTGCTCCCGGGAGCCCATACCCGCATCCAATGCACCGGGCTCATGCCCGCGAAGCATCAAGAACGCGCCCAGGACAGCCAAGCCGCATCGAAGCGCCACCCCGTGCCTGAGACACCCTGGCCAGCCCCCGGACCGCCAAGCCCTGTCTTACGTACCCGGGCCATGCCTGAGCCGCTGAGAGCATGCGCGATCCCGCTCAATGACTCGTCCCCACGGACCGCCCCCGAACGCGGGAATTTTCGCTCGGACCCCTGCGCGGCACCGGCGTTGCACACCAAGCCGCCGAAGCTACCTATCCCCTACATCTCACGGCGGGCCCGCAGAGTGGCGCGCACGTTCTTCAGCGCGGACACGTAGTGCCGCTCCTCCGGCCGCATGGCCACAGCGATCGCGAGAGGCTCCTGAGCACCCTCAACATCACCCGTCCGCCACAGCGATAACCCAAGCCCGAAATACGCGTAATCCTCCGTCGGATTGGCGTCGACGATCTGTCGGAAGCTCGCCGCAGCGTCCGCGTACTGCCGCGAATTGAACTGCGCTCGCGCAAGCGCCTCTCTGATGCTGCGCGAATCGGGCTCCGCGGCGGCGGCGCGCTTGAGCAGTGCGGCGGCCGCTGCCGGACTGCCCTCTTTCAAAAGCTTCACCCCGCGCTGATACCAGTCGTAAACGTCACCGCCCGGAGATCCAGGGGATTCATCGTGAACGTTTTTACCTTGGACCATGCGTGAGGCCTCCTTCATCGGCTGACAGGGGGTTCGGTTGAATTCGCCGCGGAATCAGGCATCGCTGGGTGGTTTGGGGGCGACATCCGGAAGACCCGGACACTTATGGGAGCATGCCCGGTATGGGGAATCCTGAACTGCCGGTGCCCGATGGACTACTCCTACGCCCCTTCCGCGGCGTCCGCTTCACGGTCGACGATCCCGCCAAGGTGACTTCCCCGCCCTACGACCTGATTGCCGACGGCGACGTTCGCGCTCTGCTGGATTCTCATCCCAACAACGTTGTCCGCCTCATCCTTCCCTGCTCAGCGGCACTCAAGTCCCCCGAAGAACACCCACCGCATCCCAGCACGGCATCAAGCGTCGCTTCAGACGACGCCGCCCCCGTCGCAGGAACAGACGGCAAACCGTCCGCTGCCACACCGGACAGCCTGACCAAGAACGCCCATCAGAGCGCGCCCGATGACGCAGCCGGCATCCGCCAGCCCCAAGACCCCATAGCCACGCATGACGGCTCCGGAATCGCAGCCGGCGATCACGACAACGATCCGTCCCGGATCCCGGTCGGTCACCACCACAGCAGAACGCCCGACACCCCAGCCACCAGCCAGCACAGCACCCCACCAGAAGAAGCCACCGAACAGCTCCACGACCACGAACCTCCCAGCGAGGAGCGACATGGTGCGTCGCCCAAGGACGCAGCGGTCCAACCATGTGGCGACACGCCCGCACCCTCAGCGGACGAGCGCTATTGCGCAGCCCGTAACACCCTCCTCGCCTGGCTGGACGCGAAGGTACTGGTGCCTGACGAGCAACCGGCCCTTTATGTGTACGAGCAGCACGGACCGGGCGTCCTACAGCGCGGCCTCATCGGAGACGTCGCCCTCTCGGACCCGGCTCGGCGGATCATCCTCCCCCACGAGGACATCTTCCCCGGCCCCGTCGCCGACCGGCTCGCCCTCATGAGCACCACCCAGGCCAACCTCGAACCCATTTTCCTCCTCTACGACGGCGGCCAAGGCACGACCACCCGGCTGGTGGATCACGTAGCCGCGACACGTACACCTCTGGTGACGGCCCGTACGGCAGACGGTCTGTACCACCGCCTCTGGGCGATCACGGATCCGGCGGAGATCGACGCCGTCAACACCGACCTCCGAACCCGCCAAGCCCTCATAGCCGACGGCCACCACAGGTACGCGACATACCGGGTCCTGCAACGCCAGGAGCACGCGGCCCGCGCCAGCCAAGCCCCCGGCTCATGGCCCCCACTCACAACACCCTCACCCGCCACCCCACAACCTCCCGCCCTCTCTCCACTGGACGCCCAGCCGCATCTGGACGCGGAACCAGAGCCGAACCCCGCGCCAGCCCACGGCACTCAGCCCAACCCCACACCGACCCAGGGTCCGCCGACCCAGGACCCGGTGCCCACCACCACACCAACCCAGGCCCCACCGACCCAGGACCCGGTGCCCACCACCACACCAACCCAGGCCCCACCGACCCAGGGCCCAAGACTCACCACCACACCAACCCAGAACACGGCCTCCCATGCCGGACCTCACCAGGAGCCGGAACCCGCCATCGCCACATCAGCCCACGGGGTTCAGCCCGTAGGACAGCGTGTGCATGGCAGCAAGCAAGGACAATCCGCGTTTGGCCCATGGGACTTCGGACTGGCGTTGCTCGTGGACTCGACCGCGTACCCACCCGATCTCAAGGCCATCCACCGCGTCATCCCCGGCCTGCCCCTGGCCGAGGCGGCGGCCAGGGCCAAGGGATCGTGGCGCGTCCACGACCATGCCGACCTCGGCCAGGGCCTGGCCGCGCTCGAAGCCGCCGGGGAGCCTGCCTTTCTGCTCGCCGGGGAAGGTGGCTATCACCTGCTCACCAACCCCGATCCGGTGCAGCTCGCCCGCGCCATGCCGCCGGACCGCTCCGATCGGTGGAATTCGCTGAACATCTCCATCCTCAGTGAGTTCGTCCTGCCCAAGGTGTGGGGCATGGAGGATGATCAGCAGGCCGTACGGATCGTGCATCATGACCCGAAGGCCGCCCTGCAGCTGGCTCTCGACACAGGTGGCACCGCGGTGATTCTGAAGCCGCTCGCCGTCGACGACGTGCTGGCCATCGCCGCGGGCGGTGAGCGTGTCCCTCGCAAATCAACCTCCTTTGGGCCCAAGCCCATAACGGGCCTCGTCCTTCGCACCTTCGCCACCGGTTGAGGCGAAGCATCGGTCCGGTAATCCCGGTACCAGAAGGTGGCTCCAGAGCGCCTTCTGTGCCGATGAGTGCCTGGCCATGTGGTGCGCGAGTACAACGGATGGCGTGGCTGGGAGACGTGCGGTCGCCGCTCAACGCCTCCGCTCTGGTGTGCCATTACTGCTCGACGAGCGAGATCAACCCCCGTTTCCGCACCCCACCACGGCCGACGTGGCCACCGATCACTCGCAGCGCCGGACCGGCTCGGGACTGTTCGGGAAGGAAGGGATGGAAGAGGTGGAAGGGCCGCCAGACGGGGGAAGCGGGCAGCGCGGATGTCCGCAGGCATTGCCCGTTCGCCACCCACCGACCCACCGCCCATTGGCGGACGCCCCCCGCAGCCACAGGGAGAGCGATCGCTAGCCAGTTTGGGCCAGGTCGGGGGCTGGGCGTGGCTGTGGGACGGATGCCATGATGTTGGGCGCATCCCGAGCCATCGCACTACCGGAAGGCTCTGGGCTTTGCGGCGGCGGCGCCGGGTCTCGCCGGAAGTCCTGACCTTCCGGAGGCTCCGGGTCGTTCCCGAGTCGCCGAGTCCGCGGGGGTGGGAATGGTTTCCGCGGCTTTCGTGACGGCCTCGGCTGGACCGCTGTGTCAGGTGGGGCTGCCTTGGCCATGCTGACCTCGACTTCATAGCGCCAGATCTTGGCGGCTGTCGGGCCGTAGACGTGGCACCGGAAGGCGCCCTTGATCTCCATGGTGTCGCGGGGTCTGAGGCTGCGGACGAACGCGGCCGCCTCGGGATCGAAGGTCGCACATGGCACGCTGTCCGTCATCGTTTGATCGCTTCTGTGGTGCGGGCGGCGCACGATCAGGCGCCATTTCGTGAGAATGTCACCGCTCGGCAGGGGCTTGTCCTCTGGTGTCGCGGACAGCCTTCCCACCAGTACGACCTCGTTGCGATCCACTGTCGTCCTCCCATCGGCGTTCTGGTGAGATCACTCTTTACGATGAGGGGGACGCCGGATCGGCTCGAACGCCATTCTGGGGATAACGGCAGCGGATCGGGAGTGACTGTGGACAACATCACCGCCCTGGGCGGCGACGTCTATGAGATCGATACGAGGATGGCGGGCTATTCGGGCATCACAGCGGGGTACCTGATCCTCGGTGATCGCCCATGCCTGGTCGAGACCGGCACCTCGACCTCCGCGCCCGTGGTTCGCGACGCACTGGCCGCGCTCGGCGTGGGCCCCGAGGACCTGGCCACGGTCGTGGTCACGCACATCCATCTGGACCACGCCGGCGGCGCGGGAGACATGGCGAAATTCTTCCCATCTGCCCAGATCGTGGTGCATGAGAAGGGAGCCAGACACCTGGCCGATCCTTCAAGATTGATGGCCAGCGCGAGGATGGTGTGGGGCGACCGCCTCGACACGCTTTTCGGTGAACTGTCGCCGACCGACGCCGACCGCATCGTCGCGCTCGGCGACACCGGGTCCATCGACCTGGGCAACGGAAGGACGTTGAACAGCCACTACTCCCCCGGCCACGCCAAGCATCACGTGGGCCTCATCGACTCCGCCACCGGCGACCTGTATGTGGGTGACGCCGTCGGCGTGTACCTGCCGCAGACCGGGGACCTGCGCCCGGCCACCCCGCCTCCGGACTTCGACCTGGAGACGGCGCTCAACTCGATCGCGATGTTCGAGGCGCTTGGTCCGCAGCGGCTGCTGTTCAGCCACTATGGACCGGTCGGCGACGTACAGGAGACGCTCGAACGGTCCGCGGAGGAACTTCGTGTCTGGGTCGACCTCACCCGCCAGGTACACGGGGAGGGCCTGGACCTCGACCACGCCGTCGCCATGGTCAGGGACCGCACCAGGGAGCGGTACCAAGCACTCAGAGCGGACGACGAGACCGCGGAACAGTTCGAGCTACTGAGCGGCGCCCCGTCGAACGTCGCGGGCATCTACCACTGGCTCGACCGCGTCTCGCCCTGACCTTCTGGTACGACCTGCGGGTCGAAGAACCGGCATGCCGTACCAGCAACCGGCCGCATGACTCCGCCGTACACCTCTGCGAGGTGTACGGCGGAGCGGGACGTCAGTCTTCGCGCTTGGAGTCGCGCTTGGGGGCGTCCTCGGCTGGTTCGTCGGACTGGTCCAGGATGTCGCCGAAGTCGGGCTCGATGAACGCCGGACTGATGCCTAGCGTGATCGGGACCTCCGGCAGACGGGCCTTTGACACCGAGGCGTCCGACCGCGTCGTGCCTGGGCCGTCAAGCACGTCGCCGGACTCGGACTCGGCGTCCTCCGAACCGTCCAGGATGTCGCCGGGCTCGGAGGTTTCGGGTGCGACCTCCCCGGTGGCGTCCTGCTCAGAAGCGGATTCGACCGGCTCAGGGGCGGATTCCGCCTGGCCGGCGGACCCGTCCTGCTCATCGTGGACGTCCTGCGGGTCAGCCGACTCATCCTGGTCGTCGTCGACGTCCTGCAGGTCAGCCGACTCATCCTGGTCATCGTCGATGTCCTGGAGGTCAGCGGACCTATCCTGGTCGTCGATGTCCTGCTGGACAGCCGTGTCGTCCCCCTGGCCAGCCGTGTCGTCCTGCTGATCCGCAGGTTCGGCGTCGGCAGTCTGATCGTCAGCGGGCTCGAGGTCGTCCAGAAGGTCGCCTGCCTCGGCGAAAGCCGCGTCCTCGTCGACGTCCTCGTCCACTTCGTCGGCCTGGTCGGCCCTACCTGCGTCCTCGAAGTCGTCCTCGTCGTCGAAGTCCTCTTCGACGTCCTCGATGACGGCGCCCGTCAGCTCGGCGTACCGTTCAGCGGCATCCGTCTCGCCATCCTCGTCGAAGGCCATCGCCCTGGCGAACCAGTCGGTGGCGGCCTCCTGATGACCCGCGTCGGCCAGCGCGTCGGCGTACGCGAACGCGAGACGAGCCGACCAGGGCTTCGCCTGCGTGTCGCGCAGTTCGGGCAGGCGTTGGAGGGTGATGACGGCGGCGTCCTTCTGGCCGAGATCGCGGCGGGCGCCGGACTCGACGATGGACAGCTCGATGCGTCCCGCCCTGTCGAGGCGTTCGGCTTCGGGTGAACGGACCAAGTCGAGAGCACGTTCCGGGCGACCGAGACCGCGTTCGCAGTCGGCCATGACCGCCAGGTACGCGTCGGAGCCGGTCATCCGCCTCGCCGCGCGCAGGTCGCTCAGAGCCTCGGAGAAGTGCCCCGCGCGGTAGGCGACAATGCCCGCCGCCTCACGCACGACACCGATGCGGGCCGCGAACCTGCGGGCCACCTTGGTGTGCTCGTGGGCCTGATCGGGGTCGTCCTCCTCGAGTGCGCGCTCGGCGGCGACCATGTGCCTGCCCACCAACTCGGCGAGGTCGCCGGGGAGAGAGCGCAGCTCGTCGCGTACTTCCTTGTCGAGCTCTTCGGCGGTGATGTCGGGCGCGACCTCGGGCAGCGGCTCGCGCTGCGGAGCGTCGTCCTCGGAACGGCCGAACCTGGCACGGGTGCCGCTGGAAGCCCGGTCGTCATGAGAGTCGCGGGAGAACGGACGGGAACGGTCGTCGCCGCGCGGGCCACGATCGTCACGGTAGCCGCCCTCACGGCGCGGACCACGGTCGCCACCGAACCCGCCCTCGCCGCGCGGACCCGCGTAACCGCCCTCACGACGGGGGCCACGGTCATCGCGATCACGGAACGGACGACGATCGTCGCCACCCGACGGACGATCGCCACCAGCGGGACGCGAACCTCGATCGTCACGGAACCCACCCGGGCGCTGGTCGTCACGGTCGCGGAAACCACCACGGTCCCCACCCGCACGCGGACCCCGATCATCACGGAACCCGCCCTCACGACGCGGACCCCGATCGCCGCCGAACCCGCCTTCACGGCGCGGACCGGCGTAACCGCCCTCACGGCGCGGCCCACGGTCATCACGATCACGGAACGGACGACGATCGTCGCCACCCGACGGACGATCACCACCAGCGGGACGCGAACCCCGATCGTCACGGAAGCCGCCCTCGCGGCGCGGGCCGGCGTAACCACCCTCACCACGGGGGCCACGGTCATCGCGGTCGCGGAACGGACGACGATCCTCGCCACCCTCAGGGCGCGAACCCCGGTTGTCGCGGAATCCGCCATCGGCGCGCGGACCACGGTCGCCGAACGGACGACGTGGCGCGTCACCTTCGCGACGGGGCCCACGGTCGGCACCGCCCTCAGGACGTGCGCCTCGGTCGCCACGGAACCCGCCCGGGCGCTGGTCGTCACGATCACGGAAACCACGACGATCCCCGCCACCGTCACGGTCGCGGAAACCACCACGGTCCCCACCCGCACGCGGACCCCGATCGTCACGGAACCCGCCCTCGCGGCGCGGACCGGCGTAACCACCCTCACTACGCGGGCCACGGTCATCGCGGTCGCGGAACGGACGACGATCCTCGCCACCCTCAGGGCGCGAACCCCGGTTGTCGCGGAACCCGCCATCGGCGCGCGGACCACGGTCGCCGAACGGACGACGTGGCGCGTCACCTTCGCGACGGGGCCCACGGTCATCGCGGAAGCCGCCCTCACGGCGCGGCCCACGATCGCCACCCTGGTAACCACCCTCACGACGCGGACCGCGGTCGCCACCGAACCCGCCCTCACGACGCGGACCGGCGTAACCACCCTCACGCCGAGGGCCGGCGTAACCGCCTTCACGGCGAGGGCCACGGTCATCGCCGGACCCACTGTCAGAACGCGGGCCACGATCGTCACGGTCGCGGAACGGACGACGGTCATCGCCACCGCGTCCGCCTCGATCATCGCGGAAGCCACCTTCACGGCGCGGCCCACGATCGCCACCCTGGTAACCACCCTCGCCACGCGGACCGCGGTCGCCACCGAACCCGCCCTCACGACGCGGACCGGCGTAACCACCCTCACGACGAGGGCCACGGTCATCGCCGGACCCGCCCTCACGGCGGGGACCGCTATATCCGCCTTCACGACGGGGGCCGCGGTCACCGCTGAACCCGCCTTCGCGACGAGGCCCACGGTCATCACTGGGCGCGCCCTCACGGCGCGGCCCGCGATATCCTCCGCCATCGCGCCCGGTCCCCTGGTCGCTGCGTCCCTGGTATCCGGAACGCTCGCCGCGCCCACGATCCTGCGGCGCCCCACGGTCGCCACCGTCGCGTCGCGCCCCGCGGTCGCCGGAATGCGGCCTGTCATCGGAACGGAACGGACGGTCGCCCCTGGAGTCGCGCTGGTCACGCCCGCGGGAGCCGTACCCGCCGCTCCTGTCACCGTCCTGGGGGCGCTTGTCTCCGCCGTCCCCCCGTTCGCGCTGTCCGCCGTCCGATCCGTTATCACTGTTCACTTCTGGTCCATTTCGTTGGCTCACTCAGCAGACTCGTACGTCACATGACGGTCCGCCGTGGCAGGTCGCCGCCCCGTTTTCGGGCCTTACGCGAAGAAGGCCACCCGCGGTGGGATGGCCCGGTACCACCAGCCTAGCAAGCCGCAGCACGTCACTGAGCCTGCCCCGGCCCGCATATTCGGTCGCGGCGATTGAACGCTTCGGGAAAACTACTGGACATGTCGCTCCGCTTCCATGAGATCGCCGAGTCGGGCCATCGCATTCTGAACGCCATCACCGACGAAAAACTGAACCTCATCGGCGAAATCTGCCGGATCAGGCCAGGCACCCGCCAACTGGATCTCGCCTGCGGAAAAGGCGAAATGCTCACCCGCTGGGCCGTCCGTTACGGCTCACACGGGGTAGGCGTGGACATCAGCAAGGTCTTCCTCGACGCCGCCAGAGAACGTGCCGACGAGCTCGGCGTAGCCGATCAGGTACGCTTCGTGGAGGCGGACGCGGCAACCTACGAGGACGAACCGCACTCGTACGACATCGTCTCGTGCATCGGTGCCACCTGGATCGGCGACGGCCTCACCGGCACGCTCGCTCTCATGCGCCGCCTGCTCCGCCCTGGCGGCCTCGCCCTGGTCGGCGATTGCTACTGGAACAGCCCGCCACCGCCCGAAGCGTACGCATCGCTTCAAGTACCGAGCGACCTGTTCACCTCGTTGTCCGGTACGGCCGAGCGCATCGAGGACGCCGGTTACGAGCTGGTGGAAATGGTCCTGGCGAACCAAGACACCTGGGACAGGTACGTCGCCGCGCAATGGTGGACGCTGAGCGAATGGCTACGCGACAATCCCGACGACCCCGAGGCACCGGACTTGCGGCAATTCTTGAACCATGCACGCCGCTCTCATCTCGAGTATGGCAGGCAGTACCTGGGCTGGGGTGTCTTCGTTCTTCGCGGATAAGCGATTTGGTTCCTCGATTTGGACCCGGGCGCGCCGAAGCGCAATTAGCCAATCCTGAACCTGCCAAGCGGCTTGTACGACTCCAATCCGCGGACCTGCACATTTGTCGCGGTCCCGTACAGGTCGGCCTCGTGAGCTTGTAGAGGAGAGCCGGCCCCCGGGCCAGCGCCATTGTCCGGCGTGGCATGGCCGCCGCCCTGTCACGTCACCGCGCCCGAGCGACGGTACGCACCCGCACGCGGTGACGTTCTCCCTGCATATCCGCCGCTTTGCTGGTAGAGGCGGTGAACGGGAGGACGTGCGTGGTCTACGCGAGCTGGACAGACCGCCCCAGCACGCTGTACTTCCTCACAGAGAGCGACTGGCCGGAGCCTCTAGCGGCGGACCTGGCCTCATAACGCAGAAAGGGCCCCACGCGTATGCGTGGAGCCCTTTCTGAATCAAAGATTGTCCGGCGGTGACCTACTCTCCCACACCCTCCCGAGTGCAGTACCATCGGCGCTGGGAAGCTTAACTTCCGGGTTCGGAATGTAACC
>NZ_JBEZYD010000041.1:0-130235 GCF_040638335.1 Nonomuraea sp. NPDC026600
ACCTGCTCCAACCTCTTCCAACGGGGCGATCAAACTACCCGCGGTTGATAGGTGTTTCGGACCGGGACTGGTTCATTAACTCTGACGCGGAAGGATCCTGAGTGACCAGTTTTAGCAGGAGTGATGCGAACCCACTCGCATCTGATGCATGATTCATGCGTCTGATGGCGGGAGGCGTTCCGTGGGTGAAGGCAAAGAGCTGCTTCCGGGATCGGCTCGTCTTGAGCTGGTCGACGGCGTGACGCTGCTGCACCCCGAGGATGCTGTCCTGGAGGCGATGCTCGACGGCTGGTTGAAGCAGCAACAGGCACGGCGCCTCGATCCCTCGACGATCAAGGACCGCCGGTCGGTGATCTCTCGGTTCGTCGACTTCAGCGGTGAATATCCGTGGAACTGGACCTCAGGCCAGGTGGACGACTGGTCGTCAACCCTGGTGGCGGACGGCGGGAAGGCTTCCACGCTCCGCAGCTACCAGGGGGCGCTACGCCTGTTCTGCGACTACATCACCTCACCGCACTACGGCTGGGCAGCCCGGTGCGAGGCCCTGTTCGGCACGCATCCAGTGCAGGTGTGCCACGAATGGAACACCGCCGCGCACCTGACCGGCTACGAAGGCGATCCTGACCGCCGGCCGATGACCCGGGAGGAGATTCAGGCGTTCTTGGATCACGCCGATAACCAGGTCGAGCGGGCGGTGCGACTGGGGCGCAAGGGCGCGCTCGCCGCCTACCGGGACGCCACCGTTTTCAAGACGATCTACGGGTGGGGGTTGCGGTGCGCTGAGTCATGCGGCCTGGACACCACCGACTTCTACCGCAATCCAGCGGCCCCCGAGCTGGGGCGCTACGGGAACACGAACGTCCGCTGGGGCAAAGGCTCACGAGGGTCGGGGCCGCGCCGCCGCATGGTCGCCAGCGTCATGCCGTGGGCGGTGGACGCGCTGGAGGACTACCTGATCAACATCCGGCCCCGGTTTCGGAACCCTCACGATCTGAAAGCGGTGTGGTTGACCGAGCGCGGCGGGCGCCTTCAGCCCCGCCACGTCGAGGCCCGGTTCGCCGCCTACCGCGACGAGCTCGGCATGGATGCGGATCTGGTCCCGCACTGCCTCCGCCACGCCTACGTCACGCATCTGGTGGAAGACGGCGTCGACCCGAAGTTCGTCCAGGACCAGGTAGGCCACCGGTTCGCCTCGACCACGGCGATCTACACGGGCGTGAGTACGGACTTCATGAACACGATGATGCGCAAGGCCCTGGACCGGGCCTTCGAGCAGGAGCGGGAGAGAAGATGACCGCCAAGCTGGACTACCGGTGGCACCTGCGCGAGGTCATGGCGACCCGCGGCATGTTCTCCACCACCGATCTGCGGCCGCTGCTGCTGGAGCGGGGCGTGAATCTGTCGTCGAGCCAGATCTACCGGCTGGTCGCCGAGAAGCCCGAACGGCTGAGCATGAAGATCTTGATGGCTCTGCTGGACATCCTCGGCTGCCGAATGGAAGAGCTGATCGAACCGGTCCGGGAGACCGGCCGCCGCCGCAAGACCGCCTCCGGAGAGCAGCCCGAGGATACAGGCGGCCCAGAGCCCGGTGTCGGTGACTTCCGTCCGCGACGGGCCCGCGTAACCCCTGAGCCCTGATGACGACGCCTTCCCGGGTGCTGACCGAGCCCCGCGAATTGATCATCGAGGCCGTGGCCGAGGCGGAACCCGCCCTCAAGGTCGGCTGGATCGCGGTGGCGGTCGACCAGGTCGCCGACACTGTGGCGAAGCTTCGGCGGCTGGCCGTTGCGTTGGCGAAGGACGCCGACCTGCTCACCAGCGGCCGGCCTGAAGGTCCGCGCCTGATCGAGCTGCTGATCCGTGAGCTCCAGCCGCACAACCCCACGCGGATCACGCCACCCCGGTGCGGCCGCTGCGACAGGCCTGGCAACCTCGCTCGGGTCGTGGAGGGGCGCCGAATGTGCCAGGCCTGCGCCGCTTCGACCGTTGGCAAACCCAGATCGCCCTGCGCGGTGTGCGGCAAGACGCTCGAAGTGTCCGGACGTGACCGGGACGGCCGTCCCCGCTGCCGGCAGCATCGGCCCGAGCCTCAAGACGAGATCGCCGAGATTGCCGTCATCGTGAACACCCTCGACACCGGCCTGAGTGGTGAAACCCTCACTCAGATCTTGGAGGAAGTCCTTCCAACCGCCGCCCAGCGACGCGGGGTTCTCCAACAGCTCCGCGACCGGCCGACCTTGCTCACCGGCGAAGGAGCCCACGGGTCGCCGCGGGTGATCGCGCTAACCGAAGCCCTGATCAGCCGCGGTGCCCGCTCGATCATCGCGCCATCCTGCCCGATCTGCGGCCGCACCCTCCCACTGAGGTTCAAGCACGGTGACCTGCGCTGCTGCCGCCGCTGCTACGCCATCGGCCTTCGCCGCACCTGCGGACGCTGCGGCGAAGTCGGGGATATCGCCTCCCGGACTCCGGACGGCGATCCGGTCTGCGATCGGTGTACCAAAGCCGACCCCGCAAACCATGAGACGTGCGGCGGGTGCGGACGCCGGGCCCCGTGCCGACGCGGCCCCGCCGGTACACCCTTGTGCAGGTCCTGCCATACCGAGCCGGTAGCGGTCTGCTCCCGGTGCGGCAAGTCCAAACCCTGCTACCGGTCCACGACCGAAACCCCGATCTGCCTGTCCTGCTCACGAGGCAAGGCGCCGTGCGTCCGCTGCGGCAACGTCCGGCTGATCGCATACCGGGCCGAAGACGGCGGCGCACTCTGCCAGGCGTGCGGAGAGACCACCGAGCCGTGCTCGACCTGCGGCCGCGACTCCCGCGTCATCACCCGGACGTCCGACGGGCCGATCTGCCGCAACTGCCATCGCGCCGACCCGCGGTTCCTCCGTGAATGCCGCACCTGCGGCACCGTCGAGCACCTGTATCACGACCTGCTATGCAACCGCTGCGCCGCGATCCGCTGGCTGCGTGACCTGTTCGCCGACCCCGACGGAGCCATCCGCCCCGACCTCGAGGGCATCGTCCAAGCCCTCACCTCCGGCCGTCCCCTGCCGCTGCTCAACCTCTTGGAGAGGACCAGCAAACGCGAGCAGCTCCAGCGACTCCGCACCGCGGATGGCGGCCTCGACCACGACTTCCTCGACCAGCTCGGCACTTCTCGCGATATAGCCAGCCTCCGGGCAGCGCTCGTCGCCGCGGGCCTCCTGCCGTTGCGCGATGAATACCTCGTCGCGTTCGAGGCTTGGCTGACGAAGACCATCAACCAGGTAGAGAAACGCGACGACCTGAAGCTCATCCGCAGCTTCAGTACCTGGTCGGTCCTTCGACAACTGCGTCGGGCCTCAGCCCGCAAGCCCTTGAGCTACGGCCAGGTCGCCCCGCCACGAACCGAGATCCGCGCCGCGATCCGTTTCCTCAGCTGGCTCCGCGACCACGACCGCACTTTGGCCACCTGCACTCAGGCCGACCTCGATGCCTGGCTCACCTCCGATGGCCCCGGCCGACAGGAGGTCCGCCGGTTCATCAGCTGGGCCACCAAGCAACGCCACCTCAGCGCCGTCACCTTCCCCAACACCGACCGTCCGTGCCGGGGCCAGACCGCCATTGAAGACGACGAACGCTGGCGCATCGTCCACCAGCTCCTGCACGACGACAGCCTCGACACCCGTACCCGCGTGGCCGGCTGCCTCGTCCTGCTCTACGGCCAGACCGTCAGCCGGATCGCATCCCTGACCGCCGACCAGATCATTGCCAGCCCAGGCCGGATGCGTCTCCGACTCGGCACCAGACCGGTCGACGTCCCGGCGCCTCTGGGTGAACTCCTCCGCAAGCTGGCCGCCGCGGGCCACCATCCGGCCGTCCTCGGGGAAACCGGCCACCGCTGGCTGTTCCCCGGCCAGTACGCCGGAAAGCACATACATCCTGCGAGCCTGAACCACCTCCTGAACGCGGTCGGAGCGCACAGCCGCCCCGGACGCAGCACCGCGCTGATGGACCTCGCCTCGCACCTGCCCGCCGTTGTCGTCAGCAAGCTCCTCGGCCTGCACATCTCCACCGCTACCGAATGGACCCAAGCCGCTGGGAACACCCGGCCCGGCTACGCCGCTACCGTCGCCCGCAGACGGCGATGACCTCAGGCGGGACGACAGCCGCTCGCACTTCTGCGCTCGGACCCTGCTCGGCGAGATTGGGGTTGCATCCGATACTTAGGTACAGGCTTACCGTCGGGGTGTGGCCGCCGCCGGGGTAGCCGGAGAAGGGCGCCGATGATGAACGACCTGCCGATCATGTGCACGTTGACGCCGAACAAGATGGTCGACCGGCTGACCGATTTCGAGGCGCTGTTCGCCACGAGCCTAACCGGGATGGAGCGTGAACCGCTGCGGCTCCGGCTCACCTTCGACGCTGGCGCCGATGCGGCCCGAGTGCGGGAGTTGTTCGAAGCCGAGCAGCAGTGCTGCGCGTTCCTGGCCTTCTCCTATGAGAACACCGAGACGGGCCTGGCGGTCTCGATCGCGGCGCCTCCGGACGCCGAGCCGACGCTGGACGGATTCGAAACCCTCGCCCGGCGCAACGCCTCGCCGGAGACGGTCGCTGACGGGTGGACGGGATGAGCGGCTACGAGGGGCTGCGCAGCGGCGAACTCGCCGACGCCGCCGGGGTCAACCTCCAGACGCTGCGTTACTACGAGCGGCGCGGCCTGCTTGCGGAACCCGAACGCACCTTGGGCGGCCACCGTCTCTACCCCGCCGAGGCCGTCACCGTCCTACGGGTGATCAAAGCGGCCCAGCGGCTCGGATTCACCCTGGACGAAGTCGCCGAACTGCTGGAGACCGCCACCCACCACCACGGCCGCGCCGACACGGCGTTGGCCGAGCGGGCGAAGTTGAAACTCATCGAGGTCAACGAACGCATCGCCGACCTCACCGTGATCCGCACCGCGCTCGAGCAGACCATCGAGGCCGGTTGCTCGGATCTGCTCGAATGCGCTCAAGCGGGCTGCTGCCCACTGCCGTTCCTCCAACTCGCCCGCCCCGAGCAGCCGGAGATCACCCCGTGAACAGCACCTCGAAGAGCGGCACCGGCTTGAGTGTTCTGGCTGGGATCGCGTGCGTCGTGTAGGATCCGCAGTTTCGTGTCGGATGGCAACGTCTGGACCTGCGCTTGGTGGACAGTCCGCGCGATCTGTCGGGTGCGCTGGTCCGCGCGGGCGTGTCGAATCCTCCCGTCATGTCGGCTCGCTTGGAAGCTTGAGTCGAGTGGACTGAAACCCTGATCTGCCGGTCCGCCTCGGCATGTCGAATCCGACAACCAACTGACACGGAGGTGCGGATTTCGACAGAAGAACGCGGATCCTACAGATTGGCGTGCCCGCGGCCCTCGCCCGGCGGAGCAATCGTTATCTTGGGTTCTTGGCCTCTTCTCGCAGGTCAGAGTGAGATGATTTTTTAAGGCATGTCAGGCACGTTGGCTGGCATTGAAGGCATGTTGCATCAATGGCGGAACCGATGTCGGAGCTGGGGGGCTGGCTTGGTCAGCGGGTGCGTCGACGACGGGCGGAGTGGTGCTCGGCGGTGATGCGAGCGGAGATTGCTTCGCCCAGGCGTGACCGGGTCAGGGGCAGATCGGCTCGTAGGCTGTGCCTGATACATGTTTGGCCCATTCGGCTTCGGTGATCTTGTCTCCCGCGGTCGCGCAGATCTGGTGGATGACGTGGTCGGGTTCGATGTCCCAGAGGTTTATGTCGCCTGTCGCGGCGGCCAGGTCGCTTGTCGCGGCGGCCAGGATGCGTCCGTCCGGGCTGAACTGCACGCTCCAGGCGGCCCCCTTCGGTGACTGAAGGACGGCCAGCGGGAGCGGGTGTCGTTGATCGGCCATGTCCCAGATCCACGTCTGTCCGGTGCCGCTGCCGCCCGCGAGCTTCGACCCGTCGGGGTTGAACGCCAAAGCATTGAGGACGCCGTCGGGTCCGGTGATCGGTTCTCCCAGCTTGATCGGTGCGGCGGGATCGGCGATGTCCCAGAGGCGGACGCTGCCGTCTCCTATTCCTATGGCGAGGGTGGTGCCGTGTGGACTGATGGCGAGCGAGCGGGCGTCATCGAGGGCCACGGCGATCGGCCGGCCGATCGCCGTGGGCTGTCGCGGGTCGCGGATGTCCCAGAGCAGCAGGTAACCGTTCTGCGTCGCGGCGGCGAGAGTATGTCCGTCGTGGCTGAACACGGCGGCGTAGATGAATCCGATGCGCGGAGTGAGGGTGGTCAGGGCGGTGGGGCGGTGCGCGTTCGTGGTGTCCCACAGCCGTACCGTGCCGTCGTCGTCGTCGCCGTCGCCGCCGTCGTCGCTGGTGCTGGCGAGCAGATGACCGTCATCGCTGAAGGTGACGTTCCGGATCAACGCCATGTGGCCGGGCAGGCTGATGGGTTGCCCGGGGCGGTCCGGGGCGGTGATGTCCCACAGCAGGACGGTGCCCTGGGCGAGGGTTCCCGAAGCGAGGGTGTGACCGTCCGGGCTGAGGGCGACCGTGCCGGTCAGGCGATCGGAGCCGGCTGGGGCGCTCAGCGGCCGCCCGACGGGCGATGGCCGGTCCAGGCTGGTCAGATCCCAGATCTGCAGATCCGTCCCCCCGTCGACCAGCAGTGGACTGCCGGGATGGAAGACCAGCGCGGTGATGGAGCGTCGCGCTGTCGGCAGGGTCGGGCCTGGCACCCTCCACTCGCGGATGATCCCGTCGGTGCTGTTGGTATAGAGAACGTGATCGTGGTCGCGGAAGGCGACAGCGGTGACCGGCTCCGCGTGCGGGAGGTCCAGTTGCCGTTCGTGGCGCTTCATGTCCCAGATCTGGACCTTGGCGCCGTCGTTGGCGACGGCCAGGCGGGTTCCGTCCGCACTGAACGCGATCGCGTTGACCCAGCCTGATCCTCCGGTGAGCGTCCCCGCCGGGGCCGGTCGAGCGGGGGCGGTCATGGTCCACAGGCGCACGGTGCCGTCGATGCTTCCGGCCGCGAGGGTCGCGCCGTCAGGGCTGAACGCGACGGCGTTGACGGGGGTGGGCAACCCCAGGGGTGGGCCCAGCGGTCGATGGCGTGGGTCGGCGAGGTTCCAGACGTGCACGGCTCCGCCCGCGTCCGCGGCGGCCAGCAGGCGGCCGTCGGAGGTGAAGGCGATGGAGGTGAAGGCGATGGAGATGAAGGCGTCGGAGGTGAAGGCGTCGGATTGCACGGCGTCTGCCGCTCCGGTGAGCGCCGGGCCGGTCACGACTGGATGTTCACGCTCGCGCACATCCCAGAGCCTGACGGTTCTGTCGCGGCCGCCCGCCGCCAGGACGGTGCCGTCCGGGCTGAACTCGACTGCGAGGACCTCGCCGAGCGGTCCGGTGAGGGGCCTGCCGAGCAGGCCGGGATGCGCGGGGTCGGAGACGTTCCACAGTCGCACCGTCATGTCGGCTGATCCGGTGGCCAGCGTCCGGCCGTCAGGGGAGAACGCCACGGCGGAGATCGGTGCGGTATGTCCGGCCAGCGGTGCGCCGAGGAGCGCGGGCCGGTCGGGCCGGCGCAGGTCCCACAGCAGGACCGTGGTGTCGGACTCGGTCGCGCCGGCCGCCGCGACCAGGGTTCCCGCCGGGTTGACGGCAATGGCCTGCCGCGCACCGTCTGGACGCAGCATGCGCGTCACCGCCGGGCCGGCGGAGGAGGCGATCAGGCTCGAACGTGCCTCGACCGTGGGAGCGATCTGGTAGGCCGCGACAGCCAACTGCGCGGCCAGCGCCGGATCCCTGTCGCGTAATCGGTTCGCCGTGCTCGCGACCTGCCGGGAGATCGCCGAGTTGCGTTCCCGCTCGGCGATCGCCTGTTGCTGGACCGAATAGACCGCGGTGACCCCGGAGAGCACCAGCAGCGTGGCGAGCGCCCCGGCCAGCCAGCGCAGACGTTGTGTCCGGGCGCGTTCCCGTAGACGTTCGGCCCGGCTGACCTGGCTGCTGGCGTCGACGAACTGCTGCTCAAGGCGGTTGAGCACCTCGCGATGGTCCTGCCTGTTGACCCAGTCGAGCACCGCGTCGAGTCGTACACCGCGATACAAGGCGGTCGGGTCGCGATCCGCGTCCTGCCAGCTTCGGGCGGCGTCGGTCAACCGCCGATGCAGACGGTGGCCGGCGCGATCGGTGTCGATCCACTCCCGCAGTCGCGGCCAGGCCCGCAGCAGCGCCTCGTGGCTGATCTCCACCCCGTCGGCGTCGGCCGTGATGAGCCGCTGGTCGACGTAGCGGCCGAGCAGTTGCCGGGTCTCGGCATAGAGGGCCTCCTGCGGGCTGCCGGTGAGTTCCTCCAGACGGACCCGGCGGTGGGTGTCGGGCGTGTCGTCGCCCACGTGTACCAGCCGCAGGAACAGCCGCCGCGCCAGACCCCGCTCCGCGTCGGTGAGGTCGGCATAGACCGCCTCCGCGGTCTTGGCGATGGCCCCGCGGATTCCACCCGTCGCCGCGTAGTCCGCGACGGTCATCGTCGGATGCGGGCTCTGCTCCCAGGTGGCCAGCAGGGCATGGGACAGCAGCGGCAGCACACCGATGTCATGGGCGCCGCGGGCCGCGTCGGCTGGGGCGAGCTCGCGGAGCAGCAGGTGCATGAGCCCGTCGTCGACCTCCATACCGGCGAGACGGGCCGGCTCGGCTATGGCCTGCCGCAGCTCGGATTCGGTCATCGGTCCGACCGTCACCTGGTTGTCCTGCAGCGCCCGGGCCAGCAGCGGCCAGCGGAGCGCGTCCGGATAGAAGTCCGCCCGCATGCCGGCCACCACCCGCGGTCCAGACTCCGGCCGCTCGGCGTCGCCGGTCGGCGCCCACAGGGCCTGCAGCGCCGCCAGGAAGGCGCCCTGCTCGGCGGTGTCGTCGCACAGAGTGAAGATCTCCTCGAACTGATCGATCACGATGATCAGCCGGTCGGTCACCAGCCGCCGTATCCGCTGCGCGGTGAGCGCCGGTCGAGCCCGCAGTTCGGCTTCGAGCAGGTCGCCCGGAATATCGCCCAGCACCGCGAGCTGGGCCGCCAACGCCGAAACGGGATGCTCGCCCGGTGTCAGCACCACACCGTGCCATGGCCGGCCACCGGTCTGCGTGTCCCCGCACAAGGTGGCGACCAGGCCCGCACGTAACACCGACGATTTACCCGAACCCGACGGGCCCACCACGATCACCAGACCCGGTGGCTCCGCTGTGGTGGTGACGCGCTTCAGCAACGTCTCCGTCAATCCTGACCGGCCGAAAAACCACTCGGCGTGCTCGGTCTGAAAGGGCTCCAGCCCACGGTACGGGGTGGAGACGCCTGTTCGCCGCTGGCCCAGCGGACGGCGCAGCCGCAGCCAGCAGTCGACCCACTTCTGCAGGCGGTCGTCGTCGGTCACCCCGCACTCCGCGAGCAACCGGAGGAACATCGCCTTCTGCGACAGGGTCGGCAGGTGACGACCGGTGCCCCAACCACTCACCGTCCCGGACGGCACGTCGGCTTTCCGGGCAAGATCCCTTACGGTCAGGCCTGCCGCCTCGCGCGTAGCCGTCAACAAATGGCCGAAGCTTTTCTTCGTCGACACGGTCGACAGGTCCGGGTCCCCAGTGCTGTCGCCCATCTGGACTCCTGAAGGCTGTATGGACTTGTGCGGACCGTCCGGCAACCTTTCCCAGATCAGGTTAGAAGTGGTCAACTAGGGGCGCAAGGCACCTGGCGCACGACAGTCAAGTGATCGCGACAGTCCGGTCAACGGCGCATGCGCACGCTGTTGATCATGAATGGCTCCCGCACCAGGCGGGCTGAGACCGCAGCGTCTCGTCGAGCCCGCTCATCGCATTCGGGCAGCGCTGTTCCGCCGCCGGGACGAATATCGCTCACCTCGCCACACCGACCATCGGCGTACGTCCGCGACGGCGTTCTTCGGCACCGCATGCCGTTTTACCTGGAGGTCAGATGAGAACAACGTGGATCGGCCCGATCGTCGCGGCTGCCGCCGTCGTGCTGATCGCCGGCGATCACCCGGATCTACCCGCGCTCCTGCGAGATCATCGATTACGGCAGCGACGAGTTCAGCACCTTTGGCCGCGTACCGATCGTCTACGACCTCAACGACCTCCACCAGTACGCCCTCGGCTGCCAGATGCACCCCCCGAACGGGAAATTCACCCTCCGGAGCGGCTTCCCGCCCCAGCTGAACGCCGAACTCGGCCAGGTCGACCTGCATCAGGTCGGCGCCGGCTACATGGGCCACATGTGGTTCACCCACGTGTACCCGCCGGTCAACCGCCTCGACCCGACCTACAACACCAACCACCAGGTGACCGCGACCTGGTCCCCGGACCTGGAAGGCACCGGACACCGGCGTTACGACGTCGTGGCCCACCTGCCCAGCCACGGCGGCGAGTACGAGCACGCCGAGTACGTCATCTGGCCGGACCGCACCACGGACGGCGACCCCGGCACCTGCGAGATCGACCAGCGCACCACCGGCTGGTTCGACGACCTGGGTGAGGACGAATGGGTTTACCTCGGTAACTACGACCTCTATCCCGGGGCGCGGGTGCAGCTCAACAACATCGGCGACGCCTCGGCCGACAGCACCATCAACATGGCCTTCGACGCGATGGCCTTCATCCCGATCCAGGGAGCCGGTAACGAATGCGGCGACGAATTCTGACCGGCCGAATCAACGACACGGAGGAAGAATGAAGATCTGGAAATCGCTCCTGATCAGCGCTCTCGTACTCGTCACCACCACACTCGGGCTCACCACACCGGCATCGGCCGCCGGAGCGATGGGCGCCACCGTACCGGCCCAGGCGGCCTCCACGCAGAACCCGGGCAAGGTCGTCGCGACCCACCCGGCAGCGCCCGCGGACGCTCGAACCCGGTCCCTGGCCGCAGCGTCACCGGGGATGTCCCCGGCACCGGGGCGGAACTACCACAGCGACCCCGGCAGCCCCTGGGTCTGCGCATCCCAATGGCTCTGCATCATCGTCTGGGACTACTCCGTCGGCAAGTGGGAGGACTTCGAACTCCTCAGCTGTAACCGATACGGGCTTTCCAACTGGGAAGACACGGGCTACTTCCTGGACAACCAGACCAATAACGTTCTATCCACATTCTATGATCAGGGCAGCAATGTGCTGAGGACGTTCAGGCCGGACAATCAGGTGCACGACCAGTACTGGTCGCCCGTCTGGTCCATCCGCAATTGCTGACCACCTCGTGGTGAGCTGAGCCGGTATTAGTTCCTTATTCTCCACGAAACCGCTCCGGCGCGCGCCGGAGCGGTTTCGTGGTCAAAGTGATGGATGGCGCCGGCCGCCGTCGAGCAGAGCAGGGCGAGGATCGGTCACAGGTAGGCGCGCTCGGCGCGGATCTCCACCTTCGACGAGTCGTCCGTGCTCGTCGCCGAGGTCGAGACCACGGCGCGGCTGAACGGGTCGGCCACGGCCACGCTCGGTGTGAGGTGCAGCTCCGGCTCCCCGACGGCAGCACGCGCACGCACGGCCCGGTCCGAGACCGAGCCCGCCGCGATCGCCGCATTCGCCGAGGACAACTCCTAGCCACCGATCAGTAAGAAATAACCCCTGAGTTCCCAGCCATCTCTACCGCCCCTGTTACCGCCTTTCTGGCCTGGGAGCTGGAACTTTCTGCCTTCTCAAGTTCGATCACGTTGAGTTGATGTAGCTTCACTCTTCGTGAAGCTCTGTCGATACGGCCGAGCTTCCTGCCGCTCAAGTGAAGGCGAGGAGGCCGACGTTGGGTCTGGCGGTGGTGAAGGATCTTCGGGTGGCGCGGGCCCCGGCCACCGCCGAAGACGTGGAAGCGCTGGAGACCGACGTGCTGGCCGGGTTCGTGCTCGCGCGGGCGGCGGCGGGATTGTCGGACGGGACGATCTCCTCCGACGTGATGCACCTGGAGCAGGTGCGTGCCTGGTTCGGCCGCCCGCTGTGGGAGATGGAGCCCGCCGACGCCGACGTGTACTTCGGCAAGGTGCTGCGCACCACGGCCAAGGGCACCCGGCTGTCACGAGCGCAGGCCTTAAAGACGTTCTTCCTGTTCCTGGAGTTGCGGCACAAGGTGGAGATCCACCAGATGACCGGCCGCGTGGTCGAGTGCCCGATCGATGAGATGAACCGGCCCCGCGGCCGGCAGGAGGCCCGGCTGCGGATCCCGCCCAGCGCCGAGCAGGTCGGCCGGTTATTCGCCGGCTGGCGCGAGGACCTGGCCACCTGCCGCAAGTTCGCCCCGGCCGCGCGTAACTACGCCGCCGCCAAGCTGATGAGCGAGGTCGGGCTCCGGGTGAATGAGGCCTGCAAGCTCGACCTGGCCGACATCAAGTGGGACCTGGGTCACTTCGGCAAGCTGCACGTCCGGCACGGCAAGGGCGCCCGCGGCTCCGGCCCGCGCGAGCGGATGGTCCCGCTGATCAACAACGCAGCGGCCACGCTGCGCTGGTTCATCGAGGATGTGTGGGGCCACTTCGGCGACGACCACGCCCGCCCCGGCGTCCCTCTGCTGCCCTCCGAACGCAAGAACACCGACGGCAGCGCCGCCCGCGTCGGCGACGAGACACTCCGCTCAGCGCTCGCGACCAGCGCCGAACGCCATCTGCCGGATTGGCCCGATGTCCTCACGCCGCATGTGCTGCGGCACTTTTGCGCCTCGGAGCTCTATCTGGGCGGGATGGACCTGCTGGCCGTCCAGTCCGTCCTCGGCCACGCCTGGGTGGCCACCACGATGAAGTACGTCCACGTCCCCGGCACTCACATCGAGGACGCCTGGATCGCAGGTCAGCAACGTGCCGCCGCCCGCCTGACGGGATTGCGAAGGGACCGGCCATGACCGCACACCCCGCCGGACCGGCCGAGAGCTACTGGGCCCAGAAGGATCTGGCCTGCGCGCTCATGCTCGGCGCCACCGGCCTCACCTGCGTCCACGCCGGGGTCGAACTGCTCATCGACACCGACATCTGGCTGCGTCGCCCCGACTTCGTCGAACAGTTCATCACCATCGACGACAGCGTGGCCACCGCGCTGGCCTTCATCGACTGGGACGCGGCGATCACGGCGCTGAACGCCGGCCGGCTGCCCTGCAGCGGCGGCGAACGCGCCGTGCTGCGGATCGCCGCGAGTATGAGCGGCGGCATCTCGGTCGACCTGCGCGACGCGCTCACCAGCCTGGACCCGGTCAACCTCACCCTGGCGGCAACCGCTATGAGCATCGCGGCCGGGTCCCCGACCAGACCGCCCACCCTGAACAGGGAGAACACATGAGGTGGAACCTGCGGCTGGCCGCCGCCAACCGCGGCATCTGGAAGGCCAGCGAACTGCAGCGGATGCTCGCTGAGCACGGCTTGAAGATCAGCGCCGGGAAGATGTCCGGGCTGTGGTCGGGCGAGCCGGCCAGCATCAAGCTCGACGACCTCGACGTCATCTGCGCCGTCCTCGGCTGCGGCGTGGAGGAGGTCCTTATCGCCGAGCCCGACAAGGTCAAGCGTGCCGACGAACCAGCCGAGCATAAGCCCGCGGTGGCCTCCTCAGGAGGCCCCTCGGTGATGCCCAGGCGGCGGGACGGACGCTCGTTGCCGCCGGTGTGACATGGCCCGCCACCGCGGATGCCCGCGACCGCCCTCGACCTGCACTGGCTGCCTGGCTTGGGGATCATTGCCGCTGCGGCTGTTTTGCGGAGCCTGTCAGTCCTTCGGCGTGAACCATGAGCCCGGCCAGTGCGCGGCCTGTCACCGGACCGTGCCGTTGAAGAAGGGATATTGCCGGCTGTGCTGGATCCAGGCCAGCTTGGAGGCCAAGGACTCACCCCAGGCACGGGGCACGGTCCTGGAACCGTTCCTGCGCACGATCCACTACCAGCAACTCTTCCTGGCCGACCTGCAGCGCCCGCGGTCAAAGAGTTCTCCCGTCGGGCGGGCAGGTCGCCGCAGAAGCCGTCGTCCTGCGCCACAGCCACCACCTTCTGCGCCGCCCACCGGCTGGGTCCAGCTGAAACTGCCGGTCGAGGTCCGCAGGGACTTCAGACGCTTCGACCGTCGCCGACACGCTGATCTGGCCAATCCCTGGCTGGCCCGGGCACGGGATGCCGCCCAGTCCCTCGGTGAGGCGCGCGGCTGGACCCGAAGTGTCATCAGCGCCGTCGACCGCGGCTTGGTCATCCTGCTCAGCAGCGCCGACGGCGGCAATATCCGCTACTCCGAGCTGTTCCCGGTGCTGCGCGCTTATGGGCTGAGCGTCGGCCGCACCGTCGAAGTACTCGACCGGATCGCCCTGTTCGACGACGATCGCGTCCCCTCCTTCGAGTCCTGGCTGCAGCGCAGCCTCGCCGAGCTGGCGCCCGGCATCGGTGCCGAGGTTGAACACTGGATACGAACCTTGCGACAGGGCGGCCCCAGATCACGGCCGCGCAGCCCGGAAACCGTCTGGACTTACCTGCGCGCCGTGCGTCCCGCGCTGCTGACCTGGTCCGATCGCTACGACCACCTGCGGGAGGTCACGCGCGAGGACATTCTCGCCGTCATCGACGATCTCAGCGGCCACGAACGGCACCACACGATCAGCGTCATCCGATCCCTGTTTCGCCACTGCAAAAAGAACCGTGCCATCTTCCGCGATCCCGCCGCGCGGCTTCGGGTCGGCGAGAAGCCGCGAAAGGTGATCCTTCCCCTGCAGGACACCGAGATCGACGAGGCCGTGAAGGCTGCCACCAAGCCCTTGGACCGGCTCATCGTGGCGCTGTCCGCCATCCACGCCGCTCGTCCGAAGACGATCCGCGAGCTCCAGCTCGATGACGTCGATCTCGGCAATCGCCGCCTGACCATCGCCGGACGGACCCGGCCCCTGGATGACCTCACCTACCAGATGCTCCACAGCTGGTTCCAGCACCGGCAGACGCGCTGGCCCAACACCGCCAACCCGCACCTGGTCATCAACCAGCAGACCGCGATGGAGACCGGCCCGGTCAGCAAGGTTCACCTCACCGAATCCTTCCGCGGCCAGGCTGCCACCCTGGAACGGCTCCGCGTCAACCGTCAGCTCGACGAAGCGCTGGCATGCGGTCCGGACCCGCTGCACCTGGCCGCGGTGTTCGGCCTCGACCCCAAGACCGCCATCCGCTACGCCGACTCCGCGCGGCGCCTCCTGACGAGCACGGCAGAAGAACAGGACCCCGCCGGTTCAGGCGAACCCAAGGGTCGAAACCATCCATGAAGCCTGAAGACCCTTGGGTTCAGCGTGAGGAACCCTCGGTTCGGCTGAACTCTGGGATTTCAAGGCCCGACGCTCGGGTCGGCGCGGCCAGCCCCAAAGAGTGATTAGTAGTGCTGAGTAACCACGGATACGGGATGCAGTGGGGCAGCCCCGGTCTGCTGGCCTCCCGGCCTTCGGGAAGATTGCTGCTCGAACAGAGCGGGATAAGTCCGGCGCGGTAACGCGATCTTCAGTCTTTTCCCAGGTCCTGATGCTCGCTAAGGGGCCTTATGTCAACCCCTCCGGGCCCGGCGCGCCCTCCACTGTCTCGCCCTTCTCCTCCGGGGCGGCCGCCCGGCTCAGCGTCTGCCACCCGTCCGCGCCCGCCTCCGCCCGCCAGCCGGGCGGCCACATCCGACGCACGTCCGCGCCCTCCGGCGCCACCCGCACGCTGTACAGCTCCACCCGCTCCAGCCCCCTCGCCCCGTTGAACATGGCGTCGCCGGTGAAGGTCGCCCCTCTGAACATGGCGGTGCCGGTGAAGGCCGCCTTGCTGAACCAGACGCCGTTGGTGAAGGTCGCCCAGTCGAACCCGGCGCCGTGGGTGAAGGTCGTCTCGGTGAACCCGGCGGTGCCGGTGAAGGACGCCCCGTTGAACATGGCGTCGCGGGCGAAGGTCGCCCCGTCGAACCCGGCGCCGCGGGCGAAGGTCGCCTCGCTGAACCCGGCGGTGCCGGTGAAGGTCACCCGGGCGAACATGGCGTCGCCGGTGAAGGTCGCCCCTCTGAACCTGGCGCCGCCGGTGAAGGTCGCCCCGTCGAACCCGGCGTCGCCGGTGAAGGTCGCCCCGTCGAACCCGGCGCCGCGGGCGAAGGTCGCCTCGCTGAACCCGGCGGTGCCGGTGAAGGTCGCCCGGTCGAACCCGGCGGTGCCGGTGAAGGACGCCCCTCTGAATACGGCGTCGCCGACACGGGAGCCGGTCAGGCCGAAGTCAATGAGGGTGGCACCGGTGAGGTCCAGATTGATGCCGGGCCAGTGCCGCGAGGCGGGCTCAGGGGGTCGGCGCTGCCACCAGCGGGGCGGAGGCACCTTATAGCCTAGGAGGGTCTCATGGCGTAGATGGGTGGTCAGGATGCGCTGGGCGGTCAGACGGACCTCCTGTTCCCCGTGCGGGTCGCGGCCGCCAGGCGCGGTCGGGCGCGCGACGTCGGCGCGGGCGGCTGGCGGGGTGAAGGGCATGCGCAGATAGCCGCAGATCACGTCCACGATGTCCTGCCGCAGGGCCGGGGTTTGCTCGGCGAGACGTTCCAGGGCGTACAGGGCGACCAACCGGACCGGGGCCTGGTCGCTGCCGAGCGGTGCAACATCCGCGGCGGTCAGCGCGGCGGGGTGCGTGCCCCCGCTCGACTTCGGCTTCTGGCTGCCGGTCGAACGCCATGCTGCTGCGGCTGCCAAAAGGGCCCCGGCACCGGAGACGAGCGCGGACAGCGCCGTGACGACGGTGCTGATGTCGTCCACGCCGGTGAGTTGGCTGCCCGTAACGCTGAGCAGGAATCCGCCAGCGACGAGGAGCAGCATGACGACCAGGGTTAAGCCGATGCGGCGCATTGAGAAACCAGGCTTCACGCCCTCCACCTTGACCCCAATCGACGTCCGCAACTAGACCTTCGCGCCCTGGTGCTCCACAACCTGCTGATCATGTCTAGCGTCGCATCACTGACCTGCGATAACACCGCTACTTTGTGGCTCATCGCACCGACCCTTGCGACATGAGGTCGCAGTGCGCCGTGAGGCGCTGGAAATCGAAGGAGGTGTGAGACCTCCTCGCCGACCTGCCGCGCGAGCCCGGCGGCCCCGGTGGTCGGCTACGTGGAGGGCGAGGACCGGCGCGGCAAGGACGCCGAAGAGTTGGCGAGACAGGATCCGACGGACGGCCGCCCGTGACGCCAACGTGGCGAGACGCCACAACGGGCCCATCGCGCGCGAGGATGCCCCGCCGTCCACGTGCGCCGACATCAACAAGGAGCACCAGCGTGATCGAGTTAGCGCGTCAGTCACGCGATCGTGGGCTGGAAACCCAGCCCTCGCGCATGGCCTTGCCTGGCGCGACGGATATGGCGCATGACGTCACTTCCCTGGGCGCGGCAGACCCTCTTGTTATCGCACCCAACGTAGCCATACCGTCACGGTGAGCGTTTCACTGGCGAAGGAGAGCGAATGCCCGGCAAGCACGAAGGCGAAGAGAAGCACACCTACGAGGACATCGACATCAGCGGCGCGGGCAAGGACCCGGACGGCAAGCCTCAGGGCGGCGGTCGGCATGAGGGCGACGACGCGCAGTGACAGGTCTTTCCCAGCAGATCGACAAGTTGATCGGCGCGATCGCACAGGGTCGCGCCGGTGTGCTGGCTCCCATCGAGTACGCCCTGCAGGACGTTCCCCGGCATCACTTCATCCCTGTCCGGGCTCTGGTGGCCGATGCGAAGAAGGAGACGGTCATCGACCGCGAGAAGGATCCGGTCGCGTGGTGGGATGCCGTCTACTCGGAGGAGTCCATCCTCACCCAGCTCGACGACGGCGCCACGCCGATCTGTGCAGGCGACGGCTCCTACACCTCCTCCAACTCGGCGCCCGCAGCCCGACAATGCAGCGGGTGTACCAGTCCATCGCGACCGTCAACTCGCAGTTCACCCACTTGAGGGTCATCGGGTCCAGCGCGAAGACGTCCAGCCTCGTGGTGTCCATCAGCACGTACTCGCCCGGCCGGGTCGGCCGCAGCTTGCCGTAGGCGCCCTTCGGGCGGTCCGCAATGTCGCGGTTCCGCTTGGTGCTGTGCCGGAACGTCGGGTGCCGCTTCTCCAGCTCCTCCATCGCCTTGTAGGCCGTGGAGCGGCCCGGGATCTGCACCACGCCCTCGCCATACCGGGCGATGGTCCGGGCCCGGGCCCGCTCGAGGACCGTCTTGATCATCGGGGTGGCGTCGTCGACATGGTCGAGCATCACCTCGATGGCGATCTCCACCCACCGCTGGTCACACCGATCCAGGACCGCATCCGCGCGGATCGGCGGCGCCAGTCCGGCCTCTCCGCTGCCATTGGCATCGCCCACCCACCGGCAGATCGTGCGCACCGTGACGCCGAGTTCAGCGGCCTTCGCCTCATACCTGGCCATGAGCGGCAGACCCGGATCGTATTCTGGCCGGGGCTCCGCAGGGCCGGCCAGCTCAGCACTCCCAGACTTGTAGCCGGTGCGGACCTCTCGAACATGCTCGGCTCGCTCAAGGATCTTCGCCATCGTCTTGCGGTGCTTCCGGTCGGCGAACATCGACAAGATCGCGCCGCCCAGCTCTTGTCATCGCTGGAGGAGGGACCCGGCTCATCCGGCACGACCCGGGCCCGCTCCGAGAACAGCAGTTCCCTGGCCGCGACCCGGACCACGCCGAGACGGTCTCGCAGCACGACCTCGGTCCCGCTCATCGTGGCGACGATCTCGACGACCACGGCCGCTTCACCGTCGTAGAGAATCCGGGTGCCTACCCGCAGCCGGACCGACCCGGCGTTCACACCGCCCTCCGCAGCACGTGGCCAGGCCCGAGCGGCGTCTTCAGATCCGTGGTCAGCCTGCCGGCCCACATCTGATGGAACACCGAGGCCCGCGCCAGGCGGGAGTCGAACTCCGGCGCCATGGCGAACGCCTCGGCCAACGGCGCACCGTCCAGCTCAGCCCGATCCAGCGCTTCCAGGATCTCCGGTGCGAACAACCACTCGCGCCGGAACCCGGCCAGGAAACGGAGGTTCTCCAGCTCCGCGACGGGAGGCTCGCTCCACACCTGGTAACCCCAACCACGCGACTCGATCACCTTGCGGGACCACGCGAACGTGAAGGCCACCTCCTCCTTCGACAACCTGTGCGCCGGCTTGACGTCGACGACCACCGGACCGGTATCGGCGAGCAGGAGGTAGTCGGGAACGTGTGCACGCGTCGCCCCATCGACGTGTGCCGTCATCCGGAACGGCTGGGCGATGATCCGTCTCACCCTCGGATCGAAGTCGGCGTACAAGAGCCGGGCGAGCTCCAGCCGAGACTCATAGACCACAAGGTCAGCTTCCGTGGCCGACCAGTAAGCACCCGAATAACGCGCCTGGCCCAGATGCCAGCGGAACGTCCGCCACGGTCCCGCAGCGAACAGCACCTCCACGGGAACCTCGCTGAAACCGTACGTCACAGCATCGTTCTTGCCACGTGCCCTGACCTGCAGCGTGGCACTGGCGATCACACCTTGATCCGGCATACAAGCTCGCCCCCAGAAGCGGCTTCTCGACCCTCATGCCCACCATGGCGCGAAAGACAGAAGACGTCACAGGAACCGCCTCAAAACTCACCCCGCCGAGTGATACTCCTGGCCTGCACGTCCGCAGTCCATGTCGAATTCGACATCCATTTGACATGCGAGCATGGATTTTGACGTCGGAGCGTGGACCCTACACGTCGCCTGTAGGATCCGCAGTTTCGTGTCGGATGGCAACGTCTGGACCTGCGCTTGGTGGACAGTCCGCGCGATCTGTCGGGTGCGCTGGTCCGCGCGGGCGTGTCGAATCCTCCCGTCATGTCGGCTCGCTTGGAAGCTTGAGTCGAGTGGACTGAAACCCTGATCTGCCGGTCCGCCTCGGCATGTCGAATCCGACAACCAACTGACACGGAGGTGCGGATTTCGACAGAAGAACGCGGATCCTACATCGCCTGCTGCGCCCTTCCCCTTCTCATCGCCGCGATCGTTATCTAGGGTTGATGGGCCCTTCCAGCAGGTCAGAGGAAGATGATCTCTTCTTTCACGTAGGCCAAGTTGACTGAGCTCGGCCCGGACGATCAAGTTCCGCGTGGCGATGGATATCTGGGTTGCCAAGCGAATCGGCTGGTCAGCCGCTTGGAGGTCTGTCAGACAAGTACGTGGGAGCACCCACAAGACGTTATTAGAACGTCTGTTCCCATTCGTGCAGGAGGTCCTCGTGCGCCACCCACTGGTTCGCCGATTAGCCGCTCACTGCGGCGCCGCCGGCCTGATCACCGGCCTGCTCACTGTCGCGGCCCCCGCCGCCTCGGCGGCCGACACCACGACCGACCTCGGGGTGACCCTCGACTCCTACACCGCCGACCTGGCCGTCGGCGGCGGCCGGGTGTTCGTCCCCGCCGACGACCGGATCATCGTGGCCGACACCGGCGGAAACCTCACCGGCGGCGTCGTCACCGGCCTGTCCGGCGTCCGCGAGCTGGCCATGAACGCGGACGACACCCGCCTGTACGCGGCGCTCACCGGCTCGAACGAGGTGGCCGAGATCGACACCGCGAGCCTCGCCGTCACCCGGCGGATCAACCTGTCGGCCCACCCGTGCCCGTCCACCCTGGCATTGCTGGGCGAGCGGCTGCGGGTGGGGCACGGGTGCGACAACGGCCCTGGCGGCGTCGTCGGCCTGGATCTGAGCGCGGCCACACCGGCGCCGGTGGCGGTCGGGGGCGAGCACCTGCGCGCTCCCGTGCTCGCGGCCGCGGGCGACACGCTCGTGGTCGGCGGCTGCTGCTGTGGCGGGTGACGGGCGTCGCGCTGCCGGCATCCAATCTGACGGTGACGGCCCCGGCGCGCGCGTATGTCGGCTCGCCGGTCACCGTCGAGGGGCGGCTCACCCGCACCGACGGTAAGGCGCTCGGGCTCAAGCCGCTCGCGGTGACCCGGCGCCTGCTCGACGGGACGAAAGAGCCGATCGCCGGCGTGACGACGCAGGAATTCACTTTCGAGGACACGCCGCCGGACATCGGTGAGGTGACCTACTTGGTGTTCTGGGACGGCGACGACCACTACCGCCGAAGCAGCACCTCCGTCACCGTGACGGTCAGGCACAGATCCACTCTCACCATGGACGGGCCGCAGTCAGGCGTCGTCGGCACGGCCATGGAGCTGACCGGCGTGCTGACGGCGGGCGGCAAGCCGCCCTCGCCGGGGGCCACGCTCACCGTGCAGCGCAGCGTGTACGTCGACAACGTCAGCGATGGAAGCGTCAAGCTCCCGCCGGTGAGCGTGAACGCCGACGGCACGTACACGTTCACCGACACGCCCGCCATCGCCGGCAGGTACAGCTACCTCGCCTTGTGGTCAGGGGAGGCCACGGCCGGGCCGGCCAAGGCCACCCATCAGATCATGGTCGAGTGACCTGACGGCCGTGCCCGGCCATCGCGCCGGGCACGGCCGTCAGCCCTTCATCGCACCGCCGAAGTTGAACGAGCCCGCCAGGTACTTGTTGACCGCCACGTAAAGGATCACCGCTGGCGCCGTGTACAGGATCGAGAACGCGGCGAGTTGCCCGTAGGCGACCTGCCCGTACCGGTGACGGTTTCCGGGGGTTCGGGTGGCGTCGATCGATCGGACGGCCGCGCGAATGACAGGAAGGTTCGCGGGCCGAGACAGCCAGACAACCGGCCGACGGCGGCCAGACCCGCAGGTCAGAGGCGGCCGAGTGACAGATCCCTCGCGGCCGTCACTCACGCTGTCACCCCGGTTTTCCCAGGTCAGGTGCGGTGTCCTATCGCACGCTGCAACATCCCGCCTTGAGGCGCTCGTGCCGCCTGGTTCCCGGCCAGCACGGCGTGTCCTCACCGACCACGACCGCGTTCCACGTGCGGGCCGGCTCCTTCATGGCAGCGCACCCCCTCGCGAACCGCGCTCAGACTGGGCGTGATCCTGGCGTGGAAGCGCGGCACCTGGCTGGACGGGGTGCTGCCGGCGGCCACGTTCATGCACGCGGTGCCGTACTTCTGGGTCGCGCTGGCGCTGGTGTTCGTCTTCGGGGTGACGTTGCAGTGGTTCCCGGTCAGCCGGGCGTACGGGCTGGACGTGATGCCGGGGCTGACCGGTGAGTTCGCGCAGAGCGTGCTCTACCACGCGGCGCTGCGGCGATCACGATCGTGCTGGCCTCCATGGCCGACCGGATCCTCGGCATGCGCAACGTCATGGTGACCACGCTCGGCGAGGACTACGTGGTGATGGCCGAGGCCAAAGGGCTGACCTCACGCCGGGTCATGTGGGCCTACGCCGCCCGCAACGCGATCCTGCCGAACATCACCAGCTTCGCGCTCTCGCTCGGCTTCGTGGTGGGCGGCTCGGTGCTGACGGAGATCGTCTTCTCCTATCCCGGCATCGGCTCAATGCTGCTCAAGGGCGTGGAGAACGAGGACTTCCCGCTCATGCAAGGCATCTTCCTCGTCATCTCGCTGGCCGTGCTCGTCGCCAACTTCCTGGCCGACCTGGCGTACGTGGTGCTCGACCCCCGGACCAGGCAGGAGGCGGAATGAAGATCAAGATCGGGGCCGGGATCCTCGTCTTCTTCGCGCTGGTCGCCGTCTTCGGGCCCCTGCTCATCGGCGCCGATCCCGCCGCCACCAGCGAGGACGGGCTGCAGTGCCCGTCGGCGGAGCACTGGCTCGGCACCACGCAGACCGGGCAGGACATCCTCGTCCAGATCGTGTACGGCGCCCGCGTCTCGCTCGGCGTCGGCGTGCTGTCGGCGCTCATCGCCACGGTGCTGGCGGTCGCGGTCGGCCTGGTCGGCGGCTACGTCGGCGGCGCCGTGGACGAGGCGCTGTCGGTGCTGACCAACATCTTCCTTGTGCTGCCCGCCCTCCCGCTGATCATCGTGCTGGCCGGCTATCTCCCGCAGCGCGGCGTGGCCTCGGTCGCCGTGGTGATCGCGGTGACCGGCTGGGCCTGGGGCGCGCGGGTGCTGCGCGCCCAGACCCTGTCGGTACGCCGGCGCGACTTCGTCCAGGCCGCCAGGGCGAGCGGCGAAGGGCCGCTCCGGATCGTCTTCTACGAGATCCTGCCGGTCCTGCTGCCCGTCATCGCCACCAGCTTCCTGGCCACCGTGGTCGCGGCGATCCTGGCCGAGGCCGGGCTGTCGTTCCTGGGCCTCGCCGACCTCTCCACGGTGAGCTGGGGCAGCATGCTGTACTTCGCGCAGAACGGGCAGGCGCTGCTCATCGGGGCCTGGTGGTGGTTCATCCCGCCCGGCCTGTGCATCGCGCTCATCGGCACCGGACTAGCCCTGGTGAACTTCGGCATCGACGAGATCGCCAACCCGCGGCTGCGTACGATCAAGGTCCCCCGGAAGGCACGCGCATGAACGTCCTGGAGATCCACGACCTCGGCGTGGACTACCTGTCCGCCTCCGGAGCCGTGCACGCGGTGTCAGGTGTCTCGCTCGACCTGCGCCGCGGCGAGATCCTGGGCCTGGCGGGCGAGAGCGGGAGCGGCAAGTCCACGCTGGCGGGCGCGGTGGCCCGGCTGCTGCGCCCGCCCGCCTCGATCACGTCGGGGTCGGGTCGTCTACCGCCGCCAGGACGGCTCGGCCGTGGACGTGCTCGCCCTGGGCAGGAACGAGCTGCGCGCCTTCCGCTGGAAGGAGCTGGCGGTCGTCTTCCAGAGCGCCATGAACTCCCTCAACCCGGTCATCACCGTGGGCGCCCAGATCGACGACGTGCTGCGTATCCACGCGCCCCGCATGTCCCGCAACGAGCGCACCGAGCGGTCGGTGGAGCTGCTGCAGCGCGTCGGCATCAGCGCCGACCGCCGCCGCTCCTACCCGCACGAGCTGTCAGGGGGCATGCGCCAGCGTGCCGCCATCGCCATCGCGCTCGCGCTCAACCCCGAGATCATCATCATGGACGACCGCGCTCGACGTGGTGGTGCAGCGCGACATCCTCGCGGAGATCAGGGCGCTGCGGGAGGAGTACGGCTTCGCGGTCGTCTTCATCACCCACGACCTGTCGCTGCTCATGGAGATCTCCGACAGGATCGCCACCATGTACTCGGGCCGGGTCGTGGAGACCGGGACGGCCAAGGCGCTGCACCGGACGCCGCGGCATCCGTACACGCTGGGGCTGCTGCGCTCATTCCCCCGCCTGCGCGGGCGGCGCGAGGAGCTGCTCGGCATCCCCGACACCCCGCCCGACCTGCGCTCGCCGCCACCGGGCTGCGCCTTCCACCCCAGGTGCGCGATGGCGGTGGCGGAGTGCTCCGAGAGCCTGCCCGCGCTCAGGGCGGAGGCGGACGGCGAGGTCGCGTGCCTGCTCAACGACGGGAGGGGAGTGTCATGAACATCCTGGAGGGGCGCAACCTCACCAAGCACTTCACCGCCGCCCGCGGACCCCGGGGCCGCTTCGGCCAGCGCCCGCCGGTGCGGGCGAAGGAGTACCGGCACCAGGTCCAGCTCATCTTTCAGGACCCCTTCGCCTCCCTGAACCCCTTCCACCGGGTCCACTACCACCTGGCCAGGCCCCTGCGCCTGCACGGGCACGCCCGCTCCGACGCCGAGGAGCGCGAGCAGGTCGCCGAGCTGCTCGAATGCGTCAGCCTCACCCCGGTCGAGCAGTTCATGGACAAGATGCCGCACGAACTGTCCGGCGGTCAGCGGCAGCGGGTGGCGATCGCGCGGGCGCTGGCGGTGCGGCCCATCGCGCTGATCGCCGACGAGCCCGTGTCGATGCTGGACGTGTCCATCAGGCTCGGCGTGCTGCGGCTGCTGGAAGGGCTGGCGAGGGAGAACGGGCTGGCGCTGCTCTACATCACGCACGACATCGCCAGCGCCCGTTACTTCGCCGAGGACATCACGGTCATGTACGCGGGGCGGCTGATCGAGAGCGGGCCGAGCGAGGAGCTCACGCAGTCGCCGCGGCACCCGTACACGCGGCTGCTGCTGGAGTCGGCGCCGGATCCCGACCGGGTGGCCCCGCCCGCGGGCGAGCGCCACGGCGAGCCGCCCAGCCTGATCGACCCGCCGGGCGGCTGCCGGTTCCATCCGCGCTGCCCGGTGGCGTTGCCGGTGTGTTTGACCGAGGTGCCGGGGCGTACGGAGCTGGGCGAGGGACGCTGGACGCACTGCTGGCAGGCCGACGCGGCGCTCACCCGCTAGACCCGCCCCATCAAGGCCGCTCTCTTCATCCGCCGATGCACGACCCAGGCAAGGTGATCGACATGACCGCCCGGATCCGCCATCGAAGGACCGTCACCGGGCTGATCAGCGAGAGCAAAACCCCAGATCAAACCCCGTGACACAATATTCGGCACCTACAGGGTGCACCGGACCGAGGTCCTTCATCCACGCCGGATTGCGGCCCGGAGCTCCTGCTCAGAGATCAGCTTGACTCGGGGGCGCGCTTTGCGCGCCAAGTTCACGCTCGCGCTCGTCAATCAGACGCCATCCCTGGAGGTCGACGTGGTTCGGGAGCGCATCGCCAATACCCTCGGAGGGCAGGGGCGGCGTGCCCAGCCGACCTTCCTGATAATCATCCAACAGGGCGGCCACGGTGTCCTTGGCGCACTTCTTGTTGGTGCCGATGACTCCTGAGGGTCCGCGCTTGATCCAACCGGTGACGTACGAACCATCGATGTGTTCACCCGTGGCTGGGTCGACAATGCGGCCTTCCGCGTTGGGAATGATCCCGCGGGACTCGTCGAAGGGGACACCAGGGACGGGCTTTCCGCGGAATCCGACCGACCGGAACACCACACCACAGCCGAGGACATCGGCCGCTTCGGCAGCGACCGCCGTGAGCCCGCCGCTTTAGTTCGGCACGAGCCTCGTCCGCCGGAACTTCACGCCCTCGACACGATTGCGGCCGACGATCTCGGTCGGAGCGGAAAGGAACCGCAGCGTGACCCGGCGCCCCGCACTTGCGGGTCTCTTGCTCGCGATGGCTGTCAGCATCCGCACTTTGGACAGCGGGACGGAACCGTCGGCCATGCCAAGTGCGTCACGGCTTGTCTCGTCGAGGCTGACGTCGTCCGGGTCGACACAGACCTCGACCCCTGGAGTCTGCGTCAGGCTGAGCAGTTCCTTGCGCGTGAACGCGGCTTCGGCCGGCCCGCGGCGACCGACGACCACCACTTCTCGGATCTTGCTGGTGCGCAGCTTCTCGAGGGCATGGTCGGCGATGTCGCTCTTGGCCAGGCGATCGGGGTCGGAGGCGAGGATGCGGGCCACGTCGAAGGCAACGTTTCCGTTGCCGATGATGACGGCGCGCTCGGACGAAAGATCGAAGTTGAGATCGGCGAAGTCCGGGTGGCCGTTGTACCAGCCGACGAACGCAGCCGCGGAGTGACTGCCTCGCAGTTGCTCGCCGGGGATGCCGAGCTCTCGGTCGGAGAGCGCCCCGGCGGCGACGATCACCGCGTGGTAACGCTGATGCAGTTCCTCCATGGTGAGGTCCACACCGATCTCGGTGTTCAGGAACAGCCGGAACCCACTCCGACGCGTGGTGGCAGCGAAGCTGCGCGCAGCGTCTTTGGTGTCCTGATGATCCGGAGCCACGCCGAACCGGACCAGCCCCCCAGGAGTCAGCAGACGCTCGAACATGTCGACGTTGACGTCGATCCTGCGCTGGGAGAGAAGCTCCTGGGCGGCATAGAACGCGGCGGGCCCGGACCCAACGAGGGCCACCCGCAGCACCTCGCCTGCCTTGTCATCCCAGCGTCGCGGCCAGGGCAATTCGGGGTTCTCCTCATAGTCTCGACGCCCAGGGCCCGTGAACCAGTGGGCGCTGATGTCGGCGTACGGCGCCTGGGCGGGCGTGAGGTCATAGTCGGCCGAGATCGCCCCGACGGGACACGCGAGCACGCACGCGCCGCAATCTACGCACGATTTCGGGTCGATGTAGAGCATTTCGGTGGTGCCGTAGTCCGGCTCGTCAGGCGTGGGGTGGATGCAGTTGACGGGGCACACGGGGATGCATGAGGCGTCGCTGCAGCATGAGCGGGTGATGACGTACGTCATGGTCGGTGTTCTCCTGGTGCCGTCGTCAGCTGACCGCGCGGAAGGTCAGGTGGACGGCGGTCGGGACGCGGAAGCCGAAGCTGAGTTCGGGGAGAAGATCGCTGTGCGCGTCGTCGAGGCGGATGTCCTCAAGACGGTCGAGCAGCTTGTTGACGGTGACGTCGGCTTGGAGCTTGGCCATGTCGGCGCCTGCGCAGCGGTGCACTCCGCGACCGAGTGTGAGGTGGTTGCGTTCGATGTTGGGGCGGTCGATGTCGAAGACTTCTGGGCTGGAGAACTCGGCTGGGTCGTGGTTGGCCGCGACCGAGGCGACCAGTACCAGCGAGCCGGCGGGCACGTCGACCTCGCCGATGGTGGTGTTCTCGACACACTGCCGGAACAGCCAAGGCAGCGGGCTGTCGAAGCGGAGGCTTTCGTTGGCAAGAGAGCGGATCAGGCTCCGGTCCTTTCTAACGCGCTCCTGCAGTTCGGGGTCGCGGCCGAGCCGTGCGGCGATGTCGGCGAGGTGGCCGCCCATAGCATGGTCGGCCCCGAAGATCGTGACCGCGAGGTGCTTGGCGAGGGCGTTGACATCGAGGGCGCCGTCCTGCGCCTTTTGGTACTGCACGAGCTCAGAGACGTAGTCACCCTCGATCGGGTTTGCCTCTCTTGCACGAAGCAGTTCGACGTTGAGGTTGAGCAGGTCGACCCAGGATTGGCGCAGCTCCTCGATCTGCTCGTCGGTCTGGGCGGGGTTGTTGTCGTTCTCGGTGAGGGCGCGTGAGAGTCGCTTGACCATGGCGTCCGCGGCGTCCGGCAGTCCCATGATCTGGCGGACGAGATGGGTGGGCATCCGGTCGGTGAGCTGGGCCCGGATGTCGCAGTGGCCATCAGCGATGAAGGCGTCGATCAGCCGGTCAACTTCGGCCTCGATGATGGGCCGGAACGATTCGAGTTTCTCTCGGGTCACCAGCTTGAGAACCCAGGAGCGCTTGATCTTGTGATCGGCGCCGTCGGAGAAGAAGACGTTGTACGCCTCATGGAAGGTCGGGACCTCAGGTGCCGGCGACGGCTCCTGGTTGTTGTCGAAGGCCGGGAGGACACCGGAGAGATTGTTGACGAAGATCTCGGGCCGCAGCAGCACCGAGGTCGCCTCCTTCCAGCTGGTGACGACGAACATCGGCGGCTCGCCGTCGCCGGCATCGGCGTACCGATGGACCGGCGCGGTCTCGCGCAGCTCCTTGAAGTAAGCGAACGGGCAGCGCACCGTCTCCTCGCTCGGCGGGCACGTCGTGCAGTCCATCGTCGGCTCCATGCCCCCTCCCGGGTCTCACTATGGACATCTGTCCACAACGTGGTGATGCTAGCTCTCGCCGCATTCCGCTGCAATGGGGAAGCTCGACCTTTTCCAGGGACGTCATGCCGGGCTCATTGATCGCGAGCCCACGTGCTCGATGACGAGCACTCACTCTGGGTCGTCTCACGCGCGAAGGCGCAGCACTCTAGACGGGTTTCACCAGAAGACTCTATGTTGTACACCTGTACAATGCAGGATAATCCACCTTTCCGGGAGCTAGCCAATGTTCCTGACCATCTCTGTCAGCGGCGTACTGCTTCATGAGCGCACCGACACCAAGGCCCTCAAAGCCGTGGCCGCACAGGGCACCACAATCGAGACCATCGACCGGGAGCTCCGAGCAAGAGGCTTCGGCCATCTTGACGAGGCCGGCGAGCACGCGTGGCTCTCGGTCGAGACTCTTCGTGCCCACGCGACCGCGCCTGGCGGGACCTCGCTCGATGAGTACGGGGCAATGATCGCCTTCGCCGAGAAGCATGGCTGGGTTCAGGACGGATATGTGCGCGCCCACCTCGAGCTCGCCGTCTCCGAGTTCCGTGCTTCCGCGCCGGAGCAGCGCCGCAAGTGGTGGCGGAGCGTGCTGGGCGAGTACCCGACCGGCGTTGCCATCATTTCGGCGCTTGACGGTGCCGGTCATCCTCAGGGGCTCGTGGTCGGCACCTTCACGTCGGTCTCAATGGATCCGCCTCTGGTGTCCTACATGCCAATGCGCACCTCTCGGTCCTATTCGGCGGTGGCGAACGCCGAGCGGTTCCGCGTCAGCGTGCTCGGCACAGGGCATGAAGACCTCTGCCGTTCCTTCGCCTCGGCTCCGCCTGAGCGTCGCTTCGAGGTGGGCAGCTGGCTGTACGACCAGAACGGACTCCCTCGCCTGGCCGACTCGGTCATCTGGTTCGACTGCGTACGCACCCAGACCATCGAGGCCGGTGACCACGACATCGTGCTCGGCGAGGTAGAGGACCTCGGGTTCGGCTCCGGCGGCGGCACGATGCCGATGCTTTTCCTCAAGGGAGGCTATGGGTCGTTCACCATGCCGCGACTGGAATTCGACGCCCAGCACCTCGGCTCCCATCTCCGCGTTGCCAGCCAGATGGGCGACGTCGTGCAGGCGCTCGCCGAGAGCATCGACGCCATGGTCACGCTCTGTTCTCTGACGCAGGACAGCGTTGTGGTCCTGACCGCGGCCAATCTTCGCCCTTCCCCCGCACAGGTGTTCCCGGTCGGCAGCACGTTCCCCTTCGCGGCGCCGCTGGGTGTCGTGTTCGCCGCTTGGGGCGACGAAGGGCGCGAGTCGATGTGGCAGAAGTCGGGGCGCGCCTTCGGCTTCGCCGACGACAAGGTCCTCAAGCAGATGCTCCAGCGTGTACGCGAGCGCGGCTACGCGGTGAGCGTCGGACCGGCAATGGCAGAGCAGTTCGAGCAAACCATCTCCGACCCGGCTCAGGGCGACGCCGATCTTGCCGAGCTCTGGGCTGCCGTAGCGCGCGACTACGCCGATCTCGGAGAGAACTCTGATTGGGCGGGCCACGTAAGCTCGATCCAGGTCCCGATCTTCGAGGCCGGCGGAGAGGCGAACCTCGCGCTCGCTGTCTCGGGCCTGCCACGGGGCCTGAACCAGCAGGATCTCGACCGAATCGCCGGCGAATGCAAGCGAGTCGCATCCCAGCTATCAGCCATGATCGGGGGCTCCAGTACCGAGGCCGCATGACATTCCCTGCATCCATCTCAGACTGCAACGCCGGCTCGTTGCGGGTTTGCTGCGGCCGTGGCCGGCCGGCTCGTAGGGACGTAGTTGAGCGGAGGGCGCCAGATCACGCGGATCCAAGCGTGTGCGAGCACGTGGACGGCGTAACGAGGGTGTTCCAGCGTCCGAGTCCGCCGGCCAGTCCTCATATGCTCGGACGGTGGACAAGCCGACACGTCGGGCACCCGACAACGCCAAGCGTGACCTGATCCTCGACGCCGCCGCCCGAGTTCTGGCCCAGCAGGGTGTACGCGCATTCACCCACCGGGCGGTGGCCGCCGAGGCCGGCGTCCCTCTCGGATTGACGACCTACTACTTCAAGGACCGCGAAGAGCTCCTGGCCTCTGCCATACGCAAGGCACGGGCTGCGACCGAGGCCGAAGTCGCCGTGACCATTCGCGAGTTGATCGACCAGTGGGGGCCGGCCGAAGGCCTTGCTCGATACATTGAAGACGAGACCACCCGTCGGCTCGATACCCTGATCATGGACTACCGCCTCTACATGAGTGCGCTCTATCAGCCTGACCTGCAAAGCGAAATCGCCACGTGGCATCCCGGGCCGCTGCTTGCGAACTACGTCGATGAAGTCGCGGCTTCCTATCTGGGATACCTGGTGGAGGGCTATCTCATCCACGCGGTGGTCAATTCGCGGTCGTTCTCAGCGGCGGAGGTGCAGCCCGCCTTCGAGAGGGTCCTTACCGGCAACTGATCATCCGTCCCGGACGCGATATGGGGTAGCGCCCTTCGTGCGGCGCCACCCCATGTGACTCTTGACTCAGCAGACGGCGATCAGAGGCTGGACTCGCGTGTGGCGCCCCTGTGTGCCCATGCCTCGAACTCGACGACCATGCGGGGATCAGCGAGCTCCGTGATCGTCATAGCCGCCGATGCCGGCGCGGGCGAGCCCACGAAGTCCCGCAGAGCGGCGTCAACGATGGGCAGAACCTCACGGCTGGTGACGTAAGGCTTGAACCAGACGATCTCCTCCACCGAGCTCCCGGCCTGTGCCAGGAGAGCCGCGACGGCCTCCAGCGCGTCCTTGACCTGCGCCTCGGGGTCCTCGGCGATGGAGCCGTCGGAGTGGTGGCCACCCACCCCGCTGACCAGGACCCACTCGTCGTTGCTCGCCGACATCGAGAACGGATGCGGCACCGGCGGGTTGAACATCTTCCACGTACTCATGCGAGTCGCCTTCCTCACACCTCAACTTTCTTGTACAACTGTACAAGGAGCCAGACGTTATCGGTCGCCGAAGGCGGGAGTCAACTATCAGCCGACGTACTGGTGGTACTCGCTCTGGATCTGCGCAGAGGCTGACTGCAGCCCGTCGACATGCCGCTCCAGTCCGTGCGCTCGGTTGACGGGCGTAAGGATCGCGAGGCTGCCGATGGCCACCCCGTTCACCCCCAGGACTGGCACGGCGATGCCATGCACGCCCATCTGGAGTTCATCGTGCGAGAGTGCATAGCCGTGGCTTCGAATGGCCTTGAGGTCCTCGGCGACACGCTCCGGATCGTCCGCGTTCCTTACGATCTTGGCGGCGGTCTCGGTGGGCAGGAACGCAAGGATGGCTCGACCACTCGCACCGGAGTTCAGTGGGTGGCGCGAGCCGATGCGATGCCTTACCTGCACAACGTGCTCGGTTGCTACCGCTTCCCCCAAGACGACGGCCTGAGCACCGTCGACGACGTGAAGGACGACCGTCTCCCCTGCGTCGTGGGCTACCTTGCTCATGATCGGGACGGCAACGGCGCGCAGGTCCGGCTCGATCGTACTGGCGATTCGGACGAGCGCCGCTCCGGGGCGGTAGTTGACGCCCTGGCGCAGAACGAAGCCGCGTGCGGCGAGGGTCTTGAGAAGCCGGTGAACCACTGTCCGGTTCAGGTCAAGTCTCTGACAGAGCTCCGTAGGGCTCAGCGGCTCGCCTTTGCCGAGTTCCTCAAGGATACGAAGGGCATGGTCTGCGGTCTGCGCGATCTCGGACACACTGTTCAGCGTACCGTTATTCGGACTCCGATCCCGCGACTACTTCCGATGCTCGGAACATCCCGGTCCTCGTGTCGACGCGCCTTCAGGCGAGAAGACCCAAGTCAGCCAAGTCGCCCAGCGGTTCCATGATGCTGCACGACCCGTAGGAGACGAATCTCTCGCGCGCGGCCAGGAGGTCGGGCGGGAATGCGGCCTTGACCTCGCCTGCGATCGCGCCGGGATCGCGCTGCGCTACGACGTCAACGAGATCTTCGAGTTTGGCGCCTCTGGACGCGCGCAGCGTCGCGAGCAGGATGTTGAGGTAGCCATGGTGCTCAAACCCCGTGCTCCCGCCGGTGTGCCGGATGGCGTTGTGGAGACCCGCGGTGCACTTGAACGGCACATCAAGCGCGACCGCCGTTTGGATCCAGGTTGCGACCTCCAGATCGGCCGGGAAGGCAGATGCCTCGGTCCCGCCGGTGCGGAACTTGAAGCGCGCCCCGTGCCTTGCTATTGCCTGCGCGGTGGCAGGCCACTCAGCGTGTCCCGGTCGCGGGGCCTCGACGTAGACGGCGACGCCAGATGGACGCTTCTCGGCGGCGACGCGCACCTGCTCGGGCAGTGATCGCTTGGGATCCAACTTGACTTCGATCGCCATAAGGTTCAGCAGGCCGACTGAGGTATGAGAGACGACCGGCACGATGGCCTCCGGGTCGGGGACCACGACGCTGAGGTCGAGCCCGTCCGGATAGAGCGAGGGCGTGACCAGGGCCACGACACTGGGCAGGTCTTTCGCGGAGACCACCAGTGGGCCGACCAGATTTGCGTGCTCGGAGCGCATGTGCTGCGCATGGTCAGCCACCGCCGCAGGAAGCGGCGCAAGGCCCGGAGGGAAGATCGCGGCATCATCCACCAGGCCGCGGAAGCTCAATGGGATCGACACCCCGCAACCTTACCGCGCCGTTCCGGAATATGAACTCATGTGACCGAATATCGGGCTAGCACTTCCGCGACGTGGTCGTGTGCCCTATATTCGAACTCAGTGTTCCGTATATAGGGATAGGAATCATGACCAAGTCGTTCGCGTCATCCGCCGACCTCTCCGCCACGGAGCAGACCCTCGAGGTGCTAGCTCCCGGCGTTTACGGGCTCACAGCCGAGGGAGACCCGAATCTCGGGGCCATCGAGGGCGAGAACTTCCTGGTCTGCTTTGAAGCTCTCGCCACCCCGACTGCGGCCCGCAAGTGGCTCGCCAAGCTCCGCGAGCACACCGACAAGCCCATCCGCTACCTGGTCCTGTCTCACTACCACGCGGTCCGGGTCCTGGGCGCCAGTGCCTTCGACGCGGACATCATCGTCGCCCACGAGGCGACCAAACTCCTGATCGAGGAACGCGGCAAGCAGGACTGGGAGTCGGAGTTCGGACGCATGCCCCGGCTGTTCGACGACCCCGGCTCCATCCCGGGCCTGACATGGCCGACCGTTACCTTCAACGACACCTTCACCATCGACCTCGGCGGCGATCGTGGCGATCTGGTCTTGCAGCACCTCGGCCGCGGGCACACCGCCGGCGACATCGTCGCGTGGCTGCCCCAGCAGAAGATCCTCTTCGCCGGCGACCTCGTCGAGGCCCAGGCAGCGCTCTACACCGGCGACGCCTTCCACCAGGAGTGGTCGACCATCACCCTCGACCGCATCGCCGCCCTTGGCGCCGAGCAGCTGGTCGGTGGCCGTGGTGCTGTGGCCCGCGGTAGTGCTGCAGTCGAAGCGGCCATCAGCCAGACCCGGGGGTTCCTGACGACGATGATCGACCAGGTCAGAGCAGTCCAGGAGCGGAGCGGCACCCTCAAAGAGGCTTTCGAGGCCACCCACGCGGCGCTTGCGCCGAAGTTCGGGGCGTGGCCGATCTTCGAGCACTGTCTGCCGTTCGATGTCTCCCGGTTGTGGGACGAGCTCAGCGGCGTCGACTGGCCCGCCATCTGGACCGCGGAGCGCGACCGCGCCGTCTGGGACCAGCTGCAGGACTGAACCGATGACGACCTCTTTCGACGGAGCGCCTGTCCTCGTCCTGGGCAATGGGCCAGTCGGTCAGACGGCCGCGCTCCTTCTCGCCCGCTGGGGCATCCCGGCCGTCGTCGTCGATGGCCGCCCCGAGCGGGACCTGACCGGCTCCAAGGCGATCGTTCAGCAGCGCGACGTCCTCGACATCTGGGAGAGCGTGGGCGCCGGCGCCGAGATCGCCCGTAGGGGCCTGACGTGGAGCACGTCGCGGACGTTCTACCGGGACTCCGAATTGTTCAGCGTCGACTTCGCCGATCGAGGGCGCTCGCCGTTCCCGCCGTTCGTGAACATCTCCCAGGCCGAGACCGAGGCGATCCTCGATGCGCGCATCGCCTCGGAGCCGCTCGTCGACGTGCGATGGGGACACCGGGTCACCGGCATCGCCCAAGACGGGCACGGAGTCAGCGTCACGTGTGCCACGACGAGCGGAGAGGTCGTCGTCCGCGGTTCGTACGCGATCGCCGCCACCGGCCCGCGCTGCGACGACATTCGCGCCATGCTCGGCCTCAGCTTCGGCGGCGAGTCTTTCGAGGACCACTTCCTCATCTGTGACATCCGTACCACCCTGCCGGGATGGGAGAAGGAACGACGCTTCTACTTCGATCCGCCGTGGAACCCCGGCCGCCAGGTCCTCATCCACCCCTGTCCCGATTCGACTTTCCGTATCGACTGGCAGGTGCCACCGGGATTCGACCTCGCCGCCGAAGAAGCCTGCGGCGGTCTGGACGACCGCATCAGGAAGGTCATCGGCCCGCGGCCCTACGAGATCGTGTGGAAGTCGGTCTATCGCTTCCACTCCCGGGTCGTGGACAGGATGCGGGTCGGCCGGGTGCTCGTGGCCGGCGACGCGGCCCATCTGGTCTCGCCCTTCGGCGCCCGCGGGCTCAATTCGGGCGTCCAGGACGCCGAGAACGCAGCGTGGAAGCTCGCCTTCGTGCTCCATGACTGGGCACCAGAGACGTTGCTTGACAGCTACCACGACGAGAGGCACGCGGCGGCCCTGGAGAACATCGACGTGACCGGGGCGACCATGCGGTTCCTGGTGCCCACCGGCGACGAGCAGATGCGCCACCGCCTCGCGGTCCTCCAGAGCGCCCGAACCGACGAGGTCGCACGCGCCAAGGTCGACTCCGGCCGACTGGCCGAGCCGTTCTGGTACGTCGACTCACCACTGACCACACCCGATGAATCGCATCCTTTCGCCGGTCGACCTGCCCGGGGCGAAGTGCCAATGCCCGGACCGGGTGTCCTGGTGCCGGACCTTCCCCTCTCCGCCGCCGAGGGCGAAGGTCGTCTCAGAGTCCTTGCACGTAGCGGCGTTGCCGTGCTCTACGGCGGCTCTGTGGATCCCTCGGACGTCGCGACCGCTCTCGAAGACATCCCAGGTCCCGTCGGCGCACACGCCGTAAAGGATCTCGCTCGCGAGGCCGCGGTCGTGCTCGGCATCGCTCCAGATGAGGTCTGGGTCCTCCGGCCCGACGGATACGTCGCGGCGGTCCTGCACGCACCCCACATAGCCGACATCACCGGAGCTGTGGGCCGCGCCCTTGGCCATCGGCCCGCGATCACGACCGGTCGCCAAGCACACAAGCGACGACCCATCGTTGTTTCGAACAACGAACAAAGCCAACCGGTTATCAAGCCAATCACGTGACCAGCGCTATTTCCCACTCCGCCAAAGGAGGGCACCCATGACCAGCCTCGAGGCCCCGGCCGACCTCACCACAACTCAGCCGACTGCCCAGTTGTGCTATCTCGCCGGATTCGGCAACCAGCACGTCACCGAGGCCGTCCCTGGCGCTCTCCCGGAGGGCCGTAACAGCCCGCAGCGGGCCCCGCTGGGCCTGTACGCCGAGCAGATCAGCGGCACTGCCTTCACCGCGCCCCGACACGACAACCGACGCACCTGGGTCTACCGCATCCGCCCGTCCGCCAAGCACGGTCACTACCGTCAGGTCGCCGGTAACCTGCTTGCCAGCCCGATCAACAACCCCTCCCCTGAGCCCAACCGGCTGCGGTGGGACGCCTTCGAGCTGCCTGCGGCGCCCAAGACGTTCGTGGAGTCGATGTTCACCATCGGCGGCACGGGCGACGTCCGCGCCCAGGACGGCGTAGCCATCCACATGTACCTGGCGACGAAGTCGATGGACCGCGAGTACTTCGTCAACAGCGACGGCGAGATGCTCCTGGTTCCCCAGCAAGGCCGGCTCCGCGTCGCCACCGAGCTGGGCCTCCTCGACGTCCGCCCGGGCGAGATCGTGGTCGTCCCGCGCGGCATCCGGTTCAAGGTCGAGCTTCCCGACGGCACGGCTCGCGGCTACATCCTCGAGAACTACGGTCACCTGTTCACGCTGCCCGAGCTCGGCCCCATCGGCGCGAACGGCCTGGCCAACCACCGAGACTTCCTCTCCCCGGTCTCCGCTTTCGAGGACCACGACGAAGACGTCGTGCTCTACCAGAAATACCTGGGCAACCTATGGGCCGCCGACTACGACCATTCCCCGCTGGATGTCGTCGGCTGGCACGGCAACTACGCGCCCTACAAGTACGACCTGGGCAAGTTCATGGCCATCGGCACCATCTCCTTCGACCACCCCGACCCGTCGATCTTCACGGTGCTCACCTCACCCAGCGGCAAGCCCGGCACGGCGAACGCCGACTTCGTGATCTTCCCGCCGCGCTGGCTGGTCGGTGAGAACACCTTCCGCCCGCCGTGGTTCCACCGCAACATCATGAGCGAGTTCATGGGCCTGGTCCATGGCGTCTACGACGCCAAGGCCGAAGGCTTCGTCCCCGGCGGCGCCAGCCTGCACAACTGCTTCACCTCCCATGGCCCCGACCGCGAGACCTACGACGTCGCCAGCACGATCGACCTCAAGCCGCACAAGGTCGACGACACCCTCGCCTTCATGTTCGAGATCAGGCTCCCGATCATCGTCTCCGAGCAGGCCATGACGGCACCCAACCTCCAGACCGGGTACGACGAGGTCTGGAACGGCATCGAGCGCCACTTCACCCGCTGAGATACACGTCCGCACATCCAGTGGCTGAAGACATCCCGACGCCACCCATCACACGAGGAAGCAAACCGGCATGACCGCAGTCGAGGTCGTTACTATCCGGCCCAAACAAGGTGCGCTGCCGCGCCTCAAGGAGCTTCGGCGCACCATGCTCGCCGAATATCACGCCCGGCACCCTGAGGTGACGACGCAGTGGTATGAGCAGGAGGACGGCTCCATCGTCGACATTTGGATCTGGCCCGACCGGGCCTCGGGAGAGGCCGCGCTGGGCGATCCGACCACCTCGCCGACGTTCACCAACGAATGGCAGCCACTCGTCGAGGTGATCTCATTCCACTGGGCGACTCCGGTGGGAGCCTGAAATGACGGTGGACTTTGGAACTCGCACGCTGCCCTACGGCGTCTTCCGGCCCGCGGGACACGACCCGCGAATCGGGGTCGCAGTCGGTGAGCTCGTCCTCGACCTCTCCGACCTGATCGACTCCCCTGCCGAGTTCGCCCAGCCCAGCCTCAACGCCTTCATGTCCCGCGGCCCTTCACGCTGGCAGGAGGTCCGCTCCGCGGTGACTGCCCGCGTCGCGGCAGGCGTGGAAGCCGGCCAGGGCGGCGTCTACAGGATCCAGGACGTGGAGGTCCTGCTCCCCATCGAGGTGGCCGACTTCGTCGACTTCTTCTCCGGCATCGAGCATGCCACCAACATGGGCCACATCCTTCGCCCAGAGGACAAGGACCCGCTCAAGCCGAACTATCGCTCCCTCCCGGTCGGCTACCACGGCCGAGCCGGAACCGTGATTCCCTCCGGCGTCGACGTCGTACGCCCCAGCGGCCAGGTCAACACTGCCGACGGTGTCGCCTTCCAGCCCAGCGCGCGGCTCGACATCGAGGTCGAGCTCGGGTATGTGATAGGGGCCCCCTCCCAGCTCGGCACACCCGTGAAGGCAAGCGAGTTCCGAGACCACGTCTTCGGCGTCGTCATCCTCATCGACTGGAGCGCACGCGACATCCAGGCGTGGGAGTATCAGCCACTCGGACCTTTCCTGGCGAAATCCTTCGCCACCACGATCAGCCACTGGGTCGTCCCGCTGGACGCGCTGGACGATGCCTGGGTCGACGGCCCTGCTCAGGAGCCTGCCGTGCTGTCGTACTTGCAGACCACAGAACCACGCAATCCAGACATCCTGCTAGAATTCGAGCTGAACGGGAAAGTCCTCACTCGGCCTGAAGCCGGTCTCCTGTACTGGTCCCCCGCCCAGCAACTGGCCCACATGGTCCGCAACGGAGCATCACTGCGCACTGGCGACCTCTACGGCACCGGCACGATCTCCTCCTTCGACCAGGGCGCGATGGGATCCCTCATGGAGATCTCCTGGGGGGGAACAAAGGAGATCGACCTCGGTGCGGCCGGTAGCCGGACGTTCCTGCAAGACGGAGACCAGGTGGTTCTACGAGCCACCATCGCCAGCGACCCCACACGTCCGCTCGGCGAGGCCACGGCCACGATCCTCCCTGCGATCGCCGAGTAGCGCCAGATGAGAAGGACGTGACATGTCGAATCCCGTGATTTCCGTCCACCCCGCCGCCGGCAAGCCCGCCGCTACCCGCGTCATCATCGTCGGCCTCGGCCATCACGGTCTGCTGCTCGCCTCGCAGATCGTCGAACGCGGCTATGACCTCGTCGGCGCGGTCGAGGTCAACGACCTGGTGGGGCAACCGTTGTCAGCGATCGTCCCAGGCGCCAAGGAAGGTGCGATCGTCCACGCGTCGCCGGCCGAGGCTTCCGGCACGCTCCCCGATGTCGCCGTTCTGGCCGCCACCGTGCCGACCACCGTTGCCGTCGAGCTCGCGCGCGAACTCCTCGCCGCAGGCGTCAACGTCGTGGCACTGCCGGCCGAGCTCTTCGACCCCGAACAGTCCTGGCAGCCCGAGCTCGACGCGCTCGGCAAGAAGACTGGGGCAACGCTGCTGGCCACAGGCGTGCAAGACACCTGGTGGGTCCACATGCCCGCGCTGGCGGCAGGCTCCTCCAGCAACATCTCCCGCATCGCCGTCGAACACGTGGTCGATGTCAACACGCTCTCGATGGACGTGGCCAGCTTCCTCGGAATCGGCCGGCCGCCCGATGCGACCTCCGCGTCTGGACCGCAGCCGTACGTCGCCGGCGAAGGGGAGGCAGTGCTCGGTGCCGCGCTTCAGGAAGCCGCCCGGCTCATCGGCCTGACGCCCACGTGCACGACGCTCTCGGCAGAGCCCGTCCTGGCCGGCGAGCCGGTCAGGTGGACCGCCGGCAACCGGACGATCATGCCCGGGCGCATCATCGGAACCAAAGAGCGCACCCTGATCGAGACCGCGCAGGGGGTCGCCCTGGAAGGAACGCTGCACACCGTCATCCTCACCGACGACCAGCAGCCCTCCGACCGGTTGACGATCGACGGCACCCCTCGGCTGGTCCTGGAACACCGGCCATTCCCGGGCGAGCAGATCACCAACATCGCCGTTCTCAACCGCATCCCCGACGTGATCGTAGCACCAGGTGGCGTGATGGGCGCCTCCCAGCTTCCGGCGGCCAGACCCTGGCTCGGACTGACACGAAGAGCTCATTGATGAACGATGCGCTGGAAGGCCGGAAAGGTGCCGTCGGCTGGAAGCCGCCGGTCGAAGACGACCGCCTGCACGAGAAGGCCCTCGATGTGATCTGTCAGCATCCTGGCGGTCGCGTCATCAGCGAACCGGCGCATCAGATTGAAGGAGTCCTCGATCCAGCGACCGGCAGCAGACCTGAGTGCCGGCTTGCGCCTGGCGGCGAGGAAGATTTCGTAGTCCAGGATCAGCTGCTCACGGTGATCCGTGGTGAGCACCTCCACGAACCGAGCCAGCGCAGAGGCCAGATCGTCTTGCGGCCGCTCGGCAAGGAAGATCGCCTCGACGACGGCCGTACTGCGCTCCTCCGCCGATTCGATGGCCGCCAACAACAACTCGTCCTTGCTGGCGAAGTGATAGGTCGTCGATCCGACCTGCACGTCGGCCTCCGCAGCCACCGCACGGTGGGTCAGTGACTCGATTCCGTCGCGTGCCAGCACTCGCAGCGCCGCGTCTGCGATTCGCGCACGCCGCTCGGGGTCATAGCGCCGCGAACGGCGCCTGGTCGTATCCTTCACGCCGGGGACGCTACCAATCCCTCCCTCGGGCATCTAAGCGTCCCTATCCCTTATCCCTTGCGTCAAGGGCGCAGAACCGTGGCCCACAGCAAGCCTCGGCGCCTCTGACGAGGAGTCTCCCGGGCAGCGACCAGGGAAAAACCTAATTACCTTGTTCTCTTCACAACTACATGCGTATTCGTTTAATGTCTGGGATCAGCATCGCGGTTCACTAGCAGCTCAACCCCCAAGGAGCCTGGCGTGGCCAATACCGAACAGATCACCACCGGGCCGCCGACGGTCAGGCGGACACTCAGCACCTGGAAGATCATCGTGCTGATCATCGCGACGATGACGCCGCTCTCCGCGACGGCTGGAACGCTCCCACTCGGGCTCGCGTTCGGTGGTCCGTCGACGGCGCTGATGTTCATCGTCGCCGGCGTCATCGTCGGCATCTTCTGCATCGGCTACGCCCAGATGGTCCGGCGGATCAACCGTCCCGGCGCCTTCTACAACTACATCACCCGAGGCCTGGGCCGTCCTGCCGGAGTAGGCGCGGCGATGATCGCCGTGGTGGGCTACCCCGTCGGCCTCGTCGCGACCGCCGCCGTCCAGGCGATCGTCGCCCACGAGGTGCTCTCCTCCACCCTCAACGTCAACATCGATTGGCAGTGGCTGCTGCTGATCAGCACGGTCATCACCGCCTTGTTCGCGTGGCGGCAGATCGACTTCAACGCCAAGGTCGTCAGCGTCGTCGTCGTGGTCGAGGTGGTCGCCATCCTGGTGCTCGCGATCGCGATCATCGTCAAGCACGGCTCGTCCGCCATCCCGCTCGACGTCTTCTCCTGGAGCACCCTGGAGATCGGCGACTGGAAGGTGGCCCTGGTCTTCGCGATCCTGTGCTTCCAGGGCTACGAGGCGGGCGCGCTGTACTCGCCGGAGGCCAAGGACCCCGAGCGCACTGTCCCGCGTGCGCTGTACGGCGCCCTGATCATCCTGACCGGTGTACTCGCCTTCGAGTCCTGGACGCTGACCGGTCTCGCCGGGCGCCACGAGCTCATGGACACCGTCCAGCAGCAGGGCTTCGTCGGATTCATCTTCGGTACCGTGCAGGAGAGCCTCGGGACGGCCGGTCTGAACATCTTCGCGATCTGCGTCCTGGTCGCACAGCTCGCGTGCGCGATCGGCATCACCAGCTTCATGGGCCGCTACCTCAACGGCCTGGCCAAGGACAGAGTCCTGCCGAGCTTCCTGGCCAAGGACAACAAGCACGGGGCGCCCGGCACGGCGGTTCTGCTCCTGTCGGGGCTGGGGCTGGTCGTGCCGCTGATCCTCAGCGCCGTCGGCATCGACCCCTACACCCAGCTCGCCGCCGTCGGCTTCGGGCTGGGCGCGCTCGCCGCGACCGCGCTCCAGGGCCTCGCCTCGGCGTCCGTGATCGCGTTCTTCCTCCGAGAGGGAGCCGGGAACCTCAACATCTGGAAGCGTCTGATCGCACCGGCGCTCGCGACGGTGCTCCTGATCACTGCGTTCGTGACCGAGATCCAGTCGTTCACCTACATCACCGGCAACCAGGAGACGTGGACGAAGGCAATCCCGTGGATTCTGCCGCTCGTCTTCGTCATCGGGCTCGGGGTCGCCTTCTACTTCAAGGCCAACAGGCCGGATGTCTACGACGGTCTCGCATCTGGTGACAGCGCCGAGGAGGCGGCTGCGCTTCGCGCAGGCCGGGTGGAGGTCTGACGCTCTCACCGCAACCAAAGCCACGGCCGGGGTGGACACCACCCCGGCCGTGACTTTTCTGTGCTCGCATGAACCAGCCGGCTGTACCGGCGGACGGACCACAGTTGCGGATGAGAGGAAACGCAGTCAGTCGAGGACGACCTTGACCGCGGTGGCTGCCGCAGTGCGACCAGCGAGGACAGCGCCTTCCATCCAGTCTTTCTCGCCGTTGTCGGCCCCGGCCCACACGATTCGGCCGACCGCAGGATGCAGGGTGTGCCCGACCGATGTCAGGACGCCGGGAGGCAACTGCGTACTACAGCCTCGTGACCAGCGGTCGCCGGCCCAGGAGAACGCGTAGAACTCCTTGGCTGCGCGCGCCCTCTCACCGAAGGCGCGAGCGAAGAGGTCAAGGACGTATGCTTCGATGCCTCCGGGCCTGGCCTCGGCCTCCACCAGCGCAGGCGCGGTCTGACTGCTCTCGAAGTAGAAGGCCAGCAGGACGCCTTCGGAGCCGTCGGCCGGCGAGACGTCGATGACCAACGGCAGCGGACCGGGTGCGATGGCCATGCCGGCCAAGCCGTCCTCGCGCCAGAAGGGCGTGTCGTAGAAGGCGATGTACTTGCCGCCGTGCCCGGCCAGCCAACGCGATTGCAGACGGGCCCGGTCAGCCGGCAACGGGGGGATGAACTCCAGCGACGCGGCCTGTCCGGGCTCCATCGCGACCACGACGGTGCGTGCTGTCGTGGTCCCGCGATCGTGACGCACCGTGACTTGGTCGCCGTTCTGCTCGATCGTCCGGACTGCGGTGCTCAGGTGGATCTTGTCACTGAGCCGCTCTGCGAGACGACGCGGTATCTGAGCGCTGCCGCCGATGAATCGGCCGCTGAGATCGTGTGAGGCCTCCCAGCCACCGGCTCGGGAGACCCCCCACAGCAGAGACAGGAACGAGGCCTCGTGGAGGCTTCCGTAAGCGACGAGGTCGCTGCTCATTGCGGCTCGGGCGTCAGCGTTGGCGACGTTGCCCTCCAGCCAGGTGTTGATGCTGATCGAATCCCAGCTCCGGGCGCGGTGTGCCTGCCAAGGGGCTGCGGGTGGGACGGTCAGGGCGAGTTCGTCGATGGCGGCGACGGCGGCTTCGTAAGCAGCGCCGGCCTCTCCATCGTCCTCGAACGGGTATGCCTCGACGACCCGTCCGGTCGGCGTCAGACGGACGATGGCGCCGGCACCCGCGGCATCGGGATCGGCTGCTTGCTCGACCTCTATCCCGAGACTGGAGGCGAGCAACCGGAGTTGGGTCTGCCAGGCTCCGGTGAACTCGCCGCCGGTCATGATCTCCTGGCCGTTGGGTCGTTGTGCGCCGTGGACGCGCCCACCGATCCGGTCGCGGGATTCGAGGACGAGCACGTCCTCGATTCCGGCGGCTCGTAGCTCGGTGGCCGCGACCAGGCCCGACAGTCCTGCCCCGACCACCACGACCGAAGCGTGTCCGGGGACGGCGTGGAGGGTCACGCCTTCGGGCTCCAGGGCTCGATGACCGTCCGTGCCTCGGCGACGTGGGCGGTCTGGGCGTTGACCAGTCCGTCACCGAAGGTGACCAGCGGCGCCGGGGTCTCGCCGCGCTTCGCGCCATACTCGGCCAGCGAGTTGAAGCCCTGCGTCTCCGGACCCTTCTTGGTGCTCTGGCGCAGCTTGGGGAGCACCTCTTCGGCGAAGAGCTGCAGGGTCTTGTTCGCGAGCCACTCCGGCTTGGTGTCGGCCATCGGGTCGAGCAGCACACGGCCGGGGCCGACGCGCTCCAGCATGGCCTCCATCTGCTTCAGCACGGTCTCAGGGGAGCCGACGATGAGGGTCCCGTTCTCGATCGCGCGGTCGAAGGTGCTCTTGTCGGTGGACTCGCTGCGGTACCCGCCGCCGAGAACTCCGCGCATCGATCCGGCAGTCAGGTAGGCGGGCGGGAAGTTGTCGTGGAACGGCGACAGGAAGAAGTTCTGCGAGGTCCACAGCGAGTGAGCCTCGGCTTCGAGGCGCGCCTGCTCGTCGGTCTCGGCGACGTGGACGGAGACCATGGACCACACCTGCTTGGGGGCGGCGGTGTAGCCCTCGGCCTCGCAGAGGCGGCGAAGCTTGTCGGCGGCCTTCCACATCGCGTCCTGGGAGAGAGCACCGACGGCCTGGTAGCCGTAGCGCTGCTTGGCAACCATCTCGAGGGTTTCCTGCGAACCGCCGCCGAGGATGACGATGTCCGGCTTGTCCTGCAGCGGTCGCGGCCACAGGTTCACGTAGGGGATCTGGTAGAACTCACCGAACCACTCAAACGGCCCATCGTGGGTAAGCGCCTTGATGAAGAGGTCGTGTGCCTCCCGGTAGCGCGCGCGTGCGGTGGCGGGGTTGACCGCGCCGATGGAGTGGTACTGCATGCCGTGACCCATCGGCAGACCCAGCAGGAGCCGTCCCCGGGACATGATGTCGAGCGCCGCGTACTCCTCCGCCATGCGTAGTGGCGTCAGGTAGCCGTTGATGATCGGGCCGACCACGCCGATCTTGATGGACTTGGTCTGTGCGGCGACGTAGGCACCGGCGAGCATCGGGTTGCCGAGCAGGCCGATCGGGCCGTTGTGCTGCTCGCTGACCACCCCGCCGTCGTACCCGAGCTCCTCCAGCGAGACGAAGGTACGCAGCTGGCGCTCCAGAACCCGCTGGCCCTCGGCCTTGTCGTAGACGGAGTTGGGCAGGTCGATGTAGTTGGAGCCCCTCTTGGGGGCGTACGGCACCTGGGGGTAGGCGCCGTTGAGCATGACGAAGAATTCGCGGTCGGTCATCTCGGTCCTCACTTCTCCTGACACGCGGCGACGTGCGCGGTGATGAGCGCCGCGACCTCGACGGGCTGCTCGATGGTCATGGCGTAGGAGCTCGGCTCGCCGTTCGGACCCGCGAGCTTCTCCAGGTGTGCTCCGGGAATCAGTTCCGCGTATCGTGCGGCGGCGCTTCGGCCGCCGATCTGGTCCTCTTCCGGCGCGATCACCAGGGTTGGCACGGCGACCCGCCCCAGCCGGTGCGGCAGCTGCACGTCGAAACGGTTGGTCCAGGTCATAAGCGCGTGCGCGGTGGAGTCGCGGTAGGAGTCGAGGGTGTCCTCCGGAAAGCCCTTGAGCTCGAAGGCCTCCTTGAACTGGTCCTGGCGACCGTTGAACTCAGCGGCGTGAAGATCCTCGGCGGACTTGCGGAACAAGTCGATCAGCGGCTCGTCATCGGCTCGCAAGCCCGACGGGGCGATCAAGGTCAGCGAGGAGAAGCGGCTCGGGTAGTAAGTGGCGAGATGGGCCGCGAGACGCGCTCCCAGTCCGTGGCCGGCCAGGTGGATCTTCTTCGACTCCGAACCCTCACCGAGGGCGGCGATGAAGGCGTCGTAGTGCTGGACGTAGTCGGTGAAGTCGCGGTAGTAGGCCGGCAGAGTGGTGTCACCGAAGCCGGGGTGCTCGGGCGCGACCACGTTCAGGGTCTTGGCGAGCGTGGCGTACAACGGCAGCCACTGTCGGGTGAAGCCCACGCCGTGCAGAAACAGAAGCGTCTCTCCGTCCCCATCGCGACGGACCGCGACCTCGAGGTCGTAGACCTTCAGACGCTCAGCCTCACGACGGTACGTCCAGTCCAGCGCCGATGTCGTGGTGTCGGTCATCGCCTTCCTTTCTCAGCAGGGCTCAATCGTTCCGATAATGAGCACAGGGAAACCGGATATCGGCACACTATCCCGCCGGGACCTACTTGTACAGATGTACAAGGTAAAAGTCAGACCTTGTCGGCAAGCTCCCGCACTCGTGCGGCGATCCGGTGCGGCTCCTGCACGACGAGCAGGTGTCCCGTGGGCCGTTCGGCTCCCTCGATCCGGATTACGTCAGGGTTGCCGAGCGCAGCGGCCCACTGCTGGGAGATCTCCGGGCCGAACAGCCGGTCCTCGTCCGGCACCAGAATCTGGGCCGAGGCCTTCACGCGCGCCAGCTGACGGTAGAGCGTTGTCGGCAGTTCAAGTCCCAGGGCGTCGACGGGCGGGGCTGCGTACCTGTCGCCGTCGTCATCACCGAGCAGATCGCCGTTGTCATCGGCGTGCCGGAAGTCTGGATAGTCGGCCTGATTGCCGTTGAAGAGGACTTCGTCGAAGTCGAAGTCAGCGGGAACTTCCTCTGGCACCTCGAACGGTGGGTTGATCGTCGGCAGAGGGCCGGGCGCGATGAGCGTGAGGCTGCGGATCCGGTCAGGGAAGGTTGCGGCGAAGGAGCCGGCCAGCAGTCCGCCGAAGGAATGGCCGACCAGATCCAACCGCCCGGAAAGGCCGAGTTCGTCGAGGAAGTCGGCATAGTGCAGCACGAGGTCGTGGATCGACCGGTACCAGCGAGGCCGAGGGGTCTGTCCGAAGCCCGGGTGCTCGGGGGCGATCAGGTCATGGTCAGAGGCGAGTTCCTCATGCAGCTCGAGCCACCGGCAAGTGAGGCCCGCCCCGTGCAGGTACAGCAGTCGTCTGCCCTCGCCCTTGCGCCGGTAGGCGGTGCGAACCTCGCGCACCATGACGAAGGTCGGCTCGACATCAGCCTTCGACGACATCAGCGGTTCCCCTATATTCGTGTGCGGTTGTGCCGCGGTGTTCGCCCTGGCCTGATACCGGCTGCGGACGTACCTCGTTGCTCAACCTTCGATGAAGGCCGCGGCACGCGGATAGGTGTGGATGATCCACACGTGGGCGTCGTTCCCGATCGCATGCCAGCGATGCGGGCAATCGGCCAGGTAAGTGACGTAGTCGCCCGCCGAAACCTCGACCTCGTGGCCGACTGGTCCAAGCTCGATCGTCCCGCTGTGGACCAGCACATGCTCGCGAGCACCCGCGCCGTGGGAGTTAGAGACCTCCGAGGCTCCCACTCGAAACGTCTGGGAGTGGATCTCAAGAGTTCCGGCACCGATCACCTGGCTGCGCAGGATCTCGCCTCTGGAGACGTCGTCTGACATATCCACGCCTTCGCCGGCGTGGACGACGTCGACGACCGGCGAAGGCGCCATGGTCAGAAGGTCGATCACGGTGACGTCGAAGGTCTCGGCAATCGCGGTGAGAGTGTCGAGCGTTGGATTGGTCTGGCCACGCTCGATCTTGAACAAGGTCGCCTTGGCGATCCCGGAGCGCTCGGCCAGTTGCGACAGGGAGAGCCCGTGCATGGCACGAAGCGCCCGGATGTTCTCCGCCAATGCCTGCAACTGGTCCACATGCACTCCCGTCTTCGTTGACTCGCCCATCGTCGGGCACCGCAGCGACCAGCATTATCGCGCCTCTACAGGTGCTTTCCCCCATCGACCATAAAGGTCGTTCCGGTCGCCACCCGCAGGTTCTGCACCACCCCCAGCACCGCCTCGGCGATGTCATCAGGGTGGACCAGCACCTGCAACGGCGTCGACGCCGCCTGGGCGGCGATCGCGTCACGGCCGCGGCCGGCCACGAAGTCCGTCTCGACGGCTGCAGGAGCCAGGCCGACGAACCGGATCCCTGGTCCGAGCGCGCGCCCCAGGGACATGGTCAGGTTGTCGAGGGCTGCCTTCGCCGCGCAGTACCCGATGTTGCTTCCCGATGCGGTCGTGCCCGAGAGCGAGGAGATGTTGACGACGATGGCGTCGCCGCTCGCCCGGAGGAGCGGTACGAACGTGCGGGTGACGGCGAACGGGCCGCGTACGTTGATCCGGAGCATCGAATCGAACAGCTCGTCGGTCATCGCCTCCAGGTCCCTGTGGGCGACCTTCGCCGTTGAACCGGCCGAGTTGACCAGAACGTGGACCTTGCCGAAGCGCTCGCCGATGTCCGCCGCCGCGGCCTCGAGCGCCGGGGTGTCCTCGATTGGCAGGCGAAGGGCCTGGTGTCCTTCGCCGGGTAGTTCGCGGACGACGCTGTCCGCGCGTTCCGGACTGCTGTTGTAGCCGACCACCACGTGTGCGCCGGCTCGTGCCAGCGCCCGTGCGGTGGCCGCGCCGATGCCGCTGCTGGCTCCGGTCACCACGGCGACCTTGCCGGGCAGTTCGTACGGCCCGAGACCGCCGCTGCGCAATTGGATCTCAGTCATGGCGTGCAGCCCTTCTCAGCCGACGTGCCCGGTGAAGCCGACCGTACGGTTGGCGATGGATATGAGTGAGGAGGGCTTGCCGGTGCGGTGCTCATTCGCATCTCCTGCGGCGCGTGCGGCCCAGATGACGCCGGCACCGACGTAGCGCAGCGGCTCCGGCTCCCATCTGCGGCCGTTCATATTCGTCCACGGCAGGCGCGTCATCTCGGTGTCGCGGCCGAGGATGAGGTCACGTAGCGTTCGGCCGGCCATGTTGGAGGGCGCAAGGCCCTCGCCCACGTAGCCGCCGGCGACGGCGAGGCCGGTGGCGCGGTCAAGGCTCACGTTGGGGGCCCACTTCCTGGTCGTACCGAAGACGCCCTGCCAGGTGTCGACGATCTTGATGCCGTCCAGGAAAGGGAACAGCTTGACGAGCTGCCCGTAGTAGTGATCCCGAACCTCCGGTTCGGCCGGACCGTCGGCGCTCGGCGCCGAGCCCCACTTGTAGGGCACGCGCGGGTCGTCTCCGCCGATGGTGATGCGGTTGTCGCTGGTGAACTGCAGGTGCAGGAAGGGGTGATCGGCGAGCAGCGCCTCGTGGCCGGCCCAACGCAGCCGGGCGATCTGCTCGTCAGTTAGCACCTCGGTGGCCAGCATGGTGGTGTGGATCGGAATGATGGTGCGCTCCTGACCCTTGATCGACTCGCTGTAGGCCTCGGTGGCGCGGACCACGAACTTGGCGCGAACCGTTCCGCGAGCCGTGATGGCCTTGCCCGGCTCGATACGGATCACCCGGGAGTTCTCATAGATCACGCCACCCCGCTTCTCCACGGCCACAGCCAGGCCGCGGGCGAGACGACCACCGTCGAGGCTGGCGCAGTGGGCGCTCCATCGGGCACCGAGGGCTCCGGCGATGTTGATCTTATCGAGGATCTCCGACTGCGAGAGGTAACGGGAGTCCTCGGGCCCGAAGCCGTACTGACGGTCCTCGTCGATGCCGGCTTTGAAGCGCCTGGCCTCCAGCTCGGTGCGGGCGACCATCATCACGCCGTTGTGTGCGTAGCCGCACTCGATGCCTTCGGAGGTGATGATGTCGCCGACCTGATAGACAGCCTTCTGGACGGCGCGCTCCATGTCGATCGCAGCCTGCCGGCCGCCTCCGCGCTTGGCCCAGAACGAGCGTGAGCCGTTGAGCTGGGCGATCACAGCGCCGCCGTTCCGGCCGGACGCGCCGTAGCCGGCGACGTTGGCGTCCAGCAGGACGACCTTCAACTCGGGGACGGACTTGAGAAGTTCCAGAGCCGTGTAGAGACCGGTGTAGCCCGCGCCGACGATGGCGACGTCCGCCTCCTCGTCCTGCGCAAGGGCGGGACGCTCGGGAATAGGCCCTCCGTTTGTGATCTCCATCTTGTGCCACCAATGCGACAGCGTGGACTTGTCCATGGGTCTCTCCTTGGTGAGGGATTTGCGGATCAGGGCAACTGCCCGTGCGGTTGCTCATCGGCACAGCCGTAAGGCTCCGTCAGAGCCTGCAGGGACTCGGGGTGGGTGGTGACGTTCAGCAGGCTGCCGATCGCACCGAACTGGTGGTGGAGGATCTCCTCGGTCCTGGCTTCCCAGCCGAACATGCGTCCGTAGGTACGCATCGCGGCGAGGTCCACGAAGAGCATGGACTCCACGGGCTGCACGTGCTCGCTCCAGCCGAAGAAGTACAGGTCGGCGGCCACTTCATAGGCGCGAGTCCGATCGAGTTCGGTAAGCCCCTTCTCAATCCCCGCGATGCACTGCCACGCGAAGTTGTGGGAGTTCATGTAGATGTGGTCGTAACGGTCGGTGTCGCTGTATTGCCACATCACGCGCTTCCCGACCATGCCCGCTGAGCGGGGGTGCGCTCCAGGCCGGACCCCGTTGACGAACCAGTGCTCGTCGACGCTGCGAACCCAGCGGGTGTTGTTCAACCTGTCGTGGACGTAGGACGTGACGATCGTGACCAGGCCGCTGTTGAGGTCGAGCGCCCAGGTCTCGTTGACAGGCAGTCCGGCGACAGCGCCCTCATGGTTGACGGCGGTCGTCAGGATGTCGACCAGGTAGATCCCCGGGCGTACCAGGGTGGCGTCGTACTCGCCGGCCGTCGTCACGCCAGCGAGAGTGCGATGCAGCTGGTGGGCACTCTCGAAGGAGCAGGACATCTGCGATCCGACCGTGTCGACGAGATTCAACGTGCGCCCCGAAAGGTCGCCCACGAACGGCGGCCGATACTGGGTCTGCTGGCTGATGCCGACCGTGAGGAGCGGCAGGTCTTCGGGCGATTCCCATGTCTCGTAGCTCATACAACACCCTTGATCGAATCGACATCTGTGACAGGCGCGGCCCTTCAGGCGCTACTTTAGATGATACGCTCATACTCTTCAAATGAACGCGACTGGTGATGTGGACCACGTCGCAAGGCGCCGGAGGAAGGCCGAGGCATGAAGCCGACATCCATCAAGTTGCCCCGCACCGAACTGTTCATCGACGGCGAATGGGTGCCGGGGAACGGCGGGACGTTCGCCGTGGAGAGCCCCACTGACGGGAGTGTCATCGCCGAGCTGCACAGTGCGGACGCTGGTGACGTGGACCGCGCTGTCGCGGCCGCTCGCCGCGCCTTCGACTCCGGCCCCTGGTCCAAGATGCCTGGCGCCGAGCGCGGCAAACTCCTGTACCGCCTGGCCGACCTGATCGAGGAGAACGCTGCGAGCTTCGCCGGGCTCGAGTCGCTCGATGTCGGCAAGCCGTATCTCGACAACCTGGCCATCGACGTCGACATGGCGATCCAGACCTTCCGGCATTTCGCCGGATGGGCCGACAAGCTCCACGGTTCCACCATCCCCGTGCCGAACCACATGGGACGTCCACGGTTCTCCTTCACCGAGCGGGTGCCGGTCGGTGTCGTCGGCGCGATCACCCCCTGGAACGCTCCCACGATGATCACCAGCTGGAAGCTGGCTTCGGCGCTCGCCGCCGGCTGCACCGTGGTGCTCAAGCCCGCTGAGGACGCGCCACTGGTCTCCCAGCTCTTGGCGGAGCTCGTGGCCGCAGCCGGCTTCCCCGCCGGTGTGCTCAACGTGGTCAACGGTCCCGGCCACGTCACCGGAGCAGCCATCACCGGTCACCACGACATCGACAAGCTCTCCTTCACCGGATCTCCCGAGGTCGGCAAGCTCATCGGCCGTGCCGCCGCTGACCAGTTCAAACACGTCACCCTCGAACTCGGAGGCAAGTCTCCGCAGATCGTCTTCAAGGACGCGGACATCGAGGCCCTGGCCCCGATTGCGGCCGCGTCGATCTTCGCCAACAGCGGTCAGACCTGCGCAGCCGGCACCAGAGTCCTGGTCCACCGCAGCCGCATCGACGACGTGGCCGGCGCGCTCGCCGCGCAGGCTCAGAAGCAGCGGCTCGGCGATCCGTTCGATGCTCACACCACGATGGGAAGCCTCATCAACGCCTCACAGCGCGAGCGTGTGATGAGCTACGTCAACGCCGGTGTCGAGCAGGGCGCCGAACTGGTCACCGGCGGCAAAGCCCTCGACCGGCCGGGATACTTTGTCGAACCGACCTTGTTCGTCGGCACCAACGACCTCAAGATCGCGCAGGAGGAGATCTTCGGGCCGGTCGGCACGATCATCCCGTTCGACGACACAGACGAAGCGATCCGGCTCGCCAACGCCACGCCGTACGGACTGGCCGCCGTGATCTGGTCCCAGAACATCGGTGAGGCGATCATCGCCTCGCGTGCTCTTCGAGTAGGCGCCGTGTGGGTGAACTCCTGGGGCGCTCCCGACCCCCGGGTCCCGTGGGGCGGGATGAAGACCAGCGGCATAGGCCGGGAGCTCGGGCTGTCGGGTCTCCTCGCCAACACCGAGGAGCGCCTGGTCAACGTTGTCTGCTGACCGTCGGTCGGTAGCAGGTGTGGTGCCGGCCCCGCCATCGTGGCAGGGCCGGCACCACTCAGGGAGATCGGTGGCCGCTTCGCTCGCTCACGGTGGCCGCGGTGATGACGTTCGAGTTTGAGAGGTCTACGATTCTTCCCCTCTAGCAATTACGGGAGGCTCAGTCTTGGCACGTACCTCGGCCTCGGTAACGTCAGGGGCCAACTCGACCAGTCGCAGCCCCTCGGGCGAGACGTCGAGCACACACAGGTCGGTGATGATGCGTTGCACGACCCCCTTGCCGGTGTAGGGAAGGGAACAGTCGTTCACGATCTTGAGGGTTCCGTCCTTGGCTACATGCTCCATCAGGACGATGACTTTCTCCGCGCCGTGGACCAGATCCATGGCACCGCCCATCCCCTTGACCATCTTGCCGGGGATCATCCAGTTCGCGATGTCGCCGTTGGCACTGACCTGCATGGCACCGAGGATGGCCACATTGATCTTCCCCCCACGGATCATCCCGAAGCTGGTAGCGGAGTCGAAGAACGATGCACCCCGGCGGACAGTGACCGTCTCCTTGCCCGCATTGATCAGGTCAGGGTCGACCTCTTCCTCGGTCGGGTACGGTCCGGTGCCGAGGATGCCGTTCTCGGACTGAAGAACCAACTCCACGTCGTCATCGACGTAGTTGGGCACCAAGGTCGGCAGGCCAATCCCTAGGTTGACGTAGTCACCGTCCTTGAGTTCGGCTGCCGCCCGAGCTGCCATCTGCTCGCGGCTCCACGCCATCAGTCCTCACCCTCTCCCTGGTTGGTGCTCAAGAGCGCCGCACGCCATTCCTCAGGCATCAACGGCTCGACGACGGCCTCATTCCTCACGACTGGCTCCTGACGGTGCGCTTCTCGATCCGCTTCTGCAGAGCCTGTTCAGGCGTCAGCGGCACGACCTGATGGATGTAGACGCCAGGGGTGTGGATCTCGTTCGGATCCAGCTCACTGGGCTCGACGAGGGTCTCGACCTCGGCAATCGTGAACCGGCCGCACATGGCGGCGAGGGGGTTGAAGTTGCGGGCAGCGTCCTTGAAGACCAGGTTTCCGTGGCGATCGCCCTTCCACGCCCGGACAAGGCCGAAGTCGGCAGTGATGGCGCGCTCGAGGACGTACTCCACGTCGTCGAACATCTCCACCGGCTTCGCAGGTGAGGCGACCGCCACCGACCCATCTGCGGCGAACTTCCACGGCATCCCACCTTCGGCCACCTGGGTGCCGACCCCCGTGCGTGTGTAGAAGGCGGCGATTCCGGAACCACCCGCTCTCATCCGCTCGGCAAGCGTTCCCTGCGGGGTCAACTCGACCTCGAGTTCGCCTGCGAGGTACTGGCGAGCGAACTCCTTGTTCTCGCCCACGTACGACGCGACGACGCGACGAAGTCGCCCCGCGCTCAGAAGCAGGCCAAGACCCCAGTCATCTACGCCGGCGTTGTTGGAGACGACCTCAAGGTCGGTCGTTCCCCGCTGCAGCAGCGCTTGGATCAGAACCGACGGGATCCCGCACAAGCCGAAGCCGCCGACTGCGAGCGACGAACCTGACGGAATGCCGGCGACCGCTTCGCCCGCCGATGTCACCTTGTCCACACGTCCTCCGACGGGTTCTCACTGTGACGATAATCGAACATGCCAACACTACTATCGAACCCGCCGGTGCGGGTACCCGGAATCCCGGGCAGGTCGACCTGGAGTTTCGACCGGCAGACAAGCGCCGTCCACGAGCCGCACCATGCGGTTCCCCGGGACCCAAGGCCCCGACGGCGGTAGCGCCAGCCAGGTTGCGGACTTCGCCGGCTCTAGTTCCCAGTGGAGATCGGGGACAACGCGCTGTTCTGGGAACGCCCATACGAGTCGGTCGGCAGGTCAGCTCCCCGCTGGACGGTAACCCCACCGTAAGCGCGCCCGAGGAGGCCCTCGGTCCCCGCCGCGGCGATCAGAACGACCGTGGTCCGGGACCCGAGGCGTTCTGCGGCCCCCCAGCCTGTGCGATCAGCCGAAGGGACGTGGGCTTTGACCCCTCACCCGAGGCCCATCTCGCCGAGGGGCCGAGCCAAGCTTCCGAACGAGGCGGTCGAGTGGTAGCCGTTCATTCCTGGTAATCGGGTTTATCCACTGGGTAACTAGGGCCGGGCTTGGCGCGAACCTCGCTGACGTCGATGGGTTGGTCGCACTCGCTGCAGACGACGACAGCGTGCATGTTATCCCGCTCGAAAACCCGGTTTCGTCCTGTGAACTGGGGTTTCGCTGCGCGATCAGGGCGGGTGGCTGCGACCATCACGAGGTGTTGTTGTCGCTGGTTTACCGGTTGGTGACGGGCTTGTTCGGTCTGCTGGCGGTGCTGGTCCGCTCTGAGCTGTCCAAGGATGTTGAGCTGCTGGTGCTCCGCCATGAGAACCAAGTGCTCCGCCGGCAGCTCGGTGGCCGCCTGTGGTGGGGTTACGCCGACCGGCTCTGGCTGGCGGCATTGTCGCGGCTTGTCCGCCGCCGCCGGTGAGCGGAGCTGTCCCCGGTCACGCCGGCGACAATCTTGCGCTGGCATCGTGACCTCGTAGCGCGGAAGTGGACCTTCACCGACAGGCGGCGCCCAGGACGGCCCGGCACCCGCCGGCCGGTCAAGGTGTTGATCGCGCAGATGGCGCGGGAGAACCCGACCTGGGGGCACCGGAGAATCCAGGGCGAGTTGGCCCGGCTCGGTTACTCGATCGCGGCTTCCACGGTGTGGGAGATCCTGCACGCCGCCGGTATCGATCCGGCGCCCCGCCGGGCCGGGCCGACCTGGCGGCAGTTCCTGACCGCCCAGGCTCACGCGATCATCGCCTGCGACTTCCTGGTGGTCGAGTCGGCGCTGCTCAAACGGCTGTATGTGCTGGTCTTCATCGAGCACGGCACCCGGCGACTGCACGTGGCCGGAGTGCCTCGCACCCGACCGGAGCGTGGGCGGTGCAGCAGGCCCGCAACCTGGCGATGGACCTGGGAAATCGCATCGCCGGGCTGCGATTCTTGATCCACGATCGGGATCCGCTCTTCACCTCCGCCTTTCGGGAGGTCTTCACAGCCGAGGGACTGCGGGTCGTCACCACACTGCCGCGGACTCCTCGGATGAACGCCATCTGCGAGCGGGTCATCGGCACCCTACGCCGCGAACTCCTGGACCGGATCCTGATCCTCAACGAATGCCACCTGACCTTTGCGCTCCAGGAATATCTGATCCATTACACCGGGCATCGGCCGCACCGGTCGCGGCACCAACGTCCCCCGGACATCGCAACGCAGCCCGCCCGGCACGTGGCCGACCTCAACGACCTGCGATCTATCCGCCGAAAACCCGTAGTTGCAGGCACGATCAACGAATACCACCACGCCGCTTAACCGCAGCTCAGACCACATAACTCAATATTCGAGCGGTACACCGGCGCACACCCGCCGGTTCCTCAAGGAAGCCAAAACGCATCGCCTGTTCGCCCTCTACCAGTTGATCGCGCTGCGCGGCCTGCGCCGGGGCGAGGCGTGCGGGCTGCGCTGGAAGGAGGTCGACCTCGACGGCCAGGCCCTGACCGTGAACTGGCAACTCGTGCAGCTGGCCTGGCAGGTCCACGAGGGCACCCCGAAGACCGACGCCTCGGTCCGGACCATCGCTCTGGACACCGACACCGCCCAGGTTCTGCGCGCCCAGCGGCAGCAGCAACTTCAGGAACGCCTGCCCATGGGCGAGGCGTGGACAAACACCGAGTTCGTCTTCACTCAGTCCGACGGCAGCCGCCTGCATCCGCAGCATGTATCCGACCAGTTTCTCTGGCTGGCCTACCTGGCCGGACTGCCGCCCATCAGGCTGCATGACCTCCGCCATGGGGCGGCCTCGCTGATGCTGGCGGCCGGGGTGGAGATGAAGGTGGTGCAGGAAACGCTGGGCCACACCTCCAGCGCGTTCACCGCCGACACCTACACCTCCGTCTACCCACAGGTCGCCACCGCGGCGGCCGAGAAGACGGCCGCCCTGCTGTTCGGTGAGGAAGACCAGGCCGAATCGGGCAAACTCATCTCGCTGAGAAGCTGAACAGTCGGATTAAGCATCCGGCCCCGCATTCGCCGCCTGCTCGCGGCGAGGCGGGGCCGCTGCTCTTTCGCAGCAGCCGGAGCTGGCGAATGGATCATGGTGTGTGCGGGGTTGGTGCGCGCGAGCACGCAGGGAGCACACAAACGCTAGACGAAAATTCTAGAACGTATCCGATCCCGCATCACCGCAGGTCAGGCCATGATCAAAGCGCGCCCTGCAGGATTCGAACCTGCGACCGTCGGATTAGAAGTCCGGTGCTCTATCCAGCTGAGCTAAGGGCGCTCGAATTCGGCGTCTGACCAGCACGTCGGCCGACCAGGTGAGACGGTAGCATAATCATACACCGGTCGAACAGTATCGGATTTGGAGAGGCTCATGGCGCGATCCCGAAGACAGATACTCCCTTCGTCTCCCCTGCTCGACATGGTGTCCTCCTGGGAATTGTCCCTTCAGGCGGCTGACAAGTCACCCGGAACGATCCGCAGTTACCTCGACAGCGTACGCGTCCTGGCCCGGTTTCTCTCCGAGCGCGGACTGCCCGCGGAGGTGGAGGCGGTCGGCGCCGCGGACGTGCGCGCGTTTCTCGATGCCAGTACGGCCACGACCAGTCCGGGGAACGCGCACAAGCATTTTCGGAACCTGCGGGTGTTCTTCAACTGGCTGATCGCCGAGGAAGAGCGGACCACGGGGACGCCTATGGCCGGGATCGATCCGCCCAAGGTGTCCGGTCGTACGGCCGAGTTGCTGGCTGATCGGGAGCTTGCGGCGCTGCTGGAGGTCTGTTCCGGCGGGTCTTGGGTGGATCGGCGGGATACCGCGATCGTGCGGGTGCTCATGGACAACGGGATGCGGCTGTCCTGGCTGGCGGGGCTGCGGCACAGTCCAGACGTCAAAACCATGACGGGCGGCGAGCGGGTCGGGGATGTGTGGTTGGATCGGCGGCTGCTGCGGATCGCCCGCAAGGGGGAGGACGCGTATCTGGTGCCGATCGGGCCGAAGACCGCCGCGGCGATCGACCGGTATCTGCGGGCCCGTGCGCGGCATCCGCACGCGGCGTCGCCCTGGCTCTGGCTTCCGGTACGCGGCATCACGGCCGAGGGTGGCGAGCGGCGGCTGACCGCCACGGGGATCCAGCAGATGCTGGAACGGCGGGGACGGCAGGCGGGGATCTCGGGGCGGCTGCATCCGCACCGGTTCCGGCAGACGATCGCCCTCGGCGACCGCCTCTAGCCAGACTGAACCTAGCCAGACCAGAACCGGCGGAAGCCAAGCGTCAGTCCGTCAACGCGATCACCACCCACATGAACGCCGCCCCCGCCAGCGTCGCCAACAGCGTCGGAGCAGCAGCGCGGCTCGTGGTGTGGGCCTCGGGCAGGATGTCGGACGTCGCCAAGTACAGCAGGAACCCGGCGAACATCCCCAGGTACGCCCCCAGTATCCCGGCCGGGATCGCCACCAGAGACGTCAAAGTCGCCCCCGTCACCGGTGCGAGCGCATCCAGACCCAGCAGCAGCACGGCCCGGCGGCGCGCGTTCCCGTACAGGGAAGTGATCGTGTACGTGTTGAACCCGTCCGTGAAGTCGTGCGCGATGACGCCGATCGCGACGGCGACGGCGAGCGTGGTGTCGGTCTGGAAGGCGGCGCCGATCGCGGCGCCGTCGAGGAAGCTGTGGACGATGAGCCCGGCACCGGCGACGAGGCCGACGCCCGCGTGCGAGTGGCGGTGTGAGGCGTAGTCGCCTTCGTGGGCGTCGTGCATGCCCATCGAGCGTTCGACGGCATGGATGCCGAGGAACGCCAGCGCGAACATGAGCATCGGCACCGGCACCCCGCCGAGCTTGGCCGGGTCGCGCGAGAGCGCCTCCGGCAGCAGGTCGAACGCCACCACGCCGAGCATGACGCCGGCGGCGGCGCCGAGGACGAGGTGACGGCGTTCCTTGACGCGATGCGCGACCAGCCCGCCGAGCAGCGTCATCAGGAATGCCGCGAACGACAGCAGGATCGGCATGAGGCTCCACGCTAGGGGGCACGTGTGCGCCGCAGAGTCACGACACGCTAAAACGCCAGGCGGGAGGGGTATAAAAGGGTCTAAGCTGTCGTGGCATGGTCGCGACGCTCCTGCACGAGATCCCCTTGCAGGGCGGGGATGTGACAGACGGGGTGGTCCGGGTCGGTGACACCGTGCGCAGGCCGGTGAGCCCGTCGACGCCCGCCGTGCACGCCCTGCTCCGCCATCTGGAAGCCGCCGGGTTCGACGGCGCGCCGCGCGTGGTGGGCATGGACGGGCTCGGGCGGGAGATTCTCACCTATATTCCGGGTACGACCGGGCTCGGCCTGGTGACGGTCACCGACGAGGCTCTGATAGGAGTGGCCGAGCTGCTGCGCGACTTCCACGACGCGACGGAGGGCTTCCCCCTGACTCGCGGCGGCTGGGAGGGCGGTTCGAACGACGACGCAGCACCGGAGGTCATCGGTCACTGCGACCTGACCCTCCAAAACGTGATATTTCGCGATGGAAGGCCCCGGGCGATGATCGACTTCGATCTGGCCCGGCCGACGACCCGGCTGTTCGACGTCGTCACGACGCTCAGGCATTGGGCTCCCATCGCCGACCCCGTCGATCTGGCTCCGCTCGATGGCCGAGGGTCTGTCCAAGGACGAGATCGCCGCGAAGCTCGCCATCAGCCCGCTGACCGCCAAGACTCACATCACCCGCCCCCGCTGAAGTCGAACGTCCGCGACCGGGCGCAGTTGGTGATCCTCGCGTACGAGACCGGTTTCGTACGGCCGGGATCTTGATGGGGTGTTGCGGTTGGCCCAGCTGACACGACTATGTGGGTATGAGGGTGCGGGCCGGGCTGTGGTGGGTGGCGTCGGTAGTGATGCCGGTCGCCGTTGCCGTGGCGGGTAACCAGATTCTCAACGACGGCATCTGGAGCGGGCTCTGGATCGCCATCGCGCTGGGGCTGGCAGGGGCCGGTGCCGTGGTGGCGCAGCGGGCGAGCCGCCCGCCGCAGGCACCGACGACGCTGGACGCGGTGGCCGCCCGGCTGGCTGGGGAGGTGCACAGGCAGTGGACAGCCGAGGCCGCCTGGCGTCGCGTTCAGCCGGTGCCTTTGCAGGTGCGCTGGTCGAGCACCGGACGGCCGGTCGCGGCCGGGCGGGAGGTGGTGATCGACGACGACAGCGGCGCGAGCTGGGCGCTGTTGCCGTTGACAGGGACGGCGGAGGAGACGGTCGCCGCCTTTCGCGCCCTGCCACATCGGCAGCTGGTCGTGCTGGGCGAGCCGGGGGCGGGCAAGAGCGTGCTGGCGATGCTGCTCACCCTGGGCCTGCTGAAGGAGGCCGCGGCGGGCGGGCCCGTGCCGGTGCTGCTCCCGATCTCCTCGTGGAACCCCGCGCTGGAGCCGGTCGAGGCGTTCGTGATCCGGCGCTTGGGTGAGGACTACGACTTTCTGACCGTACGGGACGGCGACGGCCCGGCCTGGGGGCGGGCGCTGGTCGAGGCGGGCCGAGTGCTGCCGGTGCTCGACGGGCTGGACGAGCTGCCGGTGGCGGCGCATGTACGGGCGGTAGAGGAGCTGGACCTGCTGGCCGCGGCGGGCCGACCGCTGGTCGTCACCTGCCGGAGTGAGGAGTACGAGCAGGCGATCAGGACCGGCGGCCTTGTGCTGTCCAGGGCTGCGGTCGTCGAGATCGAGCCGGTGGGCGTCGAGGAGGCCATCGCCTTCCTGTCCCATCCGGCCCCGTCCCGCGCCCGCTGGCAGCCGGTGTTCGAGCACCTGCGCGCTCAGCCCACCGGGATGCTGGCCACGGTGTTGTCCACGCCCTTCATGGTCTGGCTGGCCCGTGCCGCCTTCCAGGCCACGAGCACCGAACCCGACCGGCTGATCACGATGACCGATCGGAGCGAGATCGCGGCCACGCTCATGGACGGGTTCGTCGCCGCCGAATACCGAAGCCGTCCGGCCGGGCCCCGGCGCCGCTACCGGCCGGAGCGCGCGGCGCGCTGGCTGGGGCGGCTGGCCTACCAGCTGCGGGAGACCCGCCTGCGCGACTGGTGGTGGTGGCACCTGGCGGTCAATCCCAACCCCAAATACCCCGATCTTGCCGAGACCGGGCGGGCGATGGCGGCCATGCTCGTGGCCGGGGCGCCCCTGGTGGCGGCGGTGGGCGGTTTCGCTGGTCTGCGGGCGGCGCTGGCGGGGTGTCTGGCGATCGGGTTCGCCGCCGCCCGGACGTTCCGCCCGTTATGGCCGGGCACGTACCCGCCGTCCCCGCGGTGGCGCTATCGCACGACGCAGGCCGACCGCACCCACAGGCGAAGGCGCGCGGCCCTGTTCGGAATCGTGTTCGGCCTAGCCACGGGGTTTGTGGCGGACGCGTGGGCGGCGGCGTTGATCGCCGTGCCCGCCGCCACGCTAGCCACCGTCGTGCTGCCGTGGGCGGCTGCGCGTACCGAACATCCCACACCTCGGCTGACCTTCCGCGCCAACCACCGCAACGCCGTCCTGGCCGCCGCGCGGCACGCGCTGATCGGCGGCCCGGCCTTCGCGCTCGGGGCCCTGGTAACCGGCCCGCCCGGACGGGTGGCCGCCGTGGCGGGGGCCGCGGCACTGGTGTACGCGGGCGCCGCGGCCTTCGGCGCCGGATGGTGGACCTGGACCCGGTTCCGGATCATCCACCTGTTCCTGGCGGCCCGCGGCAAGCTGCCCTGGCGGTTGTGGGCCTTCGTCGAGGACGCGCACCGGCGCCAGGTGCTGCGCCAGGCCGGATCTGCCTGGCAGTTCCGGCACGCCCTGCTCCAAGACCACCTCGCCGACGCCTACTACCTCGATCACCTGGGCGGCCGCGCCAAGGTGGGAGGTCCGCGGGCCCGGCTCGAGCTGGCGCGGCTCCTGGGCGAGCGGGGCCGCATCGACGAACTGCGCGCCCGCGCGGATCAGGGCGATGGCTTCGCCCGCAGTGCCCAGGTCGGCCTTTTGCGGAAGCAGGGCAAGATCGGCGAGGCCATTGCCATCCTGCGGGAGCAGGCCGACGCGGGCAACCTGCCCGCCGCCTACGGCCTGGCCTCGCTGCTGGCCGAACAGGGGCTCGTGTCCGAGTTGCGGGCCAGGGCCGAAGCCGGTGACCTGTACGCGCCCCAGGAGCTGGCGAAGCTGCTGGAGGCACAGGGCCGGCTCGACGAGCTGCGAGCCCTGGCCGACGCCGGCGTCAAGTACGCCGCGTCCGCGCTGGGCAGACTGCTCGCCGCGACAGGGCGGCACGAGGAACTGCGCACGCGCGTCGAGGCGGGCGAAGGGGGCGCGGTCGCCGCTCTGGCGAAGGTGCTGGCGTGGCAGGGCCGGGTCGAGGAGTTACGCGCCCTGTCCGATGCCGGCTGGCGAATGGTCGATCGCCTGCTGGCCGAGGCGCTGGCCGCGCAGGACCGCGTCGAGGAGGCCGTCACTGTCCTTCGGGCCCGCGCCGACGACGGCGATCGCAAAGCGGCCGACCAGCTGATCGACATGCTGATGGAACGGGACCGGATCCAGACGCTGATGCCGATCCTGGAGGACTACGCGGGGCTGAGAGGTTCGGAGGCCAACGTCGCGACGGCCGAACGGCTGGTCGCACTGGGACACGTCGAAGAGGCGATCACGTTCCTTGACGCCTGCGTCAACCCCTCCGGGTACGGCGTCCAGCACGTCGCCGGAGCGCTGGCCAACCTGCTCGCCGCCCAGGGACGCCTGGACGAGGCGATCAACGTCCTGCGGACCCGCGTCCACCCCCTGTACAGTCCCAACGCGGACCAGCAGGTGGTCCACCTGCTCGCCGAGCATGGACGCGTCGACGAGCTGAGGGCGCAGTCCGATGAGGGATCCTGGAGCGCCACGGCCAGGCTGGTCAATCTGCTGGTCGAGCGGGGGCAGACCGAGGACGCCATCGAGATCCTGCGAGAGGTCATCGCGAGGGGCAGGATCGCACCCTTCCTCTCGGCAGACCGGCTGGTCAAACTGCTGATCGGTACCCACCTCCTGGATGAGGCGTTGACGCTGTTGCGCCAGCGGGCCGACGCCGACGACCCGTATGCCACGTATGCCTCCAGAGAACTTGCCCGGCTCCTGGGCGTCGAGGGCCACGTCGACGAACTGCGGGCACGTGCTGCGGCCGGAGACGCGTCCGCCGCCTCCGAGCTGGCCAGGGTCCTGGACGAACAGGGGCTGACGCAGGAACTACGAGCGCGGGCTGACGCCGGAGACATGTACGCGGCGCGGCGCCTGGGCCGCATGACCTGAGCGAATTGTCGGAGCCGACGGCTAGGGTCGCGGCCACGCGACCGCGACGGCATCGGCTCATCCACCAGCCACCGAATCATCGCCATCAGCTGCGGAAGGCTCGGGCCGGCCCAGTCCATGACCTCGGCAGTACGACAAGTACAAGGCGATCCGGCCCGCGTAGGTCTTCTCGGTGTTGAACGCCCGGCCCGCCCCGCGAAGCCCTGCCAGGAACGCGCACGCCTCGACATGCAACTCGAGGTCCTCGTCTACCACCACCCACGACACCGACTCATCGGAGGCCACCGCTCGTTCAGCCCAGCAGTGCCGCACGGCCGCACCCGACCTGCCCAACATGCCGTACGGACCCCCCAGATACTGTGCGCCAAGTAGCCGCCAACACTACTTGAAGCACTTGCTGCACGACTGAGAGTCACCAAAGATAACTGGAATCCTGTCCGGGGCGGGCGCGGCGTTCCTGGCGGACAAGATGCCGATCATCGCCATCGTCCTCGCCGTCGCCGCGGTCCTGGCCTTCACCATGGCCGGCCACCGTAAGGCCACCGGCGCGAGCGGGTGCGGCGACTCGTGCAGCAAGGACACCGGGGGAGGCGGATGCGAGTGCGCATCCAACCGTGTCTGGCCTGGCAGGGAGCTATACGGTACCGACCATGATGATCGTCCGGTCCCTGCTGCTATTCAGCCTCGCCGCCATCGCCGAGATCGGCGGGGCCTGGCTGGTCTGGCAAGGCGTCCGCGAACACCGGTGCGGCTGGTGGATCGGCGCCGGGATCATCGCCCTCGGCCTCTACGGGTTCGTCGCCACCCTCCAGCCCGACACGAACTTCGGCCGGATCCTCGCCGCCTACGGTGGCGTCTTCGTCGCCGGATCTCTGGCGTGGGGCATGATCCTCGACGGCTTCCGCCCTGACCGCTGGGACATCGCCGGCGCGCTCATCTGCCTCCTCGGCGTCGCCGTCATCATGTACGCGCCTCGTACCTGAACAGCCCTGCGTCGAGCAGTGAGGCCGGACGATCCCTGCGATCAGGCCCCGAGAGAACGGCTTCCGCCTCATTCACCATTCGGCAGGTTGTGATAGCCGGGCCTACCAGTATCCGGTGAGGCAGTGAGCACTGCACGACGGTACAGGATCGCCCGCCAGCACAGAGCAGAAGACGCCGAGGAAACGGCCATAGCGGCCGTGACGCTGGTAGACGCGCTCGTCCACCAGCCGCCGCGCGCTGGCCAGCTTCAGGACATGCACCGCGCCACCACCTTCGAGGCCGGTAACCCCCACTCGATCGCCCGCAAGGAGTTCGAAACGATGGCCCAAGCCGCCGACGAGTGCATCACGACCGTCGCCGGCATCGACAAACCCGGCCAGCAGGCGGTCCGGCACGGGAACAACAGTCTGCTCGCCCAGATGATCACCGACCTGGAAGCCCGGCTCACCGAGCCGGCGGTGGGCTGACCAAGGCAGCCTTCGCGTCGTGGGTCGGAGCGAGAACACCCCGATCCGGGCCTACGGCGTGTAACGACCTCATGAACCACAGCAACAATCCGGAGCACCATGATCAAACCTCGTTCGGCTCCGGCATCTGGCCTTTTCTCCCACCCTTGGCGTGATCGGTCAGGGCGTCGATCCACTTGCCGAAGATGGCAGGGTTTTGCGCCACATCCCAGCGCTGCAGCATGGAATCGTTCGTGAGATCAATGTCTGCCACCACCACGCCCGGTTCGTCGCCGTCCGTCTCGCTCATGATCCGGCCATCCGGAGCGATAATCCGAGTCGCCGCACCTCCCTGCCGTCCCTCCGCCCTGCCACAGACATCGGCCGCGATCACCCAGCAGTCGTTCTCCACGGCTCGGGCGATGAGAGCCGACCGCGTCCGCACTCTCCACCCGCGGGTGACCTCCACGGGAAGGTCGTTGTTCAGCGGGCACGCGAGAATGCGAGCTCCGGCCAGCGCCAACAGCCGGGACGGCTCGACAAAATTCGCGTCATTGCAGATCACCACGCCGAAGGCGCGCTGGTCGTGATAGAAGAGCGGCACCTCCTCGCCCGGGGTGAAGGCCGGCTCGCGAGGAAACAGCTTGCGCACGACCCCGAGCAGCTGCCCCCCGCGCACCACCGCCGCCGAGCTGAACAACAGCCCGTCGGCAGCTCGCTCGGTGAAGCCAGCCACCACCGTCAGGTGCGCAGGGCAATCCCGAAACGCCGCGACCAAATCCGGGTAAGGCGCCGTCATCGCAACCGCGTCCGCAGCAGGCCGGGCAGAGCGCATGCCGCCGAAGTAGCACTCGGGCAGCACCAGCAACTCGGCCTTCTGCCGCTCGCACAACTTGATTGCCTCATGAAGGCCGCCCGCCTGCCACCCCTCTAGCTCTGACTGCAAGGCTGCAACGCGCACAGGTCGAGATTAAGGCCTTGACCGCCGTCGGCGACTCGCCGCCCGTCACGCTGACCACGCCGAGCAGGAGGCCGACCGGGAGCGCACCGCCCGCGAGCAACTGACCGAGCCCCGCGACAGCCAGACCTCACTGTTCGAGGAGCAGAGAGCTATGGGCCGAGTTGGAAGGCCGGGTCGAGCATCTGCGCGCCGAGGCGGAGCAGTTGCGCGCCGAAAACGGCCGGGTGGAGTTGACCCGGTTTGGTGGACTCCTTCTTCCGGGAACCAGGGTTCCCCAGAGACCAGGAGTCCACCAAACCGTGTCAACTCCAACCCATCGTTCGCCGCCGACGTCAAGGCCCTGCTCGGCCCAGACGCGATCTCCCTGTAACCGGCGGTCACGACGCCTCGGGTCCCCGCGACGGGCGCGGGCGACCAGCTCGTGGGAGCGGCGAGCGGCGTGTCATGGACGGGGCAAGAGATCACCACTCTTCATCGCCCCCGCTGGGCGCGTGGATCACTCGGCCCGGCGTGCCGCGGCCGAGAGCGACTCGGCCATCTCGTCGACGTCCATCCTCATCAGAGAGCCGATCAGATACTCGCGGGCTTCGGCGACCGCCAGCCGGGAATCGCCGACCACGCAGGCGGGCGGGAGCGTGGCCCGCATCTGCGGGTCCTTCAGTGCCAGCGCGAGGATCTCCGCGGTGAGCTGCTGCGCCGCCCAGTGCGGGGTCCGCTCCTCGATCGCGACCGTCAGGTGCAGCGACGGCTCTTCCCCGACGGTATAGGGGGAGTGCAACCAGCCGCGAGGCAGCCACAGGACATCGCCCGGCTCAAGCGTGAAAGCCTGCTCGGGAGGGGTGTGCTCCAGGAAATGCCGCTGCTGCGGGGTGAACCCGACGATGGCGTTGGAGCCGTATGCGCGGACGGGGTTGTCGATGCACGGGGAGTGCACCGGCCACGCTTTCCGGCCGTGAAGCTGGACGATCAACGTCAGGTAGGGGTCGTAGTGGTAGGTGAGGCCCTGCCCGCCCGCAGGGGTGAGATAGGCGTTGGTGTGGACGCGGTAGCCGAGCTCGTGGGTCAAGGCGGCGTGCAGCTCGGCGATCGCCGGCTTGAACCTCTCCAGGTCACGCAGGGAGAGCGTCCCGCCGTTGTCGAGGTGCGCCCGGACCGCTCCCCGCCGCGGCATCCCCGGCAGGTCGTCGTCGGCGTAGCGGCACGGGTCGGTGATAACGCTGTCTTTGACCAGCACGACATGGCGCAGGGCGAGGCACTCTGCGTCGACGAACTGATCCACCTCCTCCAACGTCAGCAGGTGGCTGAAGGAGACGGGGTCGCGCCGGTACCGTCGCGGCTGGCGCGGCCACGCGGTCATGACGTCGCCGGGGTCGTCGATCAAAGATTTCAGCATCAAAGGCTCCTGTGGGTGGGGGGTGCTCAGCGATCTTGTTGCGGGCCCCCAGTCAGACGTCGGTGCGAACGAGCGGGTCAGGCGTGATCGGTCGGTCACCGCCGGGCGGGGCAGGTGATCGGGGAAGGGGCGTCACGCCGTAAGCGCGGGCGATCAGCTCGTAGGAGCGGCGGCGGTTGGCGTCGCCATGCACATGGCAGGAGATCATCACCTCGTCGGCCCCGACGGCGGCCCCCAGATGTTTCAGCTGGGCCGCAACGTGCGTCCCTTCGCCGATTACCCGATGCGACAGCCACTCCTGCAGTCGTTCCTCCTCCGCCGGGTCACGGGGCCGGGACGCGGAACCGGTGGGCGCGGGAAGCGGCCTGGAGCCGCTGCGCAGCACGGCGAGACCCGCCGCGCAGGCCAGGAGACGCGCATGCTGCTCCTGCTCGGCCGCGACCACGTTGACCGCCAGCATGACGTACGGCTCCGCCAGGACGGCCGACGGACGGAAAACCGCCCGGTACGCCTCGATCGCGGGCCCGGTGCGGGAGGCGTGGCGCAGGAACACATACGGCAACCCGAGTTGCCCAGCCAGCCGCGCACCGCCCTCGCTGGTGCTCAGGAGCCACAGCGGTGGCCGTCCCGCTCCGGGGTTGTGGGCTGTCCCCGGCTGCGCCCGCACCGTCGCGTACCGGTGTCCGGGCGGGAACGAGGCGTCCAGGAACTGGGTGAGCTCGGCGAGTTGCCGCGCGTACTCGTCACCGGCCGGTGCGGCGGCATCGCGGCGCAGCGCCGCTGCGGTGACGGGGTCGGCTCCCGGCCCCCGGCCGACACCCAGATCGATCCGGCCAGGGTGCAGGGCATGCAACGTGCCGAACTGCTCGGCGATGGCCAGCGGGGCGTGGAGGGGGAGCATCACCCCGCCCGAGCCCACCCGGATGGTGCGGGTGAGCGCCGCGATGTGGGCGATGAGGACCGCCGGGGCGGAACCGGCCAGCCCCGGGGCGCCGTGATGCTCGGCCACCCAGAACCGGTGACAGCCCCAGGTTTCTGCGTGGCGGGCGAGTTCGGTGGCGGCGGTGAGGGACCGGGCGGCGCTGCTTCCGGCATCGATGGTGGCCTGATCGAGGATGGACAACCGGGCCGGGCTGCCGGCCGGGTGCACATCGGTGCCGGTCACGGGCATCTCCTCACGTGCGGGGGTTGAGGTGCGGATCGGATGGGTGAGGGCTGCAGAGGGCTGCAGTCACGACAGCAGCAGGACGGCATCCCACCGGGTCGTAACGGCCGGGGCGGCCACCTCGCCGAGATCGGCGAGGACCAGGGCGAGACCAGCCGCACCGATCAACAGGCCCGGCTGGTCGGATTCGACGCCTTTGTCGGAGTGCCGCCACCCGAACCGGAGCCCGGGGTCGAATTCCGCCATGACCCTCTCGGCCGCCCGCCCCGCCGTGACCTCGCTGTCCCGGATGGCGCTTTGGGCGACCCCAGCGGCTCCATGGCACAGCGTGGGTCCCTCGGTGTCCCACGGCCGGTCGGCCAGAGAATCGAGGGCTGTGTGGCCCACTGCGCTGATCGTCTCATCGCCGATGGCCTCGCCGGCGCCGATGAGGACCTGGCCGATCCCGGCCGCGCCGTAACACCAGGCGTCCCGCCGTCCGCGTGTGCTGACAACCCGCATGTCTCCGGCGAGGTTGTCCGCGGTGACCTGCGGCGGCCAGTTATCGCCGGAGCGCCAGCGCAGCAGCCACCCGGCGGCGGCCCTGATCGCCTCATGTTGCCTGTCCTGGGTCAGCCCGGCGCGCTCGCAAGCCGTCAGGAACGCCAGCGGGCCCGCGATGCCGTGCGCGACCCCGGTGTTGGCTCCGTCGGTGTTGTGCGGGTCGGCGATCGCGGCCGGGTGTTGCGGAGGGGGCCGCCACCAGCCGGGACGGGGACCGTCACAGATGAGCATCATGTCCAGGAGGGTGTCGCGGGCCACCTCTAGGCCAGGGACGGCGTCGCGGTGCCCGGCGGCGTCGGCGGCGAGAAGCACCCGGCCGATCCCGGCGAGGCCGTTGATCACGTCGAAGGTGTGCCAGTGAGCGCCCGTGCCGCCGGCCGCGACGTGGTTACGGTGCAACTCCGCGATGTGCAGGGCGCGCTCGGACAGCCAGCGGACCCCGCGCGTGATCGCTTCACGGTAGCGGCCGGGGTCGGGCAGGTACCCTGCCCCAATGATCATCGACGCGGCGACGGCGCCGGGGCCACCGTAGATGCCGTAGATGCCGCTGCCCGAAGCGGTGACCAGCCGCACCGCCTCGCCCCAATGCCGCCCTGCGGCATCGGCGAACGCGGAGTCGACCGCTGACAGGCGGGCATGCAGCAGCGCGGTACCCGCCAGACCGCTGGACAACGACGAGCAGATCAGAGGGAGAACTCTGGCGTCGGCGACCACGTCGCAGACGGCGAAGGGGTCCAGGAGCCGCTCAGCGACGGTCAGAGCCTGCGCGGCGGCGCGGCCAGCGGTGGCGGGGCCAGCGGTGGCGGGGTCTACCGGGACACCAGTGGTGATCATGATGTTCTCCTGTCGGTAGTGCCGGGGTGGAGTCGTGCGGCGCGCAGCAGGTCTGTGGCCAGGAACCGGACCATGGCCTCATCGAACACACCGGGAACCATCCGGTTGCAGTGCAGGTGAACCAGGTCGGAGGCACAGCCGGTGCGCCGATGCGGCGGCAGCGTCTGCCGGTAGGCGCGCAACGCCGTGGTCCTGTCGATCCACGCGGCCCGTCCGCCGCCGCCGATGAGGTCCGGGACCGCGCCGGGAACGCCGGGGGTGTCGGCGGCGCGGACCCTCGCACGTAGCGCGTCCGCGCGGCGGTGCTCGTCCCGGTCGAGCCGCCCACCGGCCAGGGCAGCCACAGCGCCGTCGGCCATGTGCCGGGCGATGGCGGCGGCGGACACGGCGGCGGCAACCAGTCGGCCGTCCTCGTCTGGACGCGGATGCTCGAGCGTGGCCAGGACCAGGGCGCTGTCGGCGCAGAACACCTCTTCGGCGGCGTCGATCGATCCGAGCCCGCCGTACCTCTCGATCTCCTGCTCGTACGGCTCCACCGTGAACCCGCCCGACAGCCGCTGCCGGTGCAGGTCCTGCCCCCACTGCCTCAGCGCGGACAGCAGGGTGCCGCCCAACTCGCTGGGACGCCCGTGGAAGCGGATCCGCAGATGCGAGCCGTGTGACTGGTCGTGGAAACGCAGCCAGAACCAACGGTCGAAGCAGTGCGCCAACCGGCCGGTCAGCGCGCCCAGACTCGCCAGGACCGTGTCCTGGCAGTGGGCGGGGGCGCGCACCGCCAGCGACAGCCACGGCCCGCCAGGCAGATACAGTCCGGCACCGGGCGGCCGGACCGCCGTGACCGCACCGGGGGCCGGGGGCGCGGCCGGTTCCGCCCGGCGACGCAGAGACACCACCACCTCCAGCACGTGCCGCCCTGCCGGGCCACAGGCCACCGCCTGCACGGCGTCGCAGCCGCCGAGCGGTTCGGTGACCGCGCTCACGCCTCGCCCGATGTGGCGGCGCAGCAGTTCCCGGTCATGGCGGTGGGTCAACTCCAACGGCAGACGCCGATCCAGGTACTCGGTCACCACCGTCGGCGGCGGAGCCGGCACCGTGGTGGCCCGCCACGTGTCCAGGGCGTCTGGCCACGTCTTGCGGGAGGCGGCCGCGCCGACCAGCCAGGGGGGCAGCACCCACCGGGCGGGGGCGAGCAGCGTGCGGCCGAACCACACCGCGGGCTGCCACGGCCCATGCCCGGCCTCCCCCCACGACCAGGGGTGCCAAAGCCGTTCGCCGCCGTGGCCGACCAGGCGCAGGAACTGCGCCAGCGGCGGAAGCAACTCCGGGGAGATCCGCGAGTACAGCACCGGGACGATCTGACGGCCGCCGCTGGCCGACCGCAGCACCAGGTGCCGGCCGTTGGAGCCGAGCAGCAGGTCGTCAAGGCCGATGTCGCCGGTTCGTGGCGGCACCCCGACGGGGATCCGATACGCGGCGAACCCGGTCTCCGGCGCGACCGATTCAGCGGTGTGGCTGCGGGGCAGCGCCACAATCTCCGCGACCGCGACCGTGTCGCAGCCGCCCGGCACAGCCGTCGTGCCGGTCGCGCCGGGGAGTAAAGCCGCGAACCGTCCGGTCGTCGCCCCCGCGTCCTGGGAGCCGCCGTAGGGGCACACCGCCAGGAACAGGCGGCCCGCAGCCGCGTCCGGCCCGGTCGCGGCGAGCACCCGGACACAGACCTCAGCGGTGTGAGGCGGCGTGCCGCCGGTCCCGGCGCACAGCTCCTCCACCGTGCGCCGGTCCAGGACGACCTTCGAGCGGCCCGAGGTGAGGGCGTCGGCCACCAGGCGGCTCAGCACGGCGGTGCGCTCCGCACGGGGCGCGGGCTCGGCGGTGGTGAGCGCGTGCGGGGGCAGGCCCAGGCCGATGACCGGGTCGGTGACCTCACGCAGCGGCACGAGACGGTGCAGGCCGTACCGCTCGCGGAACGCCTGATGGTAGACCGACAGAGGAGTCGCCCCCCAGCCGATCCGCCACAGCAACCCGACCGCGTCGGCGGCGGCCCGCCCGAGGGACTGCGGGAGGGTGACCACGGCGTCGGCCACGGTGTCCGCCCGCAGCGGCCGCTCAGCCCAGGCCAGCTCATCGGCCATGTCCCGGGCCTCGCACAGCAGCGGAGCCCGATCGAGGGCACCAGGGGGGTGCCGGTCAGCGTCGGCGAGCAGGGCCCGCAGCCGAAGCAGACCCGGCCGGGCCGGAGCATCCGCCGGTAGTTTGCCCAGCAGATGCCCGAGCGGATCATCGCGCACGTCCTCGGGCAGCAGGTCATGCAAGAGAACTCCGGCGCGGATCATGCTGGTCACCACGCCGGTCACCGTGGCGGGGGCGACGCCGGGCCACCGCTGTTCGACGCGTTCGATCGTCTCCCGGGCGGGAGCTCCGCCCTGGCAGGACTCCGCCAGCAGCTCCGCAGCCGGCGTGGCGCGGACGCTGACCGGGCGGGGGCCGGCTCCCTGCTGCCCCCGGCGTTCGCTCTCGTACCGGTCGCCGCGCCGCGCCAGGGTGGGACTGGTGGTGAGAGTCAGTCCCGCCAGGACCTCGGGGTCGTCCATGAGCTGGTCGGCCAGGGCATGCAGCCACGCCGGGGACGGCGTCGTGACGGCCCGGTGACCGGTGCCCACCCGCAGGTCCGCCGCCTGAGCGGCGAAAGACGCCACGGCCACTCCGGCGAACACTCCGTGCGGCGTTGCGCGGGCATGCGAGCGGATCGCGTAACCGCGCCCCGTCGGGTCCGCCCCAGGATCGCCGACTGTGTGGCGGGTGGCGAGAAAGATCCCCTCCGCCAGGAGCGGATCATCTGCTGGGCCGTCAGCTGAGCGCAACGCGATCCGGGCCAGCGCCGTCGGCTGAGGGATGAACAGTCGGACCACAGCACGTCCCTTCCTGCACGCACAACCACACGAAAACGGGGAGAGCCCCGTCACCGGGGGCCTAGCAGGCGCCCCGGTGACGGGCAGTCAGACCAGGCGGCTAGTACGCGCAGTTGGGCGTCGTGCCGCAGCCGTTGTCGGTGGTCATTTCCTGCGGCCTGTCGGCCTCACCGACGCGGGGATCGATGTCGAACACATTCGCGATCTCCGTGTCCGTCAGCGCAGCAACCATGGAACGCACCTCCAGCAGTGGCGGGACAGCCGATCGGCTGATCGGCTGGGCAGCACTTCCAGAGGCTCCACAAAGCTCTGGAAGTGCTTGTTCGTTACCGCCTGGCAGTTGCTGCCAGGCGGTCTCCTCGTTCAGCGAAGCGCTCACTCAAACGCAAGCGAACGGGAGCTATGAAGGGTCACTCGGCGCGGCGTGCCGCGACCCGCGTCAACTGTCCTGACATGAACCCCAGCGGCTTCGCCATGTGACCTTCTCGCAACGGCGCGCACTCTGCCGGGCATGGTCGAGCGTGGTGCCGATCAGATCCGACCGGTTCACCAGCGCCAGCTCGGCCCGCACGGGCGACCCGCTTGTCGTGGCTCATTGGCTGCTCCTTCCCTAGCCAGGGACGGCGCGTGGGGGGCTGATCACACGATGAGCCGCAGGAGTACATCCCGCTAGGGGAAGCCGCGGTGCGATGGGTGCGGTTAGACGTCGAGTTGGTGCGCTTAGTGCGCTTTATCGTCGAGACGCTGCTGCGCCGCGTACATTCAAGGTCCAGCCCGCCTGTGCTTCGCCACCACCGCCGATTGCTGTTGGAAGGCCACTACATGGCACGCCCCGCCGCCGCTGACCGTCGGCCCCTTGTGCCGAACGAGTCGCTCAAACTGTTGCTCGACGAAGTCGGATGGCGCCCCGAGACCCTTGCTCGGAAAGTCAACGCAGCTCTCCAACAACGTCGCAAGAGTCGCCGCGTCCACGAAAAGACGCCCTACCGATGGTTGCGTGGCGAGATCCCACACCCTCCAGTCCCCGACATCGTGGTAGATCTGCTGATCGACGCCCTCAGGCAACCGGTGCGCTTCGACATGGTGTGGCCCGAAGCAACCCACCCCTGCCCGACGTGGCTGTGGCCCGATGAGGACCCTGACGTACCGTGGGACCACATGGGGCTGCAGAAGCTGCTGGGAGAGTGGTCGCTGAGCATGCTGACACGACGCACATTCCTGACCTTGACCGGCACCGCGCTGACCGGCCCCGCCTGGCAATTGCTGGACGCCCCCACCCCTATCCCAGCACGGACCGGAAAGGGCACCCAAGTCCCGCCCCCGTTGATGGCGCTCATCGAGACCATGGTGGTCAACGCCCAACAACTCGACGAGCGACACGGCAGCGCCGCCGCCGACTTCGTCGCCAGCCAGTTCGCCATGGTGAACCGCCTTGTACGAAACAGCACCTACGACGGCGAGACCGGGCAGCGCCTATGCGCGGCACTTGCCCAACTCGCCCAAACCTCCGGCTGGATGGCCCAAGAAGCCGAGCAGGACGGTCGTGCGCAACGCTGGTACAGGATCGGCGAGCTCGCCGCTCACTGCGCAGGCGACCATGGCCTCACCGCCAGCATCATGGCGTTGATGAGTAACCATGCGACCACGCTCGGCCAGCACCATGACGCGCTCCAACTCGCTGCGGCCGCCACCGAAGCAGCAGACCAGGCCCCCGCTGCTGTGCAAGCGCTCATCGCCGCCCGCAGCTCTCTGGCGCACGCAGGCGCGGGCGATCTCCCTGGGGTCCAGCGTGCCCGTGACCATGCGGCAGAGCTGGCCGAAATCGCTGACCAGCATCCTGATCAGCGACCGACCTGGGCCGGGTACGTCACCCGGACCGAACTGGATGCCATCACTGGGCGCGCCCTCGTCATGCTCGCGCGCCACATCCCCGGCCGCCGCCGGAAGCTCCTGATTCGCGACGCCGAAACGCTCTTGCTCGAGCGTGCCTTAGACCCGTCCGAGGCCCACCAACGGTCAGCGCTACGCCACGGCGCCTATCTCAGCCTTGCCCACTGCCAGGCCGGCGACCTTGATCAAGCCGTGTACACAGGTCATCTCGCGCTACAACGGCTACCTATGGTCACCTCAGCCCGCTGCCTTGCCCTGCTGGCCGAACTCCGCAGTGACCTGGCGCCTCACGCCCAGCGATCCCGTCAGGTGCGGACTCTGATCAGCGAGTTGGATGCACAGGTGCCCCGCTCTCCCGGGCGCTGAACCTGCTCGAGCTGCTGCTCAGCCGCTATGACCTGTTCCTGCTCGACGAGCCGGCCAACGACCTCGACCTCGACGGGCTCGACCGGCTGGAGGGCTTTGTCCACGGCCTGCGGGCCGGCACGGTGGTGGTCAGCCACGACCGGGAGTTCCTGGCCAGGACCGTCACCAAGGTGCTGGAGCCCGATCTGGCCCAGCAGCAGATCCGGCTGTACGGAGGCGGCGATCTGGGAGCTCCCCATATGGAAGAGCTGCGTACGACGGTGGGAGCCGCCGCGATCATCGTCTCCTGTCACGTGCCCGGCGGTATCGACCGCCACCGGCTGTTACGAGCTGATCGTGCACGCCTACGGGCGTGGCGCCGCTCACAAACTGATTGCCTCCGGGCCCAGCAATGCCTTCACATCGCCAGCGAAGGACGGATCCGCCCTGACCGGGTAGTCCGGCACCGCGCACACCACGGTCTTTCCCGTCGGCCGGCGCACGTTGATCCGCAGGGGCACGGTGCCCTGGTGCGTCTTGAGGATGTTCCGCAGATCCTCCAGCAGGGCCGCGGTGATGCGCTCCTCCCGCAACGTGAGCGTGATCGGGTGGCCGGTGTCGCTGGAGACGCCGGAGACATCGATCGGGGTCAGGTCGTTGGCGAAGATTGAGATGGCCTCGTCCCGGATATTGACCATTCCGCTGACCGACACGACGGCGTCTTCCCGCAGTTCCGGCGCGTACAGCTCGTAGTTCTTAGGGAAGAACAGGCATTCGACAGCACTGTCCATGTCCTCGACAACGAGGATCGCCCACACGTTTCCGGCTTTGTTGACTCTCTTGTCGACCTTGGTGATGAGCCCGCACACCTTGGTATCGGTGCGGTCTTGGCCGTTTTCGAGGAGGTCGGCGATCGTGGTGCTTCGGTTGCGGGCCAGGAGACGTTCGGCGCCGGCCAGCGGATGGTCGGACACGTACAGTCCGAGCATCTCCCGCTCGAACTGCAACAGGGTCTTCTTGTCCCACTCGCCCGCCGGGACCTGCACGTCGAACGTCAGGTCTTCGCCGCCGTCGGCCCCGCCGAACAGGGAGTCCTGGCCGATGGCCTCGTTCTTCTTGATATCGATGATGTCGTCGACGGCCTGCTCGTGCACCATGACCAGCCCCTTGCGCACGTGCCCGAGCGAGTCGAACGCCCCCGCCTTGACCAGCGACTCGATCACCCGCTTGTTGCAGACGATCGCGGGCACCTTGCGCAGGAAGTCCTTGAAGTCGGCGAAGCGGCCCTTTTCCTTGCGCGCGGCGATGATGCCGTCGACGACGTTGCCGCCCACGTTGCGGACTGCTGACAGGCCGAAGCGGATGTCGGTGCCGCGCGGGGTGAAGTCGAAGTCGGAGTCGTTGACGTCCGGCGGGAACACCTTGATGCCCATGCGCCGGCACTCGTTGAGGTAGAGGGCCGACTTGTCCTTGTCGTCCTTCACCGAGGACAGCAGCGCCGCCATGTAGGCGGCCGGGTGGTTGGCCTTGAGGTAGGCGGTCCAGTAGGCGATGAGGCCATAGGCAGCGGTGTGGGCCTTGTTGAAGGCGTAGTCGGAGAACGGCAGCAGGATGTCCCACAGCGCCTTGATCGCCTCGGCCGAGAAGCCGTTGTCCAGCATGCCGCGCTCGAAGGTCTCGAACTGCTTGTCCAGCTCGGACTTCTTCTTCTTGCCCATCGCGCGCCGCAGCAGGTCGGCCCGTCCGAGCGAGAACCCGGCGACCTTCTGAGCGATGGCCATGACCTGCTCCTGATAGACGATCAGGCCGTAGGTCGTGTCGAGGATCTCCTTCAGCGGCTCCAGGAGTTCCGGGTGGATCGGCGTGATGTCCTGCTGGCCGGTCTTGCGCAGCGCGTAGTTGGTGTGCGAGTTGGCGCCCATCGGGCCCGGCCGGTAGAGCGCCAGGGCGGCGGAGATGTCCTCGAAGTTGTCGGGGCGCATCAGCCGCAGCAGCGACCGCATGCCGCCGCCGTCGAGCTGGAAGACGCCGAGCGTGTCGCCCCTGCCGAGCAGTTCGTAACTCGCGCGATCGTCGAGCGGCAGCTTGAGCAGCTCGATATCCTCACCCGTGGTCGCCTCGATCATTTTCAGGCAGTCGTCCATGATCGTGAGGTTGCGCAGGCCGAGGAAGTCCATCTTCAGCAGGCCGAGCGACTCGCAGGTCGGATAGTCGAACTGCGTGATGATCGCGCCGTCGGAGTTGCGGCGCATGATCGGGATGTAGTCGGTCAGCACCTCCGACGACATGATGACGCCGGCGGCGTGCACGCCGGTCTGCCTGATCAGGCCCTCCAGCCCCTTCCCAAGGTCCATCATCGCCTTGACGTCGGGGTTTTCCGCATACAGGCTGCGCAGCTCGCCCGCCTCGCCGTAGCGGGGGTGATCCTCGTCGAAGATGCCGGACAGCGGAATGTCCTTGCCCATGACGGCGGGTGGGAACGCCTTGGACACCTTGTCGCCCAGCGCGTATGGATAGCCGAGAACGCGGCCGGCGTCCTTGATGGCGGCCTTCGCCTTGATGGTGCCGAACGTAGCGATCATGGAGACCTTGTCGGCGCCCCACTTCTCGGTCACGTAGCGGATCACGTCGGCTCGCCTGCGGTCGTCGAAGTCGATGTCGACGTCGGGCATGGAGACGCGCTCGGGGTTGAGGAACCGCTCGAAGATCAGGCCGTGCGCCAACGGGTCGAGGTCGGTGATGCCCATCGCGTACGCCACCAGCGACCCGGCTGCGGAGCCGCGGCCCGGCCCGACCTTGATACCGTTGTCCTTGGCCCACATGATGAAGTCGGCGACCACCAGGAAGTAGCTGGGGAAGCCCATCTGCTCGATGATCCCCATCTCGTATTCCGCCTGTTTGCGGTGTTCCTCGTCGTAGCCCTCCGGCCAGCGGCGATCCATGCCCTCCCACACCGCCGCACGGAAGAACTCGCTCTCGGTCATCCCCTCGGGGATCGGGTAGGTCGGCATCAGGTTCTTGAACTCGAAGAATCCCGCCGGGTCGACCTTCTCGGCCACCAGCAGCGTGTTGCGACAGCCCTCGGCCCACAGCTCGGAGGAGTCGATGGCGCGCATCTCCTGCGCCGACTTGATGTAGTAGCCGCTGCCGTCGAACCGGAACCGGTCGGGGTCGGACAGCTGCTTACCCGTCTGGATGCACAGCAGCGCGTCGTGGGAAGCGGCGTCGGACTCGTAGGTGTAGTGGGAGTCGTTGGTGACCAGCGGCGGGATGGCAAGGTCTTTGCTGATGCGGGTCAGCCCTTCGCGGACCCGCCGCTCGATGTCGAGGCCATGGTCCATGATCTCCAGGTAGAAGTTGTCTCGGCCGAAGATCTCCTGGTATTTCGCCGCCGCCGCCAGCGCCTGATCGTATTGCCCGAGCCTGAGCCTGGTCTGCACCTCGCCCGACGGGCAGCCGGTCGTCGCCATCAGCCCGTCGGCGTGCTCGGCGATGAGCTCGGCGTCCATCCGGGCCCACTTGCGGACGAATCCCTCGGTGTAGGCGCGGGAGGACAGCCGCATCAGGTTGTGCAAGCCCGTCTTGTTACGCGCCCACATCGTCATGTGCGTGTAGAAGCCCCCTGCGGAGACGTCGTCGGGCTTCTGGTGGGGCTCACCCCACAGCACGGGCTTCTTGTTGTACCGCGATTCAGGCGCGACGTACGCTTCGATGCCGATCACGGGCTTGACGCCGGCGGCCGTCGCCTGCCGGTAGAAGTCGTAGGCGCCGTGCATGTTGCCGTGGTCAGACATGGCCACGGCGGGCATGCCCTGCCGCTGCACCTCAGCGATCAGTGTTCCGTTCTTCGCAGCCCCGTCCAACATCGAATATTCGGTATGAACGTGCAGGTGAACGAAGGTGTCGGCCACGGCATTGGCTCCTTGTGGACTCGTGCGTACCCGCAGGCTTGAACCCTACTAGCGCGGGGAGTCAGAAGACCTGGGCATCACCCACACTGGGTCCAGGCCGGTGCTCGGCCTGGACGATGCCAGCGTCCGTCATCGGGTCGCTGCTGGTGCGCAGGCTCGGCGGCGCGCCGCCGAGCTCGTCCGGCCGGGCGCAGAACCCGCCGTTCCAGCACCAGGCTCCACGTCGGCCGGTGGCGTGGCAGCCACGAGACGAGGCTGATTGACGGAGGCTTGTTCGCGTCACAGACGCCGACAGTACGATCTGGTCAACTCTTCAATCGCGGGAAAGGTGAACCGTCCGGAAATGTCCCCGGAGGGCGAGCCGCACCCCGGCAGGAGCCGTCCTGCATCCACGCGTTGGTCAGTGCCAGGTCATGACCAGTTGCGTGAGACGTTTGCGGAAGATGCGGCCCACGGCAGGCGCTGGCGGGGCAGCGTCGGCGGAGTGGAGGGTGAACGTGGGCAGGGGGTGATCTCGCCAGTGGCGGTCCCAGGTCTGCACATGGTCGTAAAGTCGGTGGGCGAGTTCGGCACCAGCGCGGCCGTATCCGCAGGTGCCGAATTCCCAGCGCTGTTCAGCGGCCTCGCCGTTGCGCGGGGTCCGGATGGTGAGGTAGGCGAAGCTGTCGCGGGTGATGAGCATGGGGCAGTACCACCGCATGGCAGGCCGGGGAATGCCGCAGTCGCGGTCCGGGTCCTGCCAGAACATGCCGAATCGGTCGTCCACGGTCGCGATCCACAGGTGCATGGAGTCGAACGGCTCCCCCCGACCGGCCGTGACGCCGGTCCACAACTCGGTGCGATCGCCGGCCAGCGCCTGTTCGAGGCCGGCGACATCGAGCGGTGAACCGTTTTCCAGCGTCAGCCGGACGGCTCCGTTCGCGAGGACGGGCTCTTGATCAGGGAGCTTGCCAGCTCCTTGGACGGGTACGAAGCCGCACACCGTGGGGTTCAGCCCGAGAAAGTGGTCGCCGTCGCGAACGAAGGTGAAGGACCGGCTGATCGTGGAAAAGCGCAGCGGCACGATCATCCGGCCGCCCGGGGCCAGGAGATGTCCCCAGGGCACGTCATAGACGCCGACGGTGACAATGATGGCGTCGAAGCCGCCTTGTGGCGTGTGTTCATCGGCGGCATGCTCGGCATCGCCGAGGACGACCTTGACATGGGCGTAGCCGGTCTCGGCGAGGAAGCGGGCGGCCCGTTCGGTGACGAACGAATCGATGTCGACGGTCACCACCAGCCCATCGGGGCCGACGATCTCGGCGAGGAGGGCGGCGTTATAACCACCACTTCCAATCTCCAAGACCTTCGCGCCCGGGCGGAGGTCGGCAGCTTCGAGCATGTTGGCTTGAAGCCAGGGGGCGCTGATCGAGCTTGTCGCCCTGCCGTCCTGGCCGCGCTTGGTGACGACGGCGTCCTGGGCCGAATATGCCGCGGCGAGCGGTGCCTCGGGAGCGAACCTCTCGCGCGGCACCCTCGCGAAGGCCGCTTCGACCCATGGGGAACGGATCCAGGCGCCTTCCTTGAGTGCGGCCACCATGGTGGCTCGCAGGCGGGCGGCGTCGGGCAGCAGGGCGTCGGTGGTCACCGCAGCGAGGTTACCCATGCTGAGCGGCAGTGTCAGAGATTCGGGGTACGGGAGAGCCTGGTTCACGCTGACGCAAAGCAGTGGTATCTCTCCCACGCGGGACACCGCCTTGGCTTGGCCTCTGATCGCTTGTAATGCCGCACTGGCTGCGATCGAGGCCGACGTCTACCCGGCCGTGGGCAGCGGGCCGTACATCGCGGTCGAGCAGAAGAAGGACCAGTACGTCAAGCTCAAGGCCAACCCCGACTACTGGCTGGGCAAGCCCAAGATCGATGAGCTGCAGTTCATCTTCTACGACAACCCGCAGGCGGCGATCGCGGGCCTGAAGAAGGGCGACATCGACCTGATCGGCCGCATGACGCCGCCCGACTTCGAGTCGATCAAGGGCGACCCCAACATCGAGCAGTGGAACACGCAGGGCCCGCCGCGCCGCGTACCTGGAGATCAACCACGGCGCCACCACCACGGACGACAAGCCCGTCGGCAGCTCGCTCGGTGAAGCCAGCCACCACCGTCAGGTGCGCAGGGCAATCCCGAAACGCCGCGACCAAATCCGGGTAAGGCGCCGTCATCGCAACCGCGTCCGCAGCAGGCCGGGCAGAGCGCATGCCGCCGAAGTAGCACTCGGGCAGCACCAGCAACTCGGCCTTCTGCCGCTCGCACAACTTGATTGCCTCATGAAGGCCGCCCGCCTGCCACCCCTCTAGCTCTGACTGCAAGGCTGCAACGCGCACAGGTCACCCACTTTGCCGCTCAACACCTGTCCTCAGAGTGGGGCCAAACACACTGGTGATCAAGATGTCGAAGATCGCCAAATAGGGGCCAGGACTCGTTGGCGGAAACCAGCCAACCTACTTGCCTCACGGTGGCTTAACGGTCTTCAAGCGGCTGACCAGCTACTTCGCTTAACAACTCCAGATAAGGGTCGCATCGACAAGGTCGGCCCGCAGGTGGTCCGGCACGAGAACAACAACCTGCTCGCCCAGATGATCGCCGACCTGGAAGCCCGGCCCGCCCAAGTCGACGATCCTCGGACCCCACGGCCCTCCACGCACGCCCTAGCGTCGGGAAACATGGAGCTTCCCTACCCGAGCCTGCGTGGAGGCGGAATTCAGACTGCGGCCGCGCGACTGTTCTCGGCGCGGGCCCGCTCGTAGCCGTATGCCAGGTACTGGGACCAGTGCGCGCCAGCACTGGCGTTCGGCGAGATCCGGTCGAGCGCCACCATGCCCGCCATGATGGCCGCGCACAGCTCGTCTCGGACTTCGGGGAGTGTCGCCGTGACGGGGCCGTCCGTGCTCCAGCCCTTGGAGCGCCGGTACAGTTCGGCGGCCTCGTTCGCCTCCTCGGACACCTTGGTCACGAGCAGGAGTTCCGTGGTGGGGTCGGGCGCGTGGCTGCGGCGCTCGTCGCGCTCACGCAGGGCGCAGATCTGGGTCCACATCGTGTCCATGTCCATGTGTTTCCTCCAAGCCGTGAGTTTGGTGTGTCGGGTAGGCCGGGCGCTGAGGTTGGCGGCCGAGCTGCCAGACCTCCCACCCGGCGATGAGCCATGGGCCCGCCGCGACGGCGTTGCGAACGTCTACGAGCACCTTGCGGCGCACCAGCTCGGCCGCCTCGACGGGCAGGCCCGGATCGTGGGTGAACTCCTGCCACTCCGTGCCGATCACGACGAGGTCGGCCGCCTGCAGGGCCTGGTCGAGGGAGTCGGCGTAGATGAACTCGGGGTGCAGCTTGCGGGCCGCGTCCAGGGCTTCGGGGTCGTAGATGACCGGCACCGCGCCGTGCTCGACCAGCCCTGCTGCCAGGCGGAGTGCGGGCGAGTCACGCACGTCGGAGGTGCCGGCCTTGAACGCGGCGCCGAGGAAGGCGATCGTGTGGCCGTTGATCGGGCCGCCGTTGGCCTTCTCGACCAGTTCCACCGCGGCCTTGGCCCGGCCGGCGTTGACCTGCTCCACGGCCGTCAGCAGCCCGTGTGCGTCGTGCGCGCCGAGCTGGCCGACGCGGTGGGTGAACGCGGCCACGTCCTTGGGCAGGCAGCCGCCGCCGTAGCCGATGCCCGGCCGCATCCCGCCGTGCCCGATCCGCTTGTCGATGCCGATCCCGTAGGCGACCGTGTTGACGTCGGCGCCGGTGATCTCGCACACCTCCGCCATGGCGTTGATGAAGGAGATCTTCGTGGTCAGGAACGCGTTCGCCGCGCTCTTGAGCACCTCGGCCGTGGCCGGATCGGTGATGATCAGCTCCACGCCGCCGCGGGCGAGGATCGGCGCGTACACCTCCTCGATCGCTGCCCGCGCCTCTGGCGAGGAGAGTCCGGCCACGATCCGGTCCGGGTACAGCGAGTCCTGTACGGCGTGACCCTCGCGTAGAAACTCCGGGTTCCACACCAGGTCCACGCGTGTGGCGGGCGCGTAGTCGTTGATGATCTGCTGGAGCTGCGCCACGGTGCCGACCGTGACCGTGCTCTTGCCGACGATCGTGACGGGCCGGGGAGGTAGCAGCGGCAGGAGCGCGTCGATCGCGCCGGCTACCTGGGAGGTGTCGTAGCCGCTCCCGTCCGCCCGCAGCGGGGTGCCGACCGCGATGAAGTGCAGGTCCGCGAAGTCGGCGGCCTCGGCCAGGTCGGCGGTGAAGCGGAGCCGGCCGGTGGCGGTGTGCGCGGCGAGGAGCTCGGCGAAGCCCGCCTCGTAGAAGGGAGCGACACCGGTGGCCAGCACCTTGCACTTGTCCGGGTCCAGTTCCACACCGATCACTTCGTGGCCGAGTTCGGCCATCGCGGCGGCATGGGGAGCGCCGAGGTGGCCGCAGCCGATCACGGAAATGCGCATCATGATCCTGTTCGTCCGATTGTCGTGTGGGGCGCACAGTCATGTGCGCCCCAAGAAGCTATCCCGAACGGCAACCGCGAACCGGCACCCTTCAGGAAGTCGAGCCGACCTTGAGGTCCAGCAGCCCGCACAGCCGGGTCAGGGCAGGGATGGCGGCCTGGCGGACGATGACGTCGCCCTCGCGGGCCCCCTCGATCGGGTACTCCTTGAAGGCGCCGTTCTCCATGAGCCCCTCCGGGTCCACGAAGAAGATCTTCATGCCCTTGTCGCGGGCGCGGGCCTGGACCGCGCGCCGGTCGGCGTGCAGCCCGACCACGAGCAGCGCCTTGGCCTCATCCAGGAGCGGCACCGGCGGGATCTTCTGGTCGTAGCGCCGCACGAACGCCTCCTCCAGCCCGGCCCGTGCGGACAGGACGTCGAAGTTGTGCGTGATGACCGGGCCGACGAACACGCCGGCGTCGTGCAGCGCCTTCAGGGCGTGGTGGGCGGGCGTCGGCTCGGCGAGGAAGCACGCCTTGAACATGCGCACCAGATCGGCGGCCTTGTCCTGCGCTCCGAGCAGCATCTCCTGCACCAGCGTGTCCGTCTCCGGGGTCATGGTGAAGGCGTGCGCCTGGGTGAGCGAGTTGTCCTTGCGGGCGGTCACCCGGTAGACCTCGTGCAGGAAGTGCAGCGGCGGGATGTTCGCCTCGATGCTGGTGCCGCATCCGACCTCGACCTGGAACGGCAGGTAGTCGAGCAGCTCGGACAGGTCCGGCGCGAACGCGGGCTCGCCGCGCTGTTCCTTGACTCGGATGCCGCCCGCGAGCACGTCCCAGGGCAGGTTGCGGACGACGCGTGGAACCTCGTAGCCGTCCGAGATGAAACAGACGTCCACCGACCGGAATCCGTCCGGGGTGTCGCGGCCGGCCCGCTCGTCCTGTGGATGCTCGTCGTAGTCGGTCACGGTGAAGCGCAGGTCGCCCTTGCTCCAGTACCCGTCCGGCTTCTTGCGCCAGCCGCCGGCGCGCAGCCAGACGTCGAGGCTCTTGAGGTAGACGTCGATCTCGGCCTTGGGGGAGGTGATCGAGTGGGACAGGTACAGATCCGATAACACCAGGCGGGGGACGGGGAAAGTCCAGTCCAGCCCGTACTGGTAGCGGTAGTGGACGACGCGGCGCCGACCCTGGCTGTCGGTGTCCCAGCCGGACAGGGCGGCGTTGGCGGGTTCCTGGGTGCGGCGCCAGATGCCTTCCTCGATCGAGCGGGCCCGCTCGTGGCGGTCTCCGGCGAAGTGCTGATCCCAGGTCGTCACCTGCTGCGGGGTGAGCTGCTCGATGACGGAGTAGGGCAGAAACATGGTGGTTCCTCCTTGCGGGTGTGGGAGGTGGGGATCGCTAGATCATCATGGGCAGGCCGACGAGGAGTTCTCTCGTGGTGCCGGCCTGCAGCGCCTGCAGGCACTGCAGGATGCGGGCCAGCTCGTGGTCGATGACCAGTTCCCGGACCGTCTCCTGGTTGACCCATCGAGCCTCGACGTAGCCGCAGCCATCGGTCACGGCGACGTCCACGTCGCTGGGCAGCGGCACGTGGTAGACGAAGTTGACGCCTTCGTGGAACCGGCCGGGCCACGCCGGCGAGTGGTCGACGGCGAGCAGCGCGCCGGCGGTGACGCGCAACCCCAGCTTCTCGGCGATGAGACGGCTGAACGCCCGCCTCGGGAGCTCGTTGGCGTCTGCGGTGCCACCCGGAAGCCCCCAGCGTGACACCTCGGTCCAGTACGAGCGGCTGATGATGACGAACTCGCCGTTGCGCTCCAGCAGCGCGAGGGTACCGATGCGGCGCGGCGGCGGGTCGTTGAAGTAGTCGGGCTTTGCGGCGTCTGCCATTCGGCTTCCCCTCTGTCGGCCTTGACTGTCCGCTGGCACGAGATGTTGTCGCCAGTGGCAATTGACGCCCTGGCCAAGGACACCTACGGTCCGGGGCAAGGGCACGCCGTGCCCTTGCCTGGCGCGACAGCTAGGGAGAGAGTGAAGGTGCGAGACTCCTGAACATCCTCGCGGGAGACGCAGTGTCGCAGCCTCATGAAACTCACGTTCAACAGATCCGCGCCCGCGCGGCAGCTGGTTACGGCGAGGAGGTGCCCTCCCAACTCCTCAACGACGTTGCCCAGGACATCCACGCCTGTTGCGGTCACAGCCTGCTCAAGAGTGCCCGGCTCGCGCGAGGATGGAGCGTCCCGGAGGCGGTCACGCAGCTGGCTGCTGTCGCTGAGGCGGCAGAGCTGCCGGCTCGGGGAGTTGACGAACGGGCTTGGCGGCGCTGGGAGAACGGCAAGCAGCCTGACGCCGACTACCAGGATCGGCTGGCCCGCTTGTTCAGGACCAGCCCGGTGCAGCTTGGGTTCGCCGCCGACTACACGCCATGCTCAGGGGGTGATCGTACGAATCGCCGTGATGCTCTCCGGCTGGGCGCGGCTGCTCTCCTAGCTCCTGGGCTGCTGGCCAACGCGGAGTTCGAGGCGCGGGAGCTGACCCGTCGTAGCGAGGAAACCGACCTCGGATTGAGCAGCCTCACGCACCTGCAACGGGTGATCGCCGAGTACGGAAGGCATTACGCCCGCTACAGCGCCGACAAGCTGTGGGATTCCGCGCTGGGTGACCGCCGTCACGTCGCCGAACTGCTGCTCCGGCACCGCATGACGCTGAAGCAGCGCCGCGAACTGTACGTCTCCGCAGCCTGGCTGTCGCTGGTGCTGGCGTGGGCCGCGCACGACCGTGGGCAGGCGCGGACGGCGCTGACTTACGCCGCGGATGCCCGCCACCACGCCGATGAGGCCGACCATCCGGAGGCGGTCGCGTGGGCATGGGATGCCGAGGCGACGACGTGGCTGTACGACGACCAGCCGGACCAGGCGCTGCGCGCTGCACAGGCGGGCGCAGCATTGGCGCCGGCCGGGAGCGCCGCGCAGACACGGCTGACGGGGCAAGTGGCTCGGGCGCACGCCCGGCTGGGCCATGCCGGTCCGGCGTCGGAAACGTTGACGGTGCTGCGCGGCCTGGCGGAGCGGCACGCGCCGCACTCCGTGGGCCTGTTCAGCGCGGACGCGGTCCGGGTGTGGTCGGTGGCCGCGACCTCCTGTCTGTGGCTGGGCGACGCCGGGCAGGCCCGCACGTTCGCATCGCAAGCGATGGAGGTGTATGAGCAGAACCCCCACATCTCGCCGACGAGACGGGCGATCACCGCGCTGGACCTGGGCATCGCGTGTGCTCGGCTGGGAGACCCAGAGCAGGCAGTGGTTCATGGCTTGGAGGCGATCGCGACTCCACGCCATGCCGCAGCGATCGTGACACGCAGCGCAAGTCTCCAGGCCACGTTGGAGCGTGACTACCCTGGCGCGGCTGTGGTCGCGCGGTTCCGCCAGGAGATGGCCGAACTGCCCAGGGCGTGATCGCACATAGCGGATCCTCCCGCTCCGCCGCTTTCCGCCGGAGGCGCAGCGCGGCCCCGTAAGCAAGGAAGCTGCCAGACGCCGCCATCGGCGAGGTTTCCGCCAATCAGCAGGATGTAGCAGGCGCGAACCTCGCCCATGGTCCGAGAACTTCCTCGACTTCACCGCGTGGTCCGGTCAGGCCCAGGCAGGAGTTCGCAAAGCTCCACCAGCTTGAAGGAAAGCCTCCAAGCCAGCGGGGGATCGACCCGGGATACTCGATGCCAACGCGATGGGTAAACCCGCAGATCACTGTTGATGCGGCGCTGTCAATAATTTCCGTGTCACCTGGTACAGGTAACCGTACGTCGGGCCCCTACGCGCGAGGCCGGATTCACCGACGAGGCGGGGGCGCTGATGCACCACAACGGCCTTACCAACGAATTCGACGACATCACCGAGCGGTTGAGCGCAGCCAGCGAGGAGGAGTTGCTGGCCATCCTCGCCGAGGCCGACGCCGCCGATGAGGCGATGCACGCTCACCCGCCCCAGCTCGGCTCAGCGCGTCCCGTCGCGGCCGGCGCGATGGAGGTGACGCTGCTGGGCGCGCTGGGGCACCGGTACGGGATGCTTGCCGGGGGCGCCGGTGGGTTGCTGGTGCGGACTCGGCAGACCTGCGTGATCGTCGACCCGGGGCCCGCCGCTCTCGGTCTTCTGCTTCAACTCGCCGGTCAAGGACGGTTCGACTTCGGCGACGTCGACGCGGTGCTGGTTTCCCACTTCCACCCTGACCACTACACCGACGTCATTCCCTGCCTGGAAGGTGCGATGAGCGCCAGGGGGCGACGGGGTCGGGTACTGCTGGCCGCCAACACCACGGTGATACGGCAGTTCGCCGCGTTCTCTCCCTTCCACATGGGGCGGGTCGATGCCGTCACCCTCACCCATCCTGACGGCGAAGGCGACGGAGAGCCGATGGTGAAGCTCACCGACCTCACCGTCTATGCCACTCCGGCCCTCCACCACGAACAAGGCGACCAGACCCGGACCGCGATCGGGTTCGCCTTCGACACCCCCGGCGGCGGAATTTGGTACACCGGTGACACCAACCTCTTCGATGGACTCATCGACGCTGTTGCGGCGCTACAGCCAGAGACGGCGCTGGTGATCGCCCACGTTGGCGGCACCAACCTTCACGCCTCGCCAAAGCGGGCTGCGGCCTGCCGCTGGCATTTGCAGACCCGCGACATCCGCGTCATCGCCGCCACGCTGCGTCCGGCGTGCGCCATTGTCCAGCACTACGACGCCGCGTACGCCACGGCGCGCTACCGGATCGCTCAGGCGATCTGGCTTCAACGGCAGCTACGCGTCGGGGGTGAGCCGACCCTGATCCTGCCCGGCAGGAACGGCCTGCAACTCACCCTCGACGGGGAGCATCCACTTCACCGGGCGGTCGTCTTGAACGATCCGCCCTTGGCCCTACCGCAGCCTTAAACGCATCTCTCCTCGCGTATCTCTTCAACTCGCCATTGCGCGGTGAGGTCGTCACGGCACCCATTGTGGCAGCTCTGCTCCGTCCGGGGAGGAGGGCAGATCGTTATCTGAGAGGGCGTTCCGTGAGCATCTGTCCGTGATGTCGCAGTGTGATCGTACGGATTTGTAGCGTTACCGCCGGTCGGTGGGTTCGGATGTGCTGGGATAGCCGCGTGACTGAGCGCAAGCCATATCCCAGCGACTTAACCGACGCGCAGTGGGCGTTGCTCGAGCCAGTGCTCACGGCGTGGAAGGCCGCGCACCCGTCCGTCAGCGGCCACGAGGGCAACTACGAGTTACGCGAGATCGTCAACGCCATCCGCTACCAGGGACGGACCGGCGTCCAATGGGACTATCTCCCGCACGACCTGCCGCCCAAGAGCGCGACGTACTACTACTTTTCGAAGTGGCGCGACGACGGCACCGACAAGACGATCCACGACCTGCTGCGCTGGCACCTGCGCGAGAAGAAGAAACGATTAGCCGACCCGAGCCTGGTCGTGCTGGACACTCAGAGCGTCCACGTCGCGGCCGGGGTCCCCGCCTCCACCACCGGAAAAGATGCCGCCAAGCGCGTGCCGGGCAGAAAACGGGGCCTGGCGGTAGACGTGCTGGGCTTGGTCATCGCCGTGGTCATGCTGGCCGCCTCGGCGCATGAGAACACCGCCGGGATCGCCCTGCTGGATCGGGTTGCCGCCGGCACCGAGGGCACGGTGACCAAGGCGCTGGTCGACCAGGGATTCAAGAACGCTGTCGTCGCGCATGGCGCCGACCTGGGGATCGACGTGGAGATCGTCCAGCGTAACCCCGCGGACAAGGGGTTCGCCCCCCAGCCGAAGAGATGGGTCGTCGAGCAGACGTACGGCATCTTGATGTTCCACCGCCGTCTGGTCCGCGACTACGAGCACCTTCCGGCCAGCTCCGAATCACGGGTGTATTGGGCGATGACGGATGTGATGTCCCGACGCCTGACCCGTGGCACGGCCCCGTCATGGCGGTGGACATGACCGGACCCGACGTGTGCCAGTCCGACCCCGGCAGTTGGCTCCTGGACCGGATCGACGCCCGCGAGCACTCCCTGACCTGCCAGATCGAGCAGACCCAGGCGGAGATCGACACTCTTACCGCGCGTCTGGGCGAACTCAGCGAGGCGATCGAGCACCTGCGGATCAGCCGTAAGATCCTCATCTCCCTCGCCGAGGAGGGTCCCGTCCCGGCCGAACCGGTCGCGCCGCCGCCGGCTCTCCCCGATCACCCCGCCTACCAGCAGATTCTCACCGTCTTCGGCGAGGCCGACGGCTCCCTGCGGGCCCGTGACCTGGCCCTGGCCATGGACCTGCCCCTGATGCAGAACAACATCCAGAACGTCCGCGCCAAGCTCAAACGCCTGGCCAGCCGCGGCATCCTCGTCGAGACCGAACCGGGATTGTTCACCCAGCCGCGCCCATAGCCCGATCGGGGAGCCTTCGAACAGCCGACCTATCCCAACGCCAACGACGAAAGGGACATCAGCTCGCGGAACGCACTCTGAGGTCGTCGTGAGGTGTCAGACACGTAAGGCATGTGGGGGTGGTGCGCACGTGGCTTACGGATATCCAGGGGTTTTCTGTCACGTCGGCCACGTAAGGGACGTGCCGTGCTCCAGACTCCGCCCTGAACAAACGATGGAAGCGTACGCAGCGCAACAGTCGAACCGTCCGTCCCCACGGTTTGTTCATGGGAACGTGGCACGCTGGTGTCCGACAAGACCCGCACCGTCATCTGCTGGAGGTTCCGTGTCGGAGGCTGACTACGGTTACGACTGCCTGCGCCTGCGCGCCGTTCGGGAGACGCAGGGGTTGACCGTGGCGGAGATCGCGGCCCCTGCCGGTCTGTCGGAGCGGGCGGTGAGCTTCTACCTGGCCGGCACCCGCCGCCCTCGCGCTCCGGTCCTGCCGCGGCTGGCTCGTGCGGTCGGCTTGCCCGAACCTCTCGACCTGTGTGACCTGCGCGACGGAGAGCGGATCGTGCATCTGCGCGTGCGAGTGGGCAAGAGCCGCGTCCAGATCGCCGCCGCCCTCGGGTGGCACCCCGACACCTATCGGGACTGGGAGCTTGCCGGACGGGCCGAGGACAAGATGAGCGGCGAGCAAGCCTGGGAGAGCGATCCGGACCAGCCGGACCGGGGTCGCTGGGCACCCGTGCCGTTCTTCGACCGGGACGTGCTCCAGCGCGGGGGCATGGTCGACGGCGACTGGCGGCCCCCGGTGTACGGGCCCTACCAGTACGGCAATCCCAACCACTTCGCGTCGTTCGAAGTTCCCGCCGAACGCCTCCGCCAAGCCCTCCAACGCACCCGCGAGGACCGAGAAGCGCAACTCGGTGAACTCCTACGTAGCTGACGCGCCTTACACCTTCCCGAGCCCCTGACCAGCGCGTTCGCTCATCTACTCCAGATAACGATCGCTCCCGAAGGAGGTGTACGCGACGCTCGGCCCGCCCGAGTGGCTGATACTCGATCCGCACGACCGCCCGCTCATATCCAGGTGTAGTTACTGTCCGTGACGGGGGGAAGCCAGGCGTTTCCGATGGGCGAGTGCGGAGTCGGGAGCGCGGTCAACGCGGGACCGATGAGGGGAAACAGAGGTAGCTCCTTGGCCTTGCGGTAGTCGGGCCATTCGATGACGCCCAGTTCCTGGCTGCCGTCCGGGAGATTGTCGTACTCGTTGGTGGCGAGCCGGCCCTTGACCTCGGTAGTGATGTGGCATCGGAAGATCATGTGGATCTTCCGTGGTGGCGGGGTGGGGCCGGGCCGAGTGACCATCTGATCTTGTATCCAGCACAGTTCGGGTGGGGTCGCGTCGTCGAGGTCGAGGCGGAGTTCCTCGTCGAGCTCCCGGCGTAGCGCGTCGAGTAGTGCCTCCGAATGCCGAACGTTTCCGCCCGGCAGCGTGTAATGGATGGAGCCGGTGCGGTCGCGGCGGATCAGCGCGACATCGTCGCCGCAGAACACCAGGGCGCCGGTCCGGATCTTCACGCGGGAGAAAGGTGTGGGGGTGGGGTCGGTCATACAGGCCAGTATTTCCCCGCGCGGGCGCGGACGTGCCGCACCGCTCAGAGGGAGATGGAGGGCCTTGATGTCTCCGGCGAACGATGATTCCGCGGCCACGAAGTAGTCCGGCAACGCCGCCACTACGATTTTGCCGCTGGCTCGTCGTAGGTGGATGTGGACCGGCACCTTCCCCGGGTGCATTTTGAGGATGTTGCGCAGTTCTTCTACCAAGCGGGCGGTTACGCGCTCCTCTCGCAGTGGGTGATCCGAGACGTACAGGCCGAGCATCTCTCGCTCAAAGTCGAGCTTGGTCTTCTTGTCCCACTCGCCTTCGGGGATGGTGACGGAGAACGTCGTGTCGTCGCCGTCGCCGGCAAGGGCGCCGAACAGCGAGTCCTGGCCGTGAGCCTCGTTCTTCTTGATGTCGGTGACGGACTCGACGGCCTGCTCGTGAATCATGAGCAGACCCCTGCGTGGGTGTTCGAGGGAGTCGTACGCTCCGGCCTTGATCAGCGATTCGATGACCCGCTTGTTGCAGACCGTCAACGGCACCTTGCCGAGGAAGTCATTGAAGTCCTTGTAGGTGCCCTTTTTCGCACGGTCCTTCACGATGCCCTCGACGATGTTCTCCCCGACGTTGCGCACCGCGCCCATCCCGAACCGGACCTGGGTGTCGCCGACCGCGACGAAGTCGAGCTGGGAGTCGTTGACGTCGGGCGGGAGTACCTTAATGCCCATCTTGCGACATTCGGCCAGATAGATGGCCGCCTTGTCTTTGTCATCCCCCACGGAGGTCAGCAGCGCGGCCATGTATTCGGCGGAGTAGTTGGCCTTGAGGTAGGCGGTCCAGTAGGCGACGAGGCCGTAGGCGGCAGTGTGGGACTTGTTGAACGCGTAGCCGGAGAAGGGCACCATGACATCCCACAGCGCCTTGATGGCCTCATCCGAGTAGCCGTTGGCCTGCATACCAGCTGAGAACTTGTCCCACTCGGCGTCCAGGACCTCTTTCTTCTTCTTGCCCATGGCCCGGCGGAGCATGTCGGCGCCACCGAGGGTGTAGGCGGCCAGTTCCCGGGCGACGGCCATGATCTGCTCTTGGTAGACGAGCAGGTGGAAGGTTGTGCCCAGGATCGGCTCCAAAGCCTTTTCCAACTCCGGGTGGATGGGGTCGATGTCCTGGCGGCCGTTCTTGCGGTGCGCGTAGTTGGTGTGCGCGTTGGCTGCCATCGGACCCGGCCGGTAGAGGGCGAGCACGGCGGCGATGTCCTCGAATCGGGTCGGCTCCATCAGTTTGAGAAGCGACCGCATGGGGCCGCCGTCGAGCTGGAACACGCCCAGAGTGTCGCCGCGGGCCAGCAGCTTGTACGTGGTCTCGTCGTCGAGGGGCAGGGTCAGGGTGTCGAGTTTGACGCCCCGGTTCTGTTCGATGATCTTGATGGCGTGGTCGATGATGCCCAGGTTCCGCAGCCCCAGGAAGTCCATCTTGACCAGGCCCATGTTCTCGCAGGACGGGTAGTCGAACCCGGTGATCACCACGCCGTCCTTGGCCCGCTTGTGCATGGGGATCAGGTCCGGCCGCGGAGTCGAGGACAGGATGACCGCGGCGGCGTGCACGCCGGTGCCGCGGATCAGGCCCTCGACTCCGCAGCCGGCGTCGATGACCTTGCGTACGTCCAGGTCGTTCTCGTACAGGGCGCGGAGCTCGGCGCCCTCGTTGTAGCGGGGGTGATCCTCGTTGAAGATGTCGGCGAGCGGGACGCCCTTGCCCATGACGTCCGGCGGCATCGCCTTGGTGATCTTGTCACCCATAGCGAACGGGTAGCCGAGAATCCGGCTCGCGTCCTTGACTGCGGCCTTGGCCTTGATCGTGCCGAACGTGTTGACCTGCGCGGTGTACTCGCTGCCGTACTTCTCGGTGACATAAGCCACCATGCGGTCGCGCTGGCGGTCGTCGAAAGCTGGCGGCCGACGACGGTCAGCCCTGCTCGGAAGGGAGCCCTTCCATCCCCCACTACTCCCGCTGGGAGAACGGCCACGGCATGCCCGGCAGGTTCTACCGCCGGTATCTGGCGCTGTGGTTCCGTTGCCCCCTGGACAGACTGGGGCTGGCGGATGAGGACCCGATCGTTACTCTGATGGGACAGGCACCGGATCCCGACCTGGAGGACGATGTGGACCGTCGCCAGTTTTTCTCTCTCGCTGCCGCCGCGCCCATGGTCTGGAGCCTGGACAGCACCCGCTCACGCACGGAGGCCGGGCTGCGCCGTGTCTTGCCCGCGGGAGACCTCGACCACTGGGCCGACGTGACAGCCGGACATGTCGCTTCCTACGACACCATGCCGCCCCAGACCCTGCTGCAGGCCCTTCGACCCGATCTGGACGAGATCGCGGACTTCGCCGACCGATACCCCCACCAGCGTGAGCTCCACCTGATTGCCTCGCGCCTGTGCGGGCTCGTCGGCGCCGCCAGCACCGACCTGGAGCAGGATCGAGCCGCCCGCGACTGGCTGCACACCGCCAAGCGGTACGCCGATCTGTCCGGCGACACCACTCAACGCTATTGGATCGCCATGGCTCAGGCGATGAGCGCCTTCTACGGCCCCACACCGCAGATGGTCATCACTATCGCCGACCGTGCCCGCGCGACGCTGGGCGACGCCCCGAGCGCGCCAGCCGCTCAACTGGCTGGGCTGGCCTCGCGTGCCCACGCCCGCCTTGGCCGGCGCGAGAAAGCGGCCCGCGAACTCGACACCGCGCACGCCACGTTCGACCGGCTCACCATAGAGCAGCGGGACGAGCCGTTCTTCGGCTTCCCCATGGCGGAAATGGCCATGTACAGCTCGCAGGTCCTCAGCTTGACCGGACAGCAGGGCGCGTGGGATGCGCAAGACAAAGCGCTGGCTGCCTACCCACATGACGACCCCATGGACCGGCCGCTCATCCTGCTGGACCGGGGCCGCTACCTGATCCGCAAGGGTGAAGCTGGGCAGGCCGCAGCCGTAGCCAGCGCCGCTATCACTGCGGTTCCCGCGCAACTGAGGGTGCCGCTCCTGATGACGCAAGCTCGCCAACTGGGCGATGCCATCGCCCAGGTCGCCCCGAAGGCCGCCGCCGATCTGCGCGAAACTATCCTGATCTGAAGGGCAGGGCTCTCTCGTCCTGGCATGCCACAAGGGCCCGCTCTATGCGGAGCTTCGCGGCCGGGCTCGCCGCTATCAGTAGGGCTCGCGCGTGGGCGGCATGCCCGGAGGCGTCGGCTCGCCTGGCGAGGGCGTCCTGCCGGTTGGAGCTACGGTGCTGCTGTTCGGCGCGGTCGCGGGCGGCCGCCAGGGCGCGTGCCTGCGACGGCCAGGGCGTGACCGGCTGACCGTCCGCGCCGAGCCAGTGGGCCAGCCGGGACCGCAGCCACGCCGGCAGCCAGCGCGGCCGGTCCGTGTGCGGGTGCTGCGTCCCGTCGACGCGGTGGTTGATGGCGTGCCGGATGTCACTGGTGGTGGCGCCGGAGGTGAACGCGGCCCGCAGGAGGCTGCGCAGGTGCCGGGCCGTCAGCTGGGCCAGCAGCGGATCGTCGGCGCGCAGGCGCTCACACGCGGAGAGCATGTCGGCCTTGGTGCGCGGCGTGACGGCGGCCGGCCACAGCTGCGCCGGTGACGGGGCCGCGGGTCGTTCGCGCGCGCCCGCGCTACGGGAGGTCTCATCTCCTACATCAGCAGGTGGGGGTGAGGGGGTCCGAGTTTGATCCACAGGTAGCGTTTCGACAGGCCACGGCACCTCCTCCAGTGCGTCGCCGACGTCGGCGGGGATGAGCGCGGGGGAGTGGTCGAGTTCGTCGGCCAGATCCTGCAGGAGGGCCTCGGGCACGGTGAGGACGTACTGGGCGGCGAGGTTGCCGAGGCCGTCGTCGTCGAGTCCCTGCCGGGTGCCGCGGCGGTAACGGGGCGTCGACCCGGCGACGGCCCGTACGAGCAGACCGCGGGTGAGCAGCCAGGCGATGCGGTCGGCCAGGACGGTCCGGGACACGCGAGCATCCGCGGCCATGATCGCCCACGTAGCGCCCTTTGCCGGCGCGGTCAGCATGGTCCGCGCCGTGCGGGTGGCCAGCTGCCACACGACGGCGTCGGTGCCTCGACGCCAGTCGGCGCGGCGGCCGCCGGCGTCCGGGTGCGCGGCGACGATGCGCAGCCACTGGGCGCGCGACGCTGCGCGGGTTATCCCGTCCGGGATGACCACGTCGCCCGCCGCGGCGGGCATGCTGGCGCCGCGGGCGCGGCCTGCGGCGATTGGGGAGATGGGTTCGGGCATGGGTAGCCGACCCAGGGACTCGTGCATTATCCTGGCTCTCGATCTTCGATCGGGCACGGCAGAGCCCCCCAGCGGGGGACACCACCGGGCCGGGTTGAGTGGGAAGGTCTCCGCGCTGGGTTCTCAGGCCACGTTGCGCGGGGGCCTTCTGCGTTTGTGGCCGCCGCTCGCGCGGCGGCGGCCGTCTCTCACGTCGCCGTCTAGGCGCCTCCTCTTCTTGTGCCACCACGCCAAAGCAGGCCAGATGACACAAATAGGCCATTGGTAACTGTGCTGCACTGAACCTTACGAGATGTGGGGAGAACGATCAACGCTCGTTCCCTCCGCCCCGCCGCCGGGCAGCCGCGACGGCACGCCCGTAGGCAGATCGGCCGACCGGCGCGCCTCTCACACCGGTCCCCAGCTCGCGTCACCCGGCCAACGCCAGGAACAACTCCAGCTGCTCCGGCGCCTCCCGGTCCCGCCGGCCGGGAATCGTCTCCGGCCACGCCCGGCCATCCCTCAGCGGCCGCGGCACCACCCGCTCCGGGTCCTCAGCCGCCCCCACGTCGTCGAACGCCCCCTCCTGGCCGTGATCGTCCGGCGCCGACGGCCACGGAGCGTCCTGCCCGTACGTCGCGTCGACGGGCCGTTCACTGCGGGAAGCGGGCTGCTCCCATGAGTCGACCAGTTCGTGCCAGATGCGGCGGTGCTCGCGGTACTGGGCCCGCCGCTCGGCTAGTTCGTCGTCCGCGCCGAGCTCGGCCGCCACCTCGCTCAAGGGGCGGCCGCCGCGTAGCCAGCCGCCGCGCTCGCGCACGGCCAGCCCGTACCCAGCCAGAAGTCGCAGCGCCTCGACGGTCGCTGACCGCGACAGCAGCGCGGCCCGGGCCACCTCGCTCGAGCCCGTCTCCCACGACGACAGCGCCTCGAACACCAGCCCCGCCACGGCGCCAAGCTCGTGAAAGGCGGGGTGGAGGATGTCGATGTGGCCGCCCCGCCATCGGATCCATCTGGCTTGCGCCCGGTACACGGCCGGCACGACGAGCCGGTAGCGGTCAGCCTCCTTACCTCGGCCCGCCTCTTCCAGCACGACCAGCGGATCGTCCTCCTCGCGCAGGAACCGCAGGTGCCGGGAGATCGTCGTGTAGTCCGGGCCCACCAGCTCCGACAGCGACCGCACGCCGAACGCCGGCGTCGTCGAGCCGCTCATCCGCGCCGCCACGGCCATCCCTCGCAACAGCATGCGGATCGTGGGCGCGGCCCGGCCCCACCGGGCGACACGCTCGGGGTCGCGTTCGGCCACCCACACACAGGTGCGCCAGCGCAGGATCTCCTGCCAGCAGTTCAGCACCCGCTCGTCGGCCTCTTCAGGGGCGGGCGTCCGCAGCCCCCACATGTTCAGGTTGTGCTGGCCAGCGACGGTGATGAACGAATCTACTTTGTACAGGAGCCCGCCCCGGTCGCCCTCCCCTGAACCTCCGACCTTCTCCGGCACCGACCCGGTGGCCCCGGTGGGGGGAGCGGGGGTTGTGGAAGGGTTACTCGGGCTTGTGTTGCAGCTGCGGGCATGGCGGTGCATGGCCGTGTCGACGACGGCTTTCCACCAGTCCCAGCGCAGCCGGCGCGACCGGTTCGATGCCCGCCGCGACTCCAGCAGCCGCTCCAACCCGGCCCAGTCGCCGGCGCGCATGCGGGCGACGACGTCGCCGTGGCGTAGGCCAGCGGCGGCCATCGAGTTCAGCAGGCCAAGCCGTGGCTCGGACGCCGATCGGGCGCCGCGGCGCTCCCAGTCGCCGTGGCGAGCCAGCGTCTCCATGCCCGGGGGGAGAGGTCGGGGGCCGCCCTTGCGAGGCAGCCAAGGGTGTCCGTTCTCGTCGAGCGGCACATCAACGACCTGGTCGCATGCCGGGCAGGTGCGACCGGCGCCGCCCGGGCCGCTGTCGGCGGCCGCGGCCTCGTCACCAGCGGAGGCGCTCTTGCCGGCGGGGGAGTTGTCGACCGCGGCGAGCTCCGCGGTGAGTTCCTGATGCAGCCGCAGCCACACGCTGGGCCCGCAGGGGCGCCGCAGGACCTGCTCGGCCTCCTCCACCGGGACGGTCAGTAGCACGTAGCCGGTGATCTCGCTGGCGACCGTCTTATGCATGGCGCCCGGCGGTCGAATCTGTCCCGATGAGCACATCGGCCTGACGTCCAGCGTGGTGAAGCGAATCGCGAGCGCCCGCGTCAGCCGGGTCAGCTCCCGCCGCGGCAGCAGCCGCTGCCAGCGCACCCACACGTGGCGGCCGCCGCTGGGGGAGCGGACGGTGACGGCTCGGCCGCCGCACCGCTCGACGAGCTCGGCCAGGGCGGCGGCTTCCCACGCCACCAGCGCGACCGCGTCCTCATGGCGAAGGCCTTGGGCGAGGGCGGCGTCGACGTCGAAGTCGGCCGCGAGCACGCGGCCCTCGCCCTCGTCGGTGAACAGCGCCACCGTGGACGGCATAGACGGAAGCTTCGGCCGATGCACGGCCAGGGGACGCGAATGCTTACCGTCAGGAAAGGATTTTCCTCCGTCCGGTGACAGCCGGATCCGCAGCCGCTGAGCGACCAACGGCACGATCCGCGCGTACGTTTCGGCCGCGATCGCGCGGTCCGTCGCACCTCCGAACAGGGGAAAAGCCCCACTCCGAGGCGTACGGGCCGCCTGGCCGGGTATGAAGTTGTCCGAGCTGGCAGTGCCGGAATCGCCCGAATGCGACACGCCGATTGCGGGCATGACTGGCACAGCCAGGGGGCCATCGTCTATCGTGGCTCCTAGCTTCTGGACACCGGCACGACGAAGGCGCCAAGGTCACAGGATCTGTGGAACGAGCAAAGCGCTCGTGAAACGGACTTCTGGACCGGCAACGCTCAAGCCGGGCCGGAGTGCCATTCGGGTCCTCGCGCAGCAACCGCCAAGTAGTCGCGCGAGGGCCCGCATCATTTTGCGGGCGGTTTTCCGCCGCTGCCCTTACATGAGGGCTCTCCTCTCGATCTCCGCCAACAGATGGCTCACGCTGCGACCGCGTCCTCGGCCAGGTTCTGCTGCGGGTTATCGTCGTCGATCAGCGCAAGAGCCTCCTGCGCTGATGCAGGGGCGCGGGCCGCCAGCTTGTAGCCCTCGTACCGAGCGGCCATCCGCACCAGGTACTCGTTGAACGACATACCCTGCTCGTCCGCGCGCTCCTTCATGAGATCGCGCAGGTCGTCCGGCAACCGCAGGGGAAACGACTTCTTCCCCAGCGGCACCCCCAACTTGGGGTCGGGTCCACGTCTGCTTCCGCTCATGGTTCGCAGTTATATCGAATCCCTGAATCACTAATCCAGCGTTACGGCGGCGCGTCGCGGAACATTTTCGAAGCGTTACTTAATGCACCCCCGCCGCATCCGTTTCTACCAGCTGGTTCCCTACCCGCCGCCCGGAGAAAAGGCCAGGTCAGGCCAACAGCGGTGTACGAAGTACTTAACAACGGCGCCCTTGTCCCGATGGAGGCGGCGCGGCGCGAGGGCCGGTGCAGCATCTGGCGGCCACCAGCGTGAGACCGACCGCTGGCAGGCGTACGCCGCCGGCACGGCTCTGTGGCCGGGCCGCCCTACGGCCGGCGGCGGGCCCGCTCGTATCCTGGACGCGATGACCACCTCCAGCATCTCTCGGCCCAGGCCATGACCGCCGACAGCCAAGCCGCGTCGTTCACCGAGGCCGCCGCCTTCCGCGCTCTCCAGCTCGCGTGCGAGGCAACGGGGCTGAACTGGTCGGGCGCCACCCTGCTCGGCCCCGTCGGCGACAACGGCGTCTTCAGGCTTCCCAGCGAACGCGTTGTCGCCCGGATCGCGTGGGGCATGCTGGCGCTGGCCTCGGTCGAAAGGGAGCTTCGCGTGGCCGCGTGGCTCGCCGAGCAGGATCTGCCAGCCGTGCGGCCGTCCTCCGTGGTGGCGGACCAGCCGGTGCTGTCGGACGGCCGGGTGGTCACGTTCTGGGAGGAGATCCCCGCCCCGCAGCAGGGGCAGCCGGCCGAAATGGGCGCGCTGCTGCGGCGCCTGCATGCGCTTCCCGCCCCACCCAAGGGGCTGCTGCCCCCGTTCGACCCGTTCTACCGCCAGGACTCCCACATCCGTGACGCCACCGGCCTCCACGAGCAGGACAGGCGCTTCCTCATGACCGTCCTGGAGGAGCTGCAGGCCGCCTACGCCGCCCTGCCGTTCGCCCATGCGCCGCGCGCCATCCACGGTGACCCGCATCGGAAGAACCTCGTCCGCGGCGCCGACGGCCGCACCGTCATGCTCGACCTGGAGCGGTTCGCCGTCGGGCCGATCGAGTGGGACTTGGTCGTGCCAGCGGTCTACCACCTGGTCGGATGGTACAGCGACGCCGAATACGCCGCCTTCGTCGAGACGTACGGCTGGGACATCACGCAGTGGGAAGGATTCTCCACGCTGGCCAGCGTGCGCCAGTTGCGGATGACGACGTGGCTGGCGGGCCGAACCGGGCGGGAACCGCGGCTGATCCCCGAGGCACTCAACCGTATCGCGACGCTACGCGACCCGGCCGCTCCCCGCCGTCCGTGGACGCCAGGAACGTGACCGGCCCTCAGGCGGCCCGGGGCGGCGACGTCGGCAGCACACCGCGAGCCCGCCTTTCTGAGCGCTACGCGAGAGCGAGGGCGTCGTGCCACTGCTCGCGAAAGTCAGCGACGATCGGCAGGCGCGCGTACGGGGCCAACTGGCCGTTAAACCGATCGATGTAGGTCTGGACCCGCAGCGACTTCAGCTCGCCGGCCATGGCGAGCGCCTCAGTGGCCGTCGCGCATGCTTGCTCCACGTCTTGCCTACTAGGTTTGGGCGAGGTGACATGAACACCAGCTTGGATCAGCCGGCAGAACGTCCGCGACCGGCGATAGGTGGCGCTCGACTCGCTGAGCGCGAGGCCAGTGTGAACAAGGGCTTCGCGCGTATCCCCCAGGGCAGCGAAACAATGGCCGAGCTCGTCATGAAATTCCGCCACATCGAAGTAGCCGATCCAGTCGGGATCTTCTCCTTCTCGCCGCCGGGAGAACGCCCGCTCGGCTTCCTTCAACGCGGCGTAGCAGTTGCGCTGGTCACCGAGGCTGGCCAGCGCGCGGGCCTCCATCGCGCAGTACATCGCATGCACGGTCGGCGTCGCCCAGCCGGCGGCGCCGTACTTGGCGGCCCGGGCCAAATCGACCGCCTCCTCATACTCGCCGACGAAGTTGGCCTGGTGGGACGCCAGGGCGAGCACCTTGCCGCCCAGCGGCCGGTCGTCGGCCGCATGGGCGAGATTGAGCGCCTGCAAGTAATAGCGCCTGGCTGTCCCGTGCATGGCCAGGTCGTACGCCATCGCGCCCACCTTGTACGTCAACTGGGCGGCCACGGCGAACAGGTCCTGGCCGACGCGGTCGGTGTACGCGCCATGCAGCAGGGATGCGACCTCGCCCTGCAGAAACAGCACCGCCGCTTTGCGGGCGTGCCCGCCCCCATAGCGGTGGTCAAGAGTTTCGAACCGGCGCAGGGTGGCGCGTACTGCCTCCACATCGCCGGCGGTGACATGACGGGTGCTATTTGTCTGCCCGGCCGGGCCGGGCGGCAGAGCGACGAGCCACCTGCCCATCGGTGTCAGGAGCATCGACGCCGGCACCTCATCGAACTGCAACCAGTCCGCTTGGTCGAGGTCACCCACCCACAGCGTCTGGGCGGAGGCCAGCATGTCGGCTCGGGATGGGATGAAGTCCAGCCCTGCGCTGATGCCGGCAGAGACGCCACCTGGTGAAGCAGCGCGCCCGAGGCCTCGCCCCGGCACCACCCGGCTGATCCTCGTGTGCTCCGGGCTGCCCACGGAAGACAACGACGCTGACCGGCCTATGGCGGCAAGAAGCGATTCCAGCCGACGGTGCGCGTCTGCGTCGGCGCGACGCAGTGCCACGTCAAGCAGCGCCTGTGTGTCGGCCGTCGGGCGCGTGAGCGCCCCAAGTTTTTCCCAATAGGAAACCGTACGCGCAGCTACGCCGACAAAGTCGGCGAAGGCGCGCACGCCCAACCGCAACGCCTTGCGCAGCGCGATGGCCTCTGCGCCCGTCCATTCCACGACCGTCGCCACATCCATATGGAAGCACGCCCAGACGCCGAACTGCAGAAACTTGCGACGGAATTGCAGCACCGCTCCTCTCCCCAGGCCGGAGCAAGGCTCGCATGATCAATGCACGCACCCCTCACCAGGCAAACGCCGACGACACCTCGGGACGCCCCATGACTCATGTCGAACAGCGCACCCCGCACGGTGTCGTATGCGGTTACCTCCGGCTCATCGGAGTGCCGCCCAGGAAGGCGACAGGTCTTCGCGCGGCTCTGGACGACTACTGCCTCCGGCACAACCTGTTTCTGGCAGCGGTATGCACCGAACGCGGCCGGCCCACGTGCGGCCAGCCGCCGATCGCGTTCGCCGCGCTGCTCGACATCATCGCCATCCCCGAGGTCGTGGGCGTCGTGATGCCATCGCCTGCGCATCTCGGACCGGCGAACCTCGCTGCCGGACGTGAACAGCAGATCCGCGACGCAGGCCGCCGTCTGTTCTTCGTCCGCGGCCGACTGCGCAACCAGGCCCCAGCCATGTGGCGCCCTGGAAAGTGAACGAGCTGCGTCACACCACCGCAGCGGCGTGGCCCAGCCCATCGGATATCGGAGATCCGACATGATGAACAGTAGAACAGCGCCAGCTTCCGCGGCGGCGTCATACGCGTCCCCTCTCGCAGGCACCGTGACCGCCGCGCTCAGCATGGCGACAGCTGGCGACCCGGCTCCCGGCTATGGCGGATTCCGCCACGCCGGCCGGACCCGGACGCCGGGCGAGTCGTCCATCGCCCTCCTTTACTGGTCGCTCGATCAGGGGCAGACGTGGTCATGCGGCGGCGAGCTGCGTGTCCCGACCGGGCATCCTGAGGCGGCCGCGTTCGGACTTCTTCTGGCGCTCAAGGCACTGCCGCTCCAACCACCGGGCCTGCAGTGGCGCGTGGACACGTGGCACCTGCCCCCGGACGCGGCCGTGCCCGCAGGCCCGCCCACGGCGAGCCTGCGCAGCGACGACCTCGCCGACCAGTTGACCACCGGCCACTTATGCCCGCTGTGCCGCTCCACACCCGACCCGGGACAGCGATGAACTCCGACCTGCCCGGCAGCACGGCGCAGCCCGTCCAGGCGACCCCGCCTCCCGACGAGTCGGCGGAGCGGGCCGGAGCACCTGCGGGCATCGACCCGAACACCCCCAATGTCGCCCGCATGTATGACTACTTCCTCGGCGGCAAAGACAACTTCGACGCCGATCGGCAACTGGCCGAGGAGCTCAAGAAGGAGCTGCCGGAGGTGCCGGAGGCCGTCCGCGTCAACCGGAAGTTTCTGGGCCGAGCTGTACAGGCGCTGGCTGAGGAGGGCATCAGCCAGTTCATCGACTTCGGTTCCGGCTTGCCCACAACAAACAACGTGCACGAGATCGCGCAGGCGATCCGCAAGGATGCGTGCACCGTCTACGTGGACTGGGACAAGCAGGTCGCGGTGCACGGTCGTGCGCTGCTTGCCACCGACGACCGAAGCGTCATGATCCACGAGGATGTGCGCAACCTAGCGTCGATCCTAGCCATGCCCGAGGTCATCGGGCTGATCGACTTCGACCAGCCCGTCGCTGTGCTGGCCGTCGCCTTGCTGCATTTCCTGTCCGACGATCAGGAGGTAGCCGCCATCCTCGACGTCCTCCGCCGAGAGCTTCCGGAGGGAAGCCGTGTGGTGCTGTCTCACGCCAGCCCGCGAGATGTGCCGGAGGCCAAGGCCAAAGCGGGGATGAAGCTCTACGAGCGCGCGAACGCGTCGATGACGCTCCGCGACGACGACCGCATCCAGTCGCTCTTGCCGGGCTGGACATGGGCGGACCCTCCTGGGCGAATCGTTCCCGTCGCGGAGTGGCGTGCTTCCGACGCGGAGGCGAAGCTGGACATGACTCGGGGCAAGTTCGTCGGCGGTATCGCTATCCCGCCCCCGCGCGAGCCCACCCAGACCGTTACGGCATCCGCGTGACCAAGACCTCATGTGGCACATGCGCTCCAGCCGCAGCACACCGTGCCACGCCCCCAAGGGAGCCCGACCCCCCACCACCCCCGGGCTCCGCTGGCCGCGGGGCAGGCAGACCGCACACCTTTCGCCTGCCTCGCGGCCCACTTCGTCATCTGACCTCGTGCCGCACGACATCGCCATGCCCGGACGTGCCCGGCCTGGTGCGTCACCCCCGTCCGGGCGAGCAGGAGATGCGGGAACGCGGCCGAGGCGGCGCGACGAGGCCCGCCGCACAACCGCGGCGAACGCTTCGACACCCCAGACAGCACTTGCAACCTTCCAGAACGGTCGGCCGAGGAGTTGTCCGAGGCGCCATGACGGCTTCCTGCCCCACGGCGCTCCCTTACGGCCTGCTGAGTGGCATCACCGCCACGCCCGCCGCCTCGACACCCCCGCCACCGCCATCCACCACCCGACCCCACCAGGGACTCCCCTCATGACAGCCACCGACCAGCCCACCGACCAGATCACCGACCAGATCACCAACGAGCCGAAACCCTCCAACGACGCGGAGCTGCCGCAGCGGGTCCGCTCCAAGACCGCCCCCGCCCACCAGCTCGACGGCCTCGACGTCTCCCCGTTCGAGCTAATCCAATTCATGATCGACTCCGTGTCGGACTTCGCCTCCCTGCATGCCGCAGTCGACCTGAACATCTTCGAGCTCCTCTCTCACGAGGAGCTGACCAGCTACGAGTTGGCGCTCGCCTGCGACGCCGACCCCGGCTCGACTCACCGGCTGATGCGCTGGTTGCACAGCCGCGACTTCGTCGACACCTACGGCCAGCGCTACCAACTCACCGAACTCGGCGAGGCCCTCACCGCGGCCGCCGAACGGTCCCAGCGGCACACCGTTCTGGTCAGCGGATCGTCGTACTGGTGGGACGCGGTCCGCGGCCTGGCCGACACCATCCGCGCCGGCCAGCCCGCGTCGCCCAGCGGTCTGTCCCCCTACGACTACCTCGCGCGAAATCCCGACCTCGGCAGGGAATTCGACCTGAGCGCGGACGCCCACAGCGCTGCGGTCGGCCAAGACCTGGCGGCGATCAGCGACTTCGCCGCCGTGCGAACCATCGCCGACCTGGGCGGCGGTCTCGGCGGCGTGCTAGGCAATATCTTGACGGAGCACCCTCACCTGGGGGGAATCCTCGCCGACCGCGAGGACGTCCTCGACCGCGCCCGGGACCGTCTGGCCAACGAAGGGCTAGCCGACCGGATCCGGCTCGCCCCAGGGGACTTCTTCGACCGCATCCCCGAAGGAGCGCAGATCTACCTGCTGTCGTCGGTCCTGCGCACCTACAGCGACGCCCAATGCGTCGAGCTTCTGTCCGCAGTTCGCGAGGCCATGGCATCCGCCGACGAGGACGGCGCCGAGGTGTGGATCGTCGAAGGCATGCTGCCGCGGCTGCCCGGGGCTCGCAGCCGCTGGTTCAGCACTGACATGCGCATGCGGGCGCTGTTCTACGGCGACGGAGTCCGCGTCCCCGAAGACTTCCACCGGCTGACGCGCCAGGCCGGCTTCCGCGTCCACAAGAGCAATCGGCTGCCGTGCGGGCAGACCCTGATGATCGCCCGAGCGGACAGCTTGTAGGTATCCGCGGCGACCCCGGCCCGCAGGTTCGCCGCCCATCCATGCTCGCTTGCGACGCCCTGCGCTTCGACGAGCTGTCGCTCGATGTGTCCAATGACGCCGAACGCGCCTCACCAGCCCAGATCGCCGGCGAAGCGCTGGCCAAAGGCGCTGAATACTCCGCCGTATGACGACCGCCTCCTCCTCTGATCAAGGACAGTCATGACCCCCCCAGAGCTTGTGACATGGGCGCTGCTGGGCGGCGTGTTCTTAGTTGCCGCCGCCCTCGCCACCGTCGTCGTCGCGCTGATCGTTCAGATGCGCGCGAGACCCGCCGCAGTTCACAGCGCCACGGCCACCGCCGAGCAGGCCAAACTCGCAGCCGAGCAGCAAGCACGAGCAGCACAGGGCCAGGCGAAGGTGAGCTGGCAGTGGTATGAGGCCGCCGTGGCAGAGGCGGGCAATCTCGTCGACCGATTGCGCGCGTTAACCGACATCGAGGCCAAGGGGCACACTGACGTGGCCGTGCCCGGCCTGCTCCATCGGGAATTTGCCACCCTGCCGCTTCAGAAACACCTCCAAGCCGCTGAACAGCAGCTTCGTGAGGCTGTGCGGACAACCCGGACGCGCATCGGCGCCTCGGCCCGCGCCGGCGTGCGGGGGACCTCCGATGAGGTTCAGATGTTCCTGACCCGGCTCCAGATGAAGATCGACGAAGCTCTGGACGACTTTCCGGCCCATTCCGCCTTCCATCAGAGCTTGATCGGGATCGACCACGAAGCCACCCGTGCTCTGCACAGCGTGCAACGCCTTCGCATCCTGGCCGGCTCGTGGCCGGGCATCCAGCGGGCCGACTCCACCTTTCGGGAGATCGTGGAGAGCGCCCGCGGTCGTATCGGCCCCTACGATCGCGTCCGCTACACCTACCTGCCTCAGGCGGGGGAGGCGTGGGTTGAGGGTCGGGTCGTCGAGCCCATCGTCGTCGTGCTGGCCGAGCTGCTGGCCAACGCCACGAGCTACTCCAGCGACCCTGTCGACGTCCACGTGAACGAAGTCCGGGCTGGCTACCGCATCGTGGTAGAAGACTCGGGCTATGGCATGAACGCCTTCCAACTGGAGGAGGCGGAACGGCTGCTGTCACACCGCACCGAGTTGGACGCGGCCAGCCTGGAGGACGAACGCAAGCTGGGATTCCCCGTCATTGGGCGCCTGGCATGCGACTACGACATCCGCGTCGACGTCAGCGCCCCCTCCACAAGCGGAGGAGTCAAGGCCGTCTGCCTCATCCCGCACAGCCTCATCACCGCCGCCCCATCCACGCACGAACCTGCCGAACACGCCGCGCTCGAACGCAACGACGAGCCAGTCCATGACCAGGAGTTGGCCGTCGTCGCCCCGCCCTCAACCAACGGGCGCGCCACCACACCCCTGGGACTGCCCAAACGCCAGCGCCGCCCTGACGCCGCCCCGCCCATGCCGGGGCCCGCGACCCAGGAAGCCGTCACCGACACCCTCACCCCCGAGGCGGCAAGCGACGGCATGGCGCGGATGCGGGACGCGTTCCGCAGGGGGTACGACACCATCGACAACGACACCCAAGGACACTCCCAGCCATGAGCGCGCAGCAGCCGACAGCCGACACCACCGACATGACCTGGCTTCTCAACAAGCTCGTGCACGAGCAGCCAGGCGTCGTCCACGCGCTGCTGTTCACCACGGACGGGCTGGTGCTGGCGCACTCTGGCGCGCTGACCCGGGACAACGCCGACCGCGCCGCAGCGGCCCTGTCCGGCATCAAGTCGCTGCACAGCGAACTAGCCGCCTTCTGCGGCATCCCGATGAACCACGGAACTCCCGCCCCCCTGCGCTATGTCATCAGCGACATGAAGGACGTCACCATGCTGCTGTTCGCCGCCGGCCCTCGCACCGGCATCGGCGTGGCCGTCCGCGGCGAATCCATGAGCCACCAGGTCAGCGCCGCCATCACAGCAACACTCAAGACGATCACCGGACTGCGCCCCGTGCTGGACGCCCGCGAGCGAAACGACCCGACATGACCGGCCCGCGGCACCGGCGCGCCGGCATGGTGCGCTCCCACACCGCCACCGACGGCAACGCCACACCAGCACCCGGTCGTCTCGATGACGCCACCCTGCTCCTGGCCGACCCCAACCGCCCGCGCACTGGCCTGGCCGCCCAGGCCCGCCGGGTGATGGACCTGTGCCAGCCCGGCGTGCTGTCGGTGTCCGAGGTCGCCTACCACCTCCGACTACCGGGCGCCGTCGTCAAAGTCATCGTCTCCAGGTTGGTCAACAGCGGACACCTCGCCGCCCGCGCCCCGTTCGTCCCCGCCGCTGGACAGTACAGCGAGGACCTCCTCCAAGAGGTGTTGCATGCCCTCCAAAAACTCTGACCGCTACGTGCCGGCCACAGCCCAGCCGGTCAAGATCCTCGTACTCGGCCCATTCGCCGTGGGCAAAACCACCTTCGTCAACACGGTCTCGGAAATCCAGCCGATGCGCACCGAGGAGAAGATGACACACGCCGGGCAACTCGTGGACAACCTCGACGACCTGCGCGGCAAAACCACCACGACCGTCGCCATGGACTTCGGCCGCCTCACCCTCAGCCAGAACATCGTCCTCTACCTGTTCGGCGCCCCTGGCCAGCAGCGTTTCCGCGGCATGGCCCGCTCCCTCATGGAAGGCGCCCTGGGCGGGCTCGTCCTTGTAGACACCCGCCGCATCGACGAAAGCTTCGACGCCATCGACCAGCTGGAAGACGCCGCACTGCCATACACCGTCGCCGTCAACACCTTCGACGGAGCCCCCCGCTACCGCGAAACCGACCTGCGCGACAGCCTGAGCATGCCCGCGCACCGGCCGCTGGTCAGCCTCGACGCCCGCCAGCTCGGCTCGGCCAAACAGGGACTGATCTCCCTGGTCAGCCACATCCTCGACCGTTCCTGCCTGGAGCACGCCCGATGACACACCCTGTCCCTGTCGCGCGGCTGTTCGGCGCCGCCTTCGCCGCCCGGCCCGAAGACGCCTACGACGCGCTGCGCGCCGCCGGTCCCGTGGCCTGGGCAGAGATCGCCGACGGCGTCCACGCTCTGGTCGTCACCAGCCGCCGCGCCGCCATCACCCTGCTCAACGACACCGCCACCTACAGCAAGGACAGCCGCCTATGGACGGCCCTGGAGCAGGGGCACGTTCCAGCCGACAGCCCAGTTCTCGCCCTGATGGCCTTTCGGCCCAGCCTGCTGTACGCCGACGGCGACCACCACGCCCGGCTACGACACGCCATGAACGACTGCCTGGCCCGGATCAACCTGCACGAGCTGCAGGAAATCACCCAATCCCACGCCCGGCAGCTCATTGCCGACTTCGCCCACCACGGTCACGCTGAGCTGATGAGCCAGTACGCCGACACGCTGCCGCTGCTCGTCTTCACCGACCTTCTCGGCTGCCCCCCGCAGCTGGTCGGCCGCATGGTCACGGCCTGCCAAGGCATGATCAACGCCGGGCCGGCGGCAGCGCAGTCAGCAGCCGATCTCGCCCATTGCCTGGCCGAGATCATCGGTATGAAAAGCCGTCAGCCCGGCCACGACTGCACCTCCTGGATGCTGACGCACCCTGCCCAGCTCACCCACGAGGAAATCCTGCACCAACTCGTCGTCCTCGTCGGCGCCGGAACCATCCCCACCGCAGCCTGGATCGCCTCCGGCCTTCGCCTGCTGCTGTCCGACGGCGACTACGCCGGCAACCTCACCGGCGGCGCCGTCACCGTACGCCGCGCGATGGAACAGGTGCTGTGGGTGCGCTCACCCATGGCCAACTTCTCCGTCCACTACGCACGCCACGACACCAAATTGCACGACGTCCCCATCCCCGCCGGAGCACCGATCCTCATCAGCCATGCCGCCACCGGAACCGACCCGAGCATGCCCCACCTCGGCTACGACAACCGCTCCCATCTGGCCTGGTCGGCTGGCCCGCACCGGTGCCCGGCTGACAGCCAAGCCGCCGTGATCGCCCAGACCGCCATCGAAACGCTCCTCGACCAACTGTGGAACCTCGACCTGACCGACAGCCACGCCCCCAACCGGCACGGACCCTTTCACCAATGCCCCTCCGAACTGGGTATCCACTTCCGTCCCCACCCGGCCAACGCCTTCGCCACCGCGTCCACAGGGAGGCATTCGTGAAACCCACACCCACCATCCTCGACAGCACCGGCACCAACCTCTACGCGCAGGTCGACCATCTACGCGACGGCGGGCCCGCCGTGCCCGTCCATCTGCCCGCCGGCCTCACCGCTTGGTCGGTCAGCCGCGGCGACGTGGTCAAGAAGCTGCTGACGCACACCGACGTCTCCAAAGACGCCCGCACATCCTGGCCGGCCTATCGCCCCTACGCCATCGCCTGGCTGACCGCCTGGGTCGATGTCATCAGCATGTTCACCACCGACGGCGCCGACCACAATCGCCTTAGGAACCTGGTCAGCAAGGCATTCAGCGCCCGCCGGATCGACGCGATGCGCCCCGCCGTCGAAACGATCGTTACCAGCCTGCTCGACGACCTGGCCACCGAGCCGCCCGGCCAGCCGGTGGACCTCCGTGCCCGCTTCGCCTACCCGATCCCCACCGGCGTGATCTGCGACCTGTTCGGCGTCCCGGAAACGCAACGCCCCCACATGCTGAGCATCATCGACTCCGTCCTGGACACCAGCCTCACCGCAGAACAGGCCACCGACGTCCAGCGCGACATGTTCGCCGCGATGCACACCCTCCTCGACGCCAAACGCGCCGCGCCCGGCGACGACATGACCAGCCTGCTGCTGACCACCCAGCAATCCGACGGCGACAAGCTCAGCGTCGACGAACTCATCAGCACCCTGATCCTCATGATCGGAGCAGGCAGCGAAACCGCAGTCTCCCTCATCGACCATGCGATCGTCGCCTTACTGACGCACCCCGACCAGCTCGAGACCGTCAAGGCAGCCCCCGAACGCTGGAACGACGTCATCGAAGAGAGCCTGCGCCAGCACCCACCGATCATGCACCTGCCGCTACGCTACGCCACCGCCGACATCGACCTGGGCGAGGGCGTCATCATCGGCAAGGGCGAACTCATCCTGATCGCCTTCGGCGCGCACGGCCGCGACCCGCAGGTCAACCCTGAACCCGACAGCTTCGACATCGACCGGCGCGAGCGTCAGCACCTGGCCTTCGGCCACGGCCCCCACTACTGCCTCGGAGCGCCCCTGGCCCGGCTCGAAGCCGGCATCGCGTTACCCGCCCTCTTTGGGCGATTCCCCCACCTGCGCCTGGCCCACGAGCCACACTCGCTAAAGCCGCAACCATCCTTCATCGGTAACGACTATCGCGCACTGCCCATCATCTTGAGGCCAGCCCCCTGAGTCGTGGTCCCCACCCCGCCGTGGTTGTGAACCCACCGCTCCAGCCGCGACAGCCGCCCTGGCATAAGCCCGAGCCTGGGCGCCGCGGCCGTGGGATGCCAACGCTGAGCGCTATCCCGCAGCCGTCAGGTTCCGCCCCACGAATGCCAACACCCGGTGAAGAACACGCCCATGGATCCCCCTCTCACTCCTGACGGCGGCTATTACGGCTGGCTGCCTAGCATGGAGAGTGCCGAGTTACGCGATCACTGGAAGTGGTTGGCGCGGCGCCTGCACAGGACAGCGCCCGCAGCGCATCCCACCCCAGGCGCTCGACCAGGGCAACGAATACCGTAGGGCGGCGTGGTCCTTGCGCGGCCGAGATCTGGGCGGCGGTGTGGCGGGAAGCAGCCCCGGCGCGTCACCCCATGGAAAGAAGCCGACGTCATCGAGGTCGGCGGTCTCCAGGCGTATCTGGTTGGGGTGGATCAGCGTGCCACCATCGATTCTGTGCGAGATCGGCGCCAGATGACCTCCTTGAGGTGGCCGAGGCTGCTCTGCTCGACGGCATCGGGACCATCTCTCGGTCAGGAGTGCGTGCAGCATGATTGATCCGCCTACACACCGATCCCACCCCGACGCACAGCCGGCTTTCCAGACGCCCCAGCGACCCAGCGGTGAAGTCGGCGAGGTTACTCGCACCTGCCGCGTACTAGTCGGCGCCTGGCCCGTAAATGATCCTGACAAGAGGTTGTGGTGCCGGCTGCCGGAAGGTCCGCTATGACAGACCTGCGCACGAGTTCAGCCCCCGACCGGTTACCGCTGTACCGCCCGGAGCGGCTGCCGGGGTTCTTGGTGAGTTTGGACGGGCCGAGCGGCGTCGGCAAAACCACCTGTAGCCATCTCCTCAGCGCTCAACTGAGCGAGCGCGGCGTGGAAGCGGTACGCACCACGCAGCCTTCATCCTCACCCATCGGCGCCTTAGCCCGTTCAGGCACGCAGGACTTCCACGGCCTGGCGCTGACGTGCCTGGTCGCCGCCGACCGTTACCACCACATCGCCACGGTGATCGAGCCGCACCTGCGGGCCGGGCGGGTGGTGGTCTGTGATCGCTACATCCCCTCCGCACTGGTACTGGATCGCCTCGATGGCGCCAGCGCACAGTTCATCACCGCCCTGTACGCGCCTGCGCGACGCGCCGACTTGGCCATCTTCCTGCTCGGCGATCCCGGGCGGTGCCTGCGGCGGGCCCGCGCGCGAGGACAGTACAGCCGCTTCCACCACGAGGACCTGGCCTCGGCCGAACGTGAGCACACTCTGTTCGTCCAGAGCGCGAAGCACACCTGCTGCGCAGGCACGCCGACGATGATGCACGACATAGGTGACCAGGACGCCGCCACAGTCGTCGACACGCTGGTCGCCCACGTCATCGCGGGGATCGCCGCCCGCCCTCGCCCGCCCCTTCCCCCGCCAGAGGTGACAGCGTGAAGGTCGCACTGCTCTACCCCGAGGTCTACGACATGGCGCGATTTCGGCAGGAACGCAAGGAGTTCCCGCCCTTCGGCGTGCTGTACCTGGCCGCCGTGGCCGAACAGGCCGGTCACCGCATCGAGATCCGCACGGTGGCACCCGATCACACCTCGTTGGACCTGACCGGCTTCGACGCGATCGGATTCAGTCTGGCCTCCTCCGCCACCTACGGCCTGATGATGCGAGCCCGCCACGACTCTCGTATCGACCCCGGAACACTGATCATGGCCGGGGGAGTGCACGCCAACTTCTACCCCGCCGAGTCGTTACGCGATCTGGCCGCCCACGTCGTGTCCGACGGCGAGTCCGAAGACACCTTCCTGCAGTTGCTCGACCACGCGGGCGACAGAGACTTCGGCACCGTGCCGGGCGTGCTGTTCGAGCACGACGGTCGGATCAGGCGTACCGCGGCTCAGCCGCTGATGAGAAATATCGACGATCTGCCGCTGCCTGCCCGCCACCTGCTGCCACGCCAGGACATCGTCTTGTCCGACCGGCTGGCCGGCACCGACACCCAGATGGCGCACGTCATGTTTAGCCGTGGTTGCCCATTCCCCTGCTCCTTTTGCGCGGTGGGACAGCGCCGCATGCAATACCGCGGCGGGAACAGCGCTCGTGCAGAGCTGCGACACCTCATCGACGCCTACGGCATCGAAGGGTTCGCCATCGTCGACGACAACTTCATCGTCAACAAGGCCAAGGTCGGCGACATCTGTGAGCACATCGCCGACCTCGGCCTACGCTGGTCCGCCCTGTCGCGGGTCGACACCGTCGATCAGCCGCTGCTGGAAGCGATGGCGGCCGCCGGATGCATCGAGGTCAAGTACGGTGTGGAGTCCGGCAGCGAGCGCCTGCTCAAGGCGATGCGCAAGAACACCACCCAGGCCAAGATCCGCGCTGCGATCGAGATGAGTGCCAAGAGCGGCATCTCCGCCAAGGCGTTCATCATCCACGGCTTCCCCGGCGAGAACCGGGAAAGCACTCGAGAGACCATCGCCCTGCTACGCGAACTCCAGCCGATGCTCGGGCGCGTCTCGCTCTTTCGTTTCGTCCCTCTTCCTGGCACCGAGGTCTACCGCGACGCCCTGCTGCACGGTATCCGCGGCACCCATCTGCAACCCGGCTGGGACGGCGACTGGAGCGCCTTCCACATCCACCACAATCAGCGACATTGGTGGGGCGACGAGAAAGACTGGGCGGAAACCGAAGCCTCCTATGCCGAACTCCTGGCCTTCGTCGAGCAGACCTGGGGGCCACAGGAATGACTCCACGCATCACCGCCCCCACCCGCCACCTGCGCTGCTACGGTGCCACGCATGGCGCAGCAACCCCCACCGGGCACAGTGGACTCCTACACTCTCAGCCCGAGTGAGGCACACCGGCTGTGGAACTGGATCCTGACCCGTCAAGGCCTAGCCGCGCACACCCGGCAGACCAGCGTGGAGGCGATCGCCTCGGCCACGCTCGGCCTGCACGCCGCCCGGCAGCCCTCGCCGTACGCTACCGTGGCCGCCCGCGCCAGCGACCCCGCCATCGCCCTCACCCTCTTCACCCCGCACAGCCGGACCCGACTTCTCACCGTCCGGTGCATGCGCAAAACCCTGCACACCCTCCCCCTCGACCTGGCCGCCGCCGCGCACTCGGCAACCGTGCGGTTTCGCGAGCGAGACGCGCTGCGCGCCATCACCAATGCCGACCTCAGCAGGACCGCCCTGAGCACGGCCACCACCGCACTTGTGGACCTGCTCGGCCACGACGGGCCGCTGCCCCACCGCGCCATCGAAACCCGGCTGACAGACGCGGGCATCGCGATCTCGACGACCCGGCTGGCACTAAAGCTGGCTTGGGAGCGCGGCGCCGTGGCCTACCTCAATCAGGGACGCGGCTGGAACAAAGAGATACGCACCTTCGCGCTCACCAGCCACGCCTACCCAGACCTCAACACCGAACTGCCGGTCGACGCCGCGACGGAGCAGTTGTTCACCGCCTATCTGGACCGCTATGGGCCCGTCAGCTTGCGTGATGCCACCTGGTGGTCGGGGCTGTCGCAGAACATCCTGATCGACGCCTGGCAGCGCTCCAGCGTCAAGCTCGTCGAGTTGCTGACTCCGTGGACCGATAGCCCGTTGTACATGAGCGCCACCAGGTTCGCGGCGTTCACCACCGCGCCTGACGCCGACTGCACTACGGGCATGGTCTTCCTCGCCCATGAGGATGTCGCGCTGAAGGCCTACTTCCAGACCCGCCGTCGCTACCTCAACGACGTACCTGCGGCCACGGCGTTCAATCAGATCGGCGAAGTGCTACCCACAATCATTGCCGACGGCCATGTGATCGGCACCTGGAGCTGGGATCAGACGGTTTCCCGCGTGCAGCACCACCTGGTGGCACATCAGGCGACCGCCGGGCAGCGCCATCAGATCAACGCCGCCGCCGCCACGCTCACAAACACACTGCGCGCCGGCTGGCACAGCATTTCGGCTCCCCGGCGGCGAAGCGCGGGTTCGCCTGAAAGGCATGTCACGGCACTGCTAGCGTGATCGCCTTGTCCACCACCATGCGCCACTCCTGGACCATCATGAAGCCACTCCCCGAACGCCCCACTTTCGCGCAATTGCAGCGTTACGTCACCGAGATGGAACGGGAGCGCAACCTCAACGACGGTTCTATCGTCGAGCAGTGTCTGAAGCTCAGCGAAGAGGTCGGTGAGGTCTGCAAGGCTGTACGCAAGCATGAGGCGCTCTCCATCGACCCCGCCAGCACGATCGGCAGCCTCGGCCATGAACTAGCTGACGTCCTCATCTACGACCTGGCCATCGCCAACCGCAGCGGCATCGACCTGGCCAAGGAACTTCATGCTCATCAGAGAGCCCGCCCCAACAGATCCGGCGCGGCGGAGTTGACCTTGGCGGACCTTCAGAACTTCGTCGCTGAGGCGACGGCGGATGAGCACCACCTGTCCGGAACTCTCATCGAGCAATGTCTCCTGCTGTCAGCACGCGCTGGCACCGTGTATACCGTGGCGCTCACATCGCAGTCGCCGCCTGATGCGCGCCCTGAGCTGGCCGGTGGGCTGATCGGCGTACTCCAGCACCTTGCGGCCATCGCCAACCGCGTGAATCTGGATCTCGCGACGGCACTGCGGGCCAAGGAAAAGATCAACGAGACCCGGGTATGGGCCAAACCTAGCCTCAGGCCAGCCGTTAGCTGATCAATCAGCCGGTACCCCGGCGAAGGGCGAGCCCAGGCGGCGGCAGCCGACGGCGTGGCCGTCAGGGCTGCGGACGATCTCGTGCGGGACTAGGAGATCCCCGCAGGCGGTCAGGAGAGACACGACCTGCCACACGCCCGGCTGGTCGGGCGACAACTCATCGAGTTGACGTCGGGATGGTGACGCCTCCGGGGTCGCCGCCGGGCAGGCGGCCACGGGCGTGGCCGCGAGCCGCACCGTCGGGCGAGTGGGTGGGATGGTGACGAGCAGCTCCGCAGCGACAGCGCCACCATCGCCGAACACGACGTACGGCCGGGGCACGTCCCGGAATTTTCACGCCGTAGCGGCGTCACGAGAGATGCGGGCGACTGTTTTGACATCTCCTGCCCGCCACCAGCGGACCAGCCCCACCCCGCAGCGCCATGCTCACGCCAGCCTGGCTGCCGACTGTCCGCGGGGGTGGCTGCGCAATACCGCACGATTCCCGCTCAGCACCAACGCCGCCGCACTGAACATCCTCAGCCGGCAGATCACCTGACACGCTCGCCCCGCAGCGTTCAGCGCACACCGGCCGACCACCGGCCCGCTTCACTACGCTGAAACCCGGCACGCCACTCACCGCGAAGGAACCCGAAGCCATGACTCACCCCGGCGACCAGATCACCCAGCTGTTGTCCGACGGGGTGCGCGAGCAGGTCTTCCCCGGCGCGGTGTGGGCTATCGGCGGGGCGGGCGAGTCTGTGCTCCGCGGGACGGCCGGGGTGCTTGACCCCGAGCGGCCAGCTGAGCCGATGCGTGTGGCGACCATCTTTGATATGGCCAGCTTGACGAAGATCATGGCGGTGTGGGCAGCGGCCGGGGTCCTATGGGAGCAGGGGCGGCTGGACCTGGATGAGCCGCTGGGATCAGTGATGCCCGACGTCGTCGGGTATCCATTGGCGCCAGTGACGGTCCACCAATTGCTCACCCACACCGCGGGCGTCCCCCTGCGGGCCAATCTCCGGGCCCTGTACGGCACCGAACGCGAAGACGTCCATCGGGGAGTGCTGCGAGAGACTCTGCACCGTCAGCCGGGCACCGCGGTGGAATACACCGACCGGTCAGCCCTGATCATGGGCATGGTCGTCGAGCACCTCAGCGGTGCCGCCTTGGACGAGGTCTGCGCGAAGACCGTGTGGGGGCCGCTCGGGATGAACCAGACCCGATTCGGCCCCCTCCCCGCTGCATTGATCGACCAGGCGGCTCCCACCGAACTCGACCCAGAATCAGGCGAACGGCTCAGGGGCATCGCCCACGACTTCTCAGCTCGGCTCCTGGGCGGAGTCTGTGGCATCGCCGGGGTCTTCTCCACCTTGGGGGACGTCGAGAGGTTCCTGCGGCACCTGATCGCCGATGAGGACGCGGCAGAGGCGGGGTTCGGGCGCAAATGGGTGGAGGAGTCCCTCCAGATCCACACCGGAGGCCTGGAGCCCGCCCGCGGCTTGTTCTGGCTCCCCGCTCCCAGCACTGATCCGAGCGAGGGCGTGTTCGTGCACTACGGGTTCACCGGGACCGCGATGTGGGTGAACCGTGAACGGGGTCGCTGGGCAGCGTTGCTGACCAACAAGCTATATTGCAGCCGGCAGCGGGAGGCGATCGCGCGGGTCCGCGATGTGTTCCGCAGCCTGGCCTTCACCTGAAGTGCTTAAAATCCCCTGCCGCCACCATCACCACGCGCCATGCCTCAGATCGTCCCAGACCGGCAGCGCGCCCCAATTCCGCCGCCTCCCACCTGAGGGAGTTCGGGGAAGGGGTGCGGGTCTGGGCCCATGCGCGTCACGTGCGCGTCACTGCAACAGGACGGGTCGCTCGGGCACTCCTGCGAGGAGGGTGTCGGTGATGAGGCCGCTGAGGCCGAGGGGGTAGACGGTTTCGTTCGTCGAGCGCAGCTCATCGAGAGTCCACCAGCGGTGGGCCTGGATGGTGTCGGGCTGGGGGGCGCGGTCGAGGTCAACGTCGGCGGCTGTAATCCGCGCGAGGTAGTACCGCTCGACTTGGAGAACCTCCTGGCCGCCAACCTGATGTTCTTTGCTGCGCTCGGCGATCTGGGCACCGAGTTGGAGGCCGTCTTCGTCGATGCCGAGCTCTTCGCGGAGCTCGCGGCGAAGGGCGGTGGTGTGGTCCTCGCCGTTGTCGAGGGAGCCGCCCGGGGTGGCCCAGAAGCCGCCGTTCTCCTCGTAGCGCAGCAGCAGCACCCGCTTGTCGTCGTCCAGGGCGATGACGCGGGCGGCTGTTCGCAGCGGCGGAGTGCTCATGTGGCCCATTGTGGCAGCTCAGCTCCGTTCGATGAGGTAGTCCCCGATGCAGGCGGCATCCAGGTCGCAAGCCTGGAAGGTGGCCAGGGCATGGGCGGGGGTCTCCACGATGGGTTCGCGGTCGTTGAAGCGGGGGTGTGCCGTCGCCATCGCGCGGTGACCCGGGCGTGGCCCTCGGAGCAGGTCAGGGTCAGCGTGTTCGGGTCGCTCTGATGGAGGTGCAGTTGGTGGCGGGTGACGAAGGCGGCCGCGCCGTCGTCCAGGGTCGCAGGCAGGATTGGCCCACGAAGGACATCCCAGATCTTGCCGGTAGGCGTGGGAACGGTGTCCACGGTCACGGGAATCTCCCTTGAAGATGTGGGGATGGCGGGTCAGCGGCTGGTCACGTCGGACAGCAGAGCGTCAGTGATGGCCAGGTCGGACAGGAGGACGGAGGCGGTGCGCTGGCGCAGCAGCCAGAACTCGTCCAGATCATCTTGGAACAGGCCGGGCTTGAGGTAGTGCTGGCGCACGCCGTAGAGGCTGGTGAGTAGTTGCAGCAGGGCGACCCGGCCGCAGGCGCGGATATCGAGGTCGGGCACGTCGGGGTTGGCCTGCCGGTAGGCGCTGATCAGGGCGGCGGCGGCCTGCGGCCAGGCCGGGTCGGTCGCCACGGTGTTGGGATAGAACGCCACCCGGCCCAGGTCGTAGGCGAGCAGGAAGGGCGGGTCTGGGGGGCGGAAGTCCAGCACCGCGGAGAGGGCCTCCCCGGTGAACAGCAGGTTGACCGGGGAGAAGTCGCCGTGCAGCACCTGCACGGTGAGGTTGTCGGGCAGCTCGGCCAGCAGCGCCGGGATGGAGTTCAGCACGTCGTGGCGGTCGCGAAGCGTACGCTGCGCCTGCAGGTCGAACGCATCGGCGGCACCGTCGCGGATGCGTGCGGCGATGATGTCCAGCAAGTGATCGATCGTCACGGCGAGGCCGTCCACGTCAACGGTGCGCCACTGCTCCACCGCGCGAGTGCTGGTTGCGGGCAACTCGGCGAACAAGGCATGGATGCGGCCCAGCTCCGTACCGGCGGCGCCGAGCTGGGCGGGCGACATGCGCAGTGCGACCTGGCCGGGCATCCACTGCCACACCGAAACCGGCAGGTCGGTGCTGGAGTCGAGAACCTCCCCATCGGTGTTGGGCAGGACCGGCGCGGCCGGGATACCGGCCCGCAGCGCTCGCATCGACAGGCCGATGCCTGCGCGTTCAGCCGCCAGATCGGTGCCCGGCGGATAGTTCTTGACGAACACCTCCCGCCCGTCGTGACGGACGGCGCGGAAGTTGATCGTGCCTTGGCCGATCGGCAGGTAGGTGAGCGCGCACGACCTCAGCCCGTACCGATCGGCGAGCACGGCGGCGATGCGGCCACCGCGCTCGCCTCCCGGCAAGCTGATCGCGTGGTCAGGTGCGTTGTTGGGCACGTCGGGCTCCTCGTCAGTGTGCGGGTCGGTGTAGTCGATGCGCAGGTCGGCCGACGACGGCGGGTTGCTCTGCGCGCGGGGTCGAGGGTGTCGCGGCGAGCTGATGGAAGATCCGCTCATAGGTGGTGGTGATGACCCGCCACTGACGGGATGCATCTGCGGGCGCGGAGTCCAGGGCGGCGCACAGCGGCAGGATCGACTCGGCGGCGGCCAGGAGGGGACCGGCACCGGTGGGGGCAGGGTACAGCCATGCCCGACGCCCTTGGGTCATCTCGGCGATGGCGGACAGGTCCGGCGCGATCACCGCAGTCCCGGACGCCAGCGCCGTACTGCCGGACGCCGGGTACAGCACGTGACGAAAGAAGGCCCGTTCGCTCTCAGCCCGGTACGGGCACAGCACCGCAGACGCTGCCCGATACAGGGTGCGCACGTGCTCGGGCGGGATGCGGTCGAGGTGGAGGCGGATGCGGCCGCCGCCGGCACGTTCCTGCGCGGCGAGGTGCTCGGCGAGGGACGGAGTGCGGCAGGGGCCTGCCACGAGCAGCCGGGCGCGGCGGGTGTGGGTGGTGAAGGCGTCGATGATCGCGGGCAGGTCCTTGTAGGGGGTTAGGTTGCCGACGATCACCATCGAGACCTCGGCGTCCTGGAGCCAATCGGCCAGCTCGCGCACGGCGGCGGAGAGCTGGCCGCCCAGGGTGGGGCCGCCGAGCCCCGCCCATCCGGCGACCGTGACGGGCGCTTGGTCAGCGAGGTCAGGTAGGCGGCATCAGCCCGGGTGTGGGTGATCACCGCATCCGCCAGTTCGAGGACGGCGGAGGTGGTGTACTGGTCGGCCTCGGTGGGCGGGCCGCCGTCGATGGGTAGCAGGTTGTGCACCGTCCAGGCGATCCTCCAACCGCCCTCGTGGAGCGCCTGGAGCTGGGCGGCGATCGTGTGCGCGGCGGCCAGGGTGCGCTGCCCGTCCGGCCCTTGGTACAGGCGCTTGAGCCGATGCAGGTTGATCACTGCCGGGCCGGGCGGGGCATGGCGGTGCAGTTCGGCGAAGTAGGGGCTGGGCCAGGCCGGATAGTTAGTGATCACGACCCATCCGGCCGCGGATGCGCTCATGGTCATCGCGCCTGCCCGCAGGTCAGCACGGTCCACCAGGCGGTGGCGGCGCGGTGCCGGTTCAGGCAGGTGAGGGGGCTGCGGTCAGTGCCGGTCCATTCCATGGCGACCTCCAGGGGATGCCCGGCGGCGGCGCGGTCGGCGGCGGCCCGGCGAGCAGCTCGGACGCCTGAGGTGGTGAAAGGAGCCGCCCCCTGCGTGAGCAGGCGCTCTCTGTCAGAGCGACACTCGGCACCGGACCAAGCCGTCCTCGACCAGGGCCAGCACGCGACTCCGGCTTCACCGCCGCTCCAAAAACCTCAGCGACGAGAGAAGCTTCACCGATCCCGAGATCTCCTCAACCGCCAGAGCGACATGCTCTACACGGAGAACCTCCTGGTCTTGGGGCGGGATGACCTGAAGAGGCGCTCGGGAACCCAGAGCTTATTTCTTAGCCGTGCTCCTACAGCGCTTAGGTGAATGGCGTGCGCTCCGAACGTGACCTCGGTTACGGTGATCGAGGTGGGCCGCCCACCCGTACGAGCAGGCGCGTGATCTGACCAGCGCTGCCGGACCTGGTGGTGTGCCGCCCCTGGCTCGGTTGACCGTTGACGGCCTGTGCGGGCCCATCCAGTTACCCGGAGGTTTCGCCACAGTGACGACCCGGCCCACTCCGCTGACGACCAGCGATTTCCTCAAGAAGCGCGCCCAGGACAAGGAACGTCAGGAGCTTCGCGGCGGTGACGCCGCCGCGTTTCGGCGGCTGGACAACCGGGAGTTCACCCGCTTGTTGTCCAGGGCGTGCACAGACGGCCTGTTGCCCGGGGTGTTCGCCGCCGAGGTCACCCGGCGGGCCGGGGCGGGCCAGTTGCGGACGCGGGACCTGCGGGCCCTTCTGCTGGACAGCACGATTGCGCGCGCGCAGGCGCAGCCGGCCCGGTCAGCCGCGTGGACGGCGCTGGCCTCGGCTCCGGAGCGTGCCACCGCTGTTCTCACCTCGCAGGCCCAGGCGGTGGAGGCGGCGTTCGTACTGCGCAAGTTGGCGGCCAGGGAAGGGTTGGGCCGCTTCGGGGCGCAGGCCGGGTGGCGTACGCCCGACGGGTTCGCCCACGGCATCGCCGCCTACGCCGACCAGCGCAAGGTGGCCCAGCACCGAGCCGCGGTGAGCCTGCTCGGGCATCTGTGCGCGGTTCAGCCGGTGGTGCAGGAGTCGGGCGATGGCGCGGAATGGGAACCGGTCGGAGCCGGAGACAACGTGTCCGTGGCGTTTCCAGCCGCGCTGTCCATGGACGGCTTCCACGCGCAACTCCAGCAGGCGTGCGCGCAGGCCGCCGTGGCGCCGGCCCTGGTGGCGGAGATCGCGGCCCGGGCCAGGGCTGGCATGCTGGAACCGCGTGACCTGTACCTTGTGCTCTTCCAGGCGCCAGCGCCGCAGTGGGAGCCGGGCCGCCGGGCCATCATGCACGCGATCGCCGCCGGCGAGGGGGCCGCGCCGGCGATCCTCAACCTCCACGCGGCCGCTGCCGGGCAGGCCGCCCCGGTCTACCAGGACACCGTCGTCCCTGCAGCCCCCCAGGAGACGACGCGGTTCCAGACGCGTGTGACCTACGACCCCGGCACCGGTCTCCTGCTCGCCGACAGCGGGCCGAAGCGTTCAAAGAAGCACTCCCGGCGCTCAGCCGCAGTCGCCGCCCTGGCCCAGCTGACCGGGCTGCCGCTGCCGGAACCCTCGCACGTACCAAATCCGAGGACCTCGGCGGGACCGCTTGCGCCCGATCAGAATCCGATCAGCGCGTTGAACGAGCTCGCGCAGGTCGAGTTGATCACCGACTTGGCCTTCGAGGTCTCACCCGGATTCAGCGGCAAACAGCCGCTGTTCACCTGCCGGGGCACCTGCCGCTCCAAGGGCCGGGATCTCCAGACGGCGGCAGAGGGGTTGAGCAAGGGCGCGGCCCGCGAGCAAGCGGCCCGCGCGCTGCTGGCCCTGATCGTCGCCGACCATGAGCCCCGCCCGGCCGCACCGGTCCAGGCGGTGCCCGCGATCAAGCCACTGGCTCCGGGCAAGGACCCCCTCGGCGCGCTGAATGCCTTACAGCAGACCGGCGTCATCATCGAGGTCGAGCCGGACTACTCGATGACAGGCCCGGCGCATCGGCCGAGGTTCGTGTGCACCCTGTCGTGCCGCCACCAGGACCAGACGGTTCAGGCCCAGGGGTGCGGGCCGGGCAAGCGCGCCTCCTATCAGGACGCCGCGCGGGCGCTGCTCGCCCGCCTCGCGCTGGTACCCGCCGACCCGGTCACGCAAGCCGAAGACGCAGCGCCGGAACCCACTCAACCCGCGTTCGTGCCGCACCAGCGCACTGCGCCGGCTCCGGGAACGCCCGCCCAGACGCTGCTGGCCGTGCGGCTGCTGGACTCCGTCCTTCGGGCAGGAGCCGCGGTGACCGCGGACCTGAGCGGCAGCGCCGCCCGGATGGTGGTCTACCACCCTGACGGCAGCCCTCTGCCGGACACCGACACGACCGCGCCGCTGCGGGCAGAAAGCGTCGAGCTGGTGCTGCCCGGGATGGGCGTCGGAGTGCGCGCCCAAGCGGTCCCGGTGTGGCCGGTGCCGCTGAGGCTGCTGTCCGGGGTGCTGGCCCGACTGGGCGGTGACGGCCTGCACCCCAGTGCGGAGACATGGCGGGCCGTCATCCGCCTGGGCCTTGAGGCCATCGCCGACGAGCGCGTGTACCCGGGCACCGACTCCACAGGCCGCGACGCCTGGCACCTGGGGCCCCTCACCTTAGGGCAGCAGGCCACCGCTGCCGATCTCGCCGACGCGATGCCCCCGTACGCGCACTGCGTCCCTGCCGCCCGCACCCCGTACCGCCTGTGGGCGCCGCGCATCGTGGTGCGTCGCGTCCTGGACGCTCTGGCCGACGCGGTCGTGCGTGGCCCGGGAACCACGTACGCGCTCGGCTCAGCCTCCTACACAGCCCCCTCTCGGCGCCCGCAGAGTCCGGACCTGGTGGCGTGGACGGACCGGATCACCACGATCCTCGACCCCCACCCGCCGCTCGGCCTGGTCGTGACGATCAAGCCGCCGCCCGCCAACAGCCCTGAGGACACCGAGCTGCTGTGGGCGGTGCTGCGGATCAGGACCGCCACGCCCGGCGGCGAGTCCCGGCTCGTCGACGCCGCCGAGTACCTGCCCGAACACGGCGCCGACCCGCGCCAGCTGGAGCAAGTCCGCCGGTCGCTGCGCGCCGCCGCCCGCCTCTGGCCGCCGCTGCAGCGACTCTTGGAGCAGGACCACCCGGCCAGGTTCACCTTGCGCGCCGCCGAAGCCGCGCTCCTGCTCGGCGAGATGGGCCAGAACCTGGCCCGGTCCGGCATCGAGATCACCTGGCCCGGGCAGTGGGCCCGCACCCTGGGCGTGCGCGCGCTGATCGGCACCCGCTCCATCCCCGGCATCCGCGAGCCCGCCTTCGGTCTGGACAACGTCCTGGACTTCCGCTGGCAGCTGACCGCCGACGGTGACGGCCTGACCGATGCCGAGATGGACGCCCTGGCCACCGCCGGCCGCGCCCTGGTCCACATGCGAGGCCGCTGGCTGCTGGTCACCGCGCAAACCGCCCGCCGCGCAGCCGACCGCGACCTCGGCACGCTCCCCGCGGCCGAGGCACTGACCGCAGCCTTGACCGGCAGCGTTACCGTCGACGGCGACCTGGTGGCCTGCGAGCCGACCGACGCGCTGGCCGACCTGGTGGAGTTCCTGCGCGTCGGCTCCCACCAGCCCATCCCCACACCCGCCGCGCTGAAGGCGACGCTGCGCGACTACCAAACGCGGGGACTGGCCTGGCTTGCCAACCTCACCCGCCTCGGCTTCGGCGCGTGCCTGGCCGACGACATGGGCACCGGCAAGAGCATCACCGCCATCGCCCTGCACCTGCACCGCCGCGAGCAGGCCGAACGCGCCGCGCCGACTCTGATCATCTGCCCGGCATCCATGCTCGCCACCTGGGAACGCGAGATCGCCCGCTTCGCCCCGGCCACCCCCACCCGCCGCTACCACGGCGAAGACCGCACCCTGTCGGGCCTGAGCGCCGACGAGGTCGTCATCACCACCTACGGCACCCTGCGACGCGACGCGGACACCCTCGCCGCACAGCCGTACGACCTGGTCGTCGCCGACGAAGCCCAGCAGGCCAAAAACCACCGCTCGCTGACCGCCCAGCAACTGCGCCGCCTGACGGCCAGTGCCCGGGTCGCGCTGACCGGCACCCCCGTCGAGAACAGCATCATGGAGGCCTGGTCGATCCTGGACTGGACGAACCCCAGCCTGTTCGGCACCCACCGCACCTTCAAAGACCGCGTCCGCCCCATCGAGCAAGACCCCGAAGGCGAAGACGCCCGTCGCCTGGCCCGCGTGTTCGCCCCCTTCATGCTCCGGCGCCGCAAGAGCGACCCGCACATCCTCAAGGAACTGCCCCCGAAGGTCACCACCCGCCGCTACGTGGCCCTCACCCGCGAGCAGGTCGGCCTCTACGAAGCGGTCGCGCGCGACACCATGGAGCAGATCCGCGCCGGCAAGCCCGGCGAGCGCCGCGCCCTGGTCCTCACCCTGCTCACGCAACTGCGCCAGATCTGCAACACCCCCGCCCACTACCTGCGCGAGACCCCGGACCCGCATCGCTACGACCCCGACGCCGAACGGCGGCGCTCCGGCAAGCTCACCGCAATCGACGAGCTCCTCGCTGAGATCACCGCGGCGGACGAGTCGGCGCTGATGTTCACCAACTACACCGCCATGGGCCGGCTGCTGGTGACCCACCTTCGCGCCCAGGGCATCGAGCCGCTGTTCCTGCACGGCCAGATCCCGCCCGGGCAGGCCCGCCAGGACCTCGTCGACGCCTTCCAGGCCCGCCGCAACTCGGTCATGATCCTCACGGTGAGGGCGGGCGGCACCGGTCTGACCCTGACCGAAGCCGGCCACGTCATCATGTTCGACCGGCCCTGGAACCCCGCCGTGGAGACCCAGGCCATCGACCGAGCCCACCGCATCGGTCAAGCCCGCACCCTGGAAGTTCACCTGATGCAGACCGAGTTGACGATCGAGGACCGCATCGACGCCCTCCTGGAACGTAAGCGCGCCTTGGCCGACGCCGTCCTGGCAACCGGAGAGACCGCGCTCGCCGATCTGTCGGACACCGAACTCGCCGAACTCATCGCCCTCGGAGCGCACCCGTGACCGACACCACCTCACCGTGGGCCCTGGCCTGGGAGATGACCCACAAGCAGGCCACCGGCAGCCCCGCCACCCTCCTTCAGGGCTACAACATCTACCTCGCCGGCGGCGTCCCCGCCAGCCTGGACTCCCAGCCCGGACAGATCAGTGCCGTCATCACCCCCCGCCACGGCGAACCCACCCGCGCCACCATCCACATCGTCCCGCTCACCCGGGAGGAACAGCAGGCACTCGCCGCCGCCTTGACCCGCAGCCGCCATAAGGGCGCTCTCCTGAAGGGCCAGCTACCCGCTGCCCTCGCCGACCCCGCCCACACCGGCGACGTCCCCATCGCCCCCAGCGCCGCCCAGATGACTTTCGCCTGCGACTGCCAGCAAGCACCGTGCCAGCACACCGCCGCCCTCGGACACGCCGTCGCCCAGCGCCTGCATACCAGCCCCTCCCTGATGACGACCCTGCGAGGCCTTCCCCACCGACACCTGATCGCCCTCCTTCAAGCGCCGTACCCCACCGCCGCCGCGGCAGCGCCCGAAAAGCACGACCGGTCCCGCACACCGCCACGCCCGGCAGGTCCCTACATCGCCGCCCACCAGGCCTACCAAAACTGGGACAACAGCGCACCGCCCCTTCCCTCGCGCGAAGCCGCCGCCGGCGGCGACGCGTCCACGGCGAGCTTCGCGGCAATGGAGCTGCCCGAGCCACCGGCCCCCGCACCCTCACTGCAGATGCTTCGCCACCTCGCGACCGAAGCCGCCCGCCAGGCCCAGCAGCTCCTGACCGACGACACCCTGCTCGAGACGGACCCGGTCACCGACGCCGTGCGCCTGACCGCTTCCCTGCCGACCGGGGAACGTGCCGAGATCGTGGCCCACCGGCTCGACATGGAGCCGCAAGCCTTCCGCCGACTCCTGAAAACCTATGCGCTGGCCGGCGCCCCCGGCCTCCACGCCACCCGCCACCCCTACCCCGACGACCCCCAGGTCCTCCAGCAAGCCGCCGCGGCCATCGCCCCGCTGCGCCCGGACTCGGCCGCTCCGCTGACCACCGCCGACAACCGCGTCACCGACCCCACCGCCGACCTTGAGATCCGCCACGGACATGACGGCCGGTGGTACCCCTTCGCCGCCGCCGGCCACGACTGGCAACTCATCGCCCTTCCCCACGACGACCCGGCCAGCGCTTACCAGAACGCGCTCACCGCCCTCCACGCCCGCACCCGCCCACGACGATGAAAGCCGCCGACCGGATGGGGCACGTCAACCCCGGCGACGTTTCGGAGTGAGGCACCGGCAGGCCGTGACTGATGAGCTGTATCCGCGCACTTAGGCGATTTGTAGGTTCCGCGTTTCAATGTCACATGCTGACCCTTCGACCTGGGCGTTCTTCGCGATCCGCGCCCCGTGTCATCTTGATCGTTCCGTGTTTGGTGTCATATTCCCTGCGTCCGTCAGCCGGGCGGCTCCGGTGGAGTCGGTCTTGGCGTCCATTGCTTTGCGGGTGCTGGCGCCGCCGCTTGGGCGGAGCGGGACGCCTAGGTCCTGGGCTCGGTGGATGATGTAGGTGGTGCTGGTGCCCTTCTCGCGTGCGATGTCTGCCAGGGTCCTGCGGCGTGTGACGTACTGCTCGTAGAGCCAGTCTCGGTCGATGACGTTGTGCTGTTTGAAGTAGCGCCCGACCTTCCGCAGTTCGATGCCGTACTCCGCTGCGAGCCTGGTCACGGTGGATTTCGATACTCCGACCTCGATCGCGATGGTGCGCGCAGACTGATGCTCGTCGAGGTAGCGGCGGCGAAGTTCCTCTTCGGTAAGCACTTGGCGGGCGGCGTGGCTCACCTGGCCGAGGGCGCGGGCTTGGGCGGTGCTGAGCGGTGGGGCCGGGATCGGGTGTTCCTCAAGGAGAAGACGCACGGCCTCGATGCTGACGCCGAGAGTCTGGGCGGCTGATCCGGCTGGGTAACGGCGTCCGCGAGTCAACTCGTGCAGGCGATCAATGTTGATGGTCGACGGGTCAGTGCCGGGCAGGTCGAGACCGTCGAGTATTCCGAGTGGCGGGCACCAGGCCACCGGTTCGCTCCGTAGTCCGCATCCGCTGACGAAGTCGCGTGCGACTTGCCTGAGTGCGTTCGCGAGTTGCGGAGTCCACACCTCTGTGAAGCGCTCTGCTTCCGCGCGGAAGGAGTTCACGTCAGTGGTGGGGAAGTCAGGCGCGCGGTCGAGGGGCATGCCGCTGATCTGGTTGAACAGGACGCATCGCGCGATGCGAGCACGTCGCCCGATTCCTGGAGATTGGCCGCTTTGGCGGCAGATCTCCACCCACTGTTCGGCGGGCAGCAGGTTCGAGTAGTCCAGGGTGCGGCGTCGCTGGTAGTCGATGGGGATGTCGTTCTCGTCCAGGTAGTGCACGAGGTGAACCAGAGCCGCGGCAACGGGTTCCCAGCACTGCCGGTCGTGCAGCATCTGCAGGACGCGCGATAGCGAGTTGCCGTCGCTGATCGATCCGAGCATCGATGCGGCCTCGTCGAGTTCGAGTTTGGTCCCGACCAGAAGCGCCGCTGCGGCCAGCACAGGTGCCAGGATTCGCTGGTAGGCGCCGCTGGAGGGGCTCAGCCGCACGGCCCATGACGGCCACAACGTGGCGGGGAGTTTGCGTGAGCGCCGGCGGATCTGCCGGGCGGTGGCGGACGGCGAGGAGGGAAGCGCGACGGTTTGGAATCGCAGTTGATCGCTCGGGCGAAGAAGCGGTCCGAGTGCGGCCAGTTGCACGGTCTGTAGGACGGTCCCGGTGCCGCGACCCCAACTCCGGATGGTGGTGGTCGTGGTCTTCTCGGATCCGTCGCGGGTCTTGCCGATCACCGTGCGCAGCGCGTGGGCGGCTGAGTCCAGATGTTCCTCGCCGAGTACCTGCATCGCGGTGATGACCGCGACTGCGGTCATCACCGCGGTCGGCGGCGCCATGGACCCTGGACGGCCCATTGCAGCGGCTCGTCGCTCTGGTTCGTTGCTTGGCTGAGAGAGGAGGTAGGCGTCGAGAGTGTCGGCCGGAACCCTTGCCTTGAGGTCGTCAGCGTTCAGGTGGATCAGCATTCGGCTGGCGACTGCGCGCAGTTCCGAGAGCGCCACGGTGGAAGGTTGGGGGTGGCGAGAATACTGGCCGAAATCCGCATGGCCAGTCTCGATCATGTTCATGATCAGGTCCTGGGCCTCAACCACGGGATGGCCGGCGGCCAGGCGGACGACCTCAGCTTGAGTAAGGTCCTGGTCGCATCCGCGTGGAGCGGTGAGGTCAGCGCTGCGTGCCGGGCGTCCGCCGCAGCGTCCTGGGATCGGCAGGCTGTGTCGGGAGAAGGGGCGTGCTCGTGTGAGGCGTCTGCATCCCTGGCAGGTGTCCGCGAGGAGGAGGGAGTGGCGGGTGCAGGCGAACGACCAGCCCAGGCGCCATTCCAGTCTCCATCGTCCGGCGTTGTCTGCGAGGCAGTCGGGGCAGTATCGCGATCCGGTGCCCCGCCCCCAGAGCCGATGCCGGTTGACCTGTCGCTTCTCATGATCGATCAACAGCGCTCGTCCGTGGAAGTGGGCCAGTGTCATGGCATGAACACGCTGTTTGTCCAGGCCGGTGGCGAAGGCGATGTTGTCGGCTTCGCGCTCGCTCAGGGCGATGGTCCAATCGGTGGGGCGGGGGTGGCGAAGATCCCGGCTCTTGGCCTTCGTCAAGAGGCCGAGGCTGGAGAGTACGTCGCCGTAGCGGATCTGCGTTCGGTGCGCGTATGCCTCCAACCAGGAGTCCAGGGACTCTCCGGGAAGCGGTGTCATCCGGATCGGCAGCGTCCGCATCACGGTCATCCTCGTCGCCTCGCGGACGGCTTCGGCTTGGTGGTCTTCTTGCCGGCGGCCAGCAGAGCCTCCCACTGCGCCTGCTGTTCTTGTGCGGCCCGGTCGAGTTTGACCATGGTCATCAGCTCAAGGGTCAAACGCTCCTCTCCGGTTCGGATCGCCCGCAGGCACGCTCGTTTGATCAATGTCATCAGGGAGCCGATGTGCCCGCTGCAGCGGGCGTATAGGTGGTCGGAAAGGTCGTCGGCGAGCATGCCGGGATGCTTATCGGCCAGTACCAGACGTTGTTCTAGGGAGAGGAGGAAGTTGCGCCATTGCGTGCGTCCGGCTTCGTCGTCGATCGTGAACGGATCCAGAGCGAGCGGGGTGATGCGGCGTTCGAGCTGCGGATCGTCGTAGAGACCCTTGTCCTTCAGGCCGTGCCCGATGAAGAGAATCATCAGCGGGAACTCGTTGGCGATCGTCTTGAACTGGTTGGCCAGCTCGGTTCCGCGGATCGACCGGAATCTGAGGAACTGAAGGTCATCGACCAGCAAGAGCCGTGACTCGCAAGACAGGGCGCAGTCCAGGGCGCGGGACAGGAACGAGTTCGCCGTCCCGCTGTTGCGCCCAGAGTGGGCGAAGAACTCCAACATCGCCCAGTTGAAGTCCTTGATCGTGGTGTCGCCCATCATCCCGACCCGGATCACCGGCCACCGCTCGTGCCCGGCCGCGGTGAATCGGCCGTGCTGGCGGATCAGGTCGTTGTGGACGCGCTTGGCGAACGACAGCCCGATCGTGGTCTTGCCCAGGCCAGGGAACGCGTCAACGGCGGCCATCCCCTTGGCCTCCCAGTTCGGCTGATCCAGGCCAGCTTCGAGGATGTCAGTCAGATCCTCGACGAGCTGACTTGCCTGCATCGTCTTGATCGGACGCAGATTGGCGAGGAACCTGCGGCGCCCCAGATCGTGCTCGGCCTTCGCCTCCGGCTTCATCGCCTTGAGGCCGTGCGCGGTTATATCCGGCGGGCGAGGGAAGTCCGGCGCCTCAGCGAACGCCGCGAAGCCTTCCTTCCTGGTCAGGGTCAGATCATCGAGTGCCAGGCTCCGCCACGCGGGATCATCCTCCATAGGGACCTGGACCTCAGCCGGGATCACAGATCCTCCAGAGCATCGGCGTAGAAGGACTCTTCATCGAGTTCGGTGTCCTCGCCGAGCATCCCGCCCTCGAAGTCTTGGGCGTCCGCGGCGTCGTCGTCCCCGCCGACGTCGGCGAGCCCTTGGGCGGTCTCAGGCGGTGCTGGTTTGTCGAGCTCGATGGCGAACGCCATCTGTTCTCGGGCCGCCCGCAGCGCGATGCGCCGCTCGGTCAGCGTCGTGCCCAGACCTAGCTGCCAACGCTCGAGCAGTTCGGCCACGGCCAGGCGGTCATTCGGGTATGGGTGCTTCGTGGCGGCGAGCTTGCGGCCGTACTCCAGAGCATCCTCGCTCAGCGGAACACTGCGGCTGGCCGCGTGCTCCCAATTCAGTTGGTGCCAGGTTCGGTCCAGGTCACGGAAGTAGGCGTGGTCGATGTCGTCCGGGTTCACCTGGATCGGCCACTTGCCGGTCAGATACGGACTCGGCCGGCCATCGTGGTAGAGACCTGGGCCGTTGTAGCGCCGACCGTCGATCTCGACTCCGTAGGGCTGGATGGTGCGCCACCTGGTCTCCAGGAACTCCAGGGCCAGGAATCTGTCTCGCGGAACCTCGATGTAGCCAGCCCTTGCCATCCCGTGCTCGAACATCTGCGCCGGCGACATGCGCAGCCCGGGGACCGCCGGGTCGATCAGGCTCGAGTGGGGTGTGAGGTGATAGGTCGCCGCGATCCATTGGCGGATCCGGTCGAGCAGCTCGTCAATGTAGTAGAACGCCTCCCGTTCAGGTGCTTCGCCCCGCGAGAAGAGATCCGGGCCCTTGTAACCGGGCAGGTGTCGGCGTACGGGTTCCAGTGCAGAGCCAGGTACAGGTAAACGTGCAGAGTTGAACGGCGTGTCCGCTGTGTCTGCAGGGTGGTGATCTTGGAG
>NZ_JBEZYD010000042.1:0-120377 GCF_040638335.1 Nonomuraea sp. NPDC026600
GTACCCGCCCCTCTGCCCGTACCTCATATCCCCGGCATACACCAGAGACAGCAGGCAGTCACGACTCTACGACTCTACGAATTCATTCTGTGTACACGCGTCCATTCGTGGATGGAAACGCCGTTTACACCGGTAGCGACGATGGCCGCATCTATTGCCTCGACAAGAGCACCGGCAAGCTGGTCTGGGCATATCAGACCGGGGGTGCGGTTCATTCCCGCCCATTCTTTAGCGACGGTTCGGTCTACGTCGGCAGCGCCGACGGGAAAGTCCATGCGATAGACGCGAGAACTGGAATCGTACGCTGGACCTCGGGAACCGGGGGCGAGATCGACTCCAGTCCGACCGTCGTCGACCGGGTTGTCTATATAGGCGGCCGGGATGGAAAAGTTTATGCCATCAATGCCATGGACGGCTCGATACGCTGGACCTATCGCACGCGAGATATGATCCACTCCAGTCCTGCGGTGTCCGACGGAATCGTTTACGTCGGCAGTCGCGACGGAAATGTGTATGCATTGGGTGCCAACACCGGGGATTCCCGGTGGACCTATACCACCGGCGGCTGGGTAGATTCGAGCCCGGTCGTCGCGCAGGGCCTCGTCTACGTGGGCAGCGGGGACCACAAGGTTTACGCCTTGGATGCAGCAGACGGACTTATCAGCTGAAATTGCCTTTAAAACTCTTTACCACGCCAAAGCGTATCAACGAGAACAGCGCCGGGTGGCCCAGAGAAATCTCACCTCCGGGCCACCCGGCGCGTGTGTGATCGCCGTTGTGGGGACTCCACCGTGCTCGGGACGATCTTCGACGGAGCGGGGATGTTTCTCAGGGCGTGGCGTGACACCGGCCGTAGTCCGTACTAGCCGGCATGTTCGTGCTGTGGCGATGCTGGCCGGGACCGGCCGGAGAGTCGTAGCGCGGCCAGTGACCGCGCGCCGCAGGCGGGCCGCCTTAAAGCCGTGGAAAAGTACTCATCCGGTCAGGCTCGACGCCAGATAATGCCCGTCTGAGCTGGGCTTTCAGCGACCAGTTCGGGCTAATCTTCGTTACTCTCGTCGGGGTCGTCGTTGCTCCCATCGGGATGGCTCACGAACGTGCCCTTGCCCAACACCGAATAGAGCGTGCCGTCCGATAGAAGGGCGTTGAGCGCCCGGCGGGCTGTCCCCTTGGACACGCCCAACTCAACAGCCAACCGGGGCTCCCCCGGTATTGGCATGCCAGGCCTGTACACACCGGCGGCGATCCTTCGCCGGATCTCGTCGGCTACTGCACGCCAGCGCAGCTCGTCGGGCTTGAAGTCCATGCTTGCCACGCTAGGAACCCAAGGATTGCCCTGCCCTTCCAGGGGTACCCCGAGGTACCTCTAGGCAGGGGGGGGAAGGTTGGCGTAACCTGTAGTCATGGCGATACCCGGCTACGACCTTGATGCGCTTCGCGCCACGTTCCCCGGCTGGTCATTCTTCTGCAGTGACGCGGGCGTGTTCTACGCAACCAGGAGCGGTGTCCAGCTTCGTAACGCCCAGATTGATGCCGGGCTTCAGCAGACGGTGAGTGCCGAGGACGTGGGAGCGTTCGTGGCGCTGCTACAAGAGCAACAGGCCCGTGCGGTGATGTCGTGATCACCTGGACGTCCGCCCTCGATTGCCCCGGGTTGCACGTAGCCGCTCCCCAGGCAAAGCTTGAGTCGGTGCTGTGGGAACCGAGCCTTCCACGCGCGCACCGGGTACGGGTGCGCGAGCACACGTGCATCTGCCAGAACCCGCAGTTCGAGCTGTGTGCGGCGGGCGGCCTGTGGTTCGTGCGGCGCACCTCGGTCGGCGCTTCGACCGGCATCGTCGAGAGTGCGTGGGTGTCCGCTTCGGCTGCCAACGAGCTATGGGGACGCCTCCTGAGCGGTCAGGCGCGGTGACTTCATCTGGAAGGGCCTTGGCCGGCTCCCCCGCCACCCGAAAGTCCGCGCACAGGGCCAGCTCGCAGCCGCCGCCCAGGGCGTACCCGGTGACGGCGGCGATGACGGGCTTGCCGATGGCGGCCACCGCGGCCTCTTCCGGTACAGTGATCGGCCTCGATCATGATCCGGTCATGGTGGACCAGGCCCGGGTACGGCTTGCCGACCGTACCAACGTCGAGATCCTCACCGGCGACGCCCAGGCGATGCCGCTCGCCGACGGCACCGTGGACCGGGCTCGCACGGACCGGATGCTGCAGCATGTGCCGGATCCGGGGAGAGTGGTGGCGGAGTTCCGCCGTGTGGCCCGGCCGGGCGCCGTCATCGCCATGGCCGAACCCGACTGGCACGGCCTGCTGATCGACTCACCGGCAGGCCAGGGCCTCGTCCGGTACATCACCACGGAAGTGATCCGGAACCCGGCCGTCGGCCGCAGCCTCGTCCGCCTCGCCGAACAGGCCGGGCTGACGGTGCGGACCGCGGTGGTGTTCAGCCCGGTGATCCGGGACGGCGCAGGGTGTCGTGGAGTGCTTGGAGTGTCCATGACGGTGAGAGTGGGCATCCGGGCGCCCAGAAAAGGCCCGCCCAGGTCCTGGAGCAAGTCTCTGCCGCTCCCCAGAACGCTGCTCAGACGTCGCCGTCCAGTCGCCGTCCTGAAGTGCACGGGATGCGGCCGGCACGGGAGCGACCTCACCCCAAAGGCGCCGCGCCCTGGGGACGGAGCTCTCCGCCCCCAAGGTCAGGCAATCAACCGGTCTAGTTGGCCTTGAGGTAGTCGCTGTTCATCTGGGCGATCGTGTCCAGCGGAATCCCCTTGGGGCAGACGGCGGTGCATTCACCCGTGTTCGTACACCCGCCGAACCCCTCCACATCCATCTGGTCCACCATCGCCTTGGCCCGCGTCAGCCGTTCCGGCTGTCCCTGGGGAAGAAGTGACAGGTGGGTGATCTTCGCGGCCGTGAAGAGGGACGCCGACCCGTTGGGGCAGGCCGCCACGCAGGCGCCGCACCCGATGCAGGTGGCGGCGTCGAAAGCGTCGTCGGCGTCCTCCTTGCGGACCGGGATGCTGTGGGCGTCGGGGGCCGAACCCGCCGGGACCGAGACGAAGCCGCCGGCCTGGATGATGCGGTCGAACGCCGACCGGTCCACCACCAGGTCCTTCACCACCGGGAACGGCGCCGCGCGCCACGGTTCGATGGTGATGGTGGCGCCGTCTTCGAAGTGGCGCATGTGGAGCTGGCAGGTGGTGGTGGCGCGCTGCTCGCCGTGGGCGACGCCGTTGATGACCATGCCGCACATGCCGCAGATGCCCTCGCGGCAGTCGTGGTCGAAGGCCACCGGATCGTCGCCCGAGAGGATGAGGCGCTCGTTGAGCACGTCGAGCATCTCCAGGAACGACATATCCGGCGAAACCTCTTCAACCCGATAAGTCACCATCTTCCCGGGAGTCGAGGGGCCGCTCTGGCGCCAGACGCGAAGGGTCAGGTTCACTTGTAGCTCCGCTGGGTCATCTTGACGTACTCGTACTCGAGCGATTCCTTGTGCAGCACCGGTCCGTCCCCAGAGAACTCCCAGGCCGACACGTGGGCGAAGTGCTCGTCATCACGCAGGGCCTCGCCCTCGGCGTCCTGCGACTCGGCGCGGAAGTGGCCGCCGCACGACTCGGTACGGATCAGCGCGTCGAGGCACATGAGCTCGGCCAGGTCGAAGAAGTCCGCGACCCGCCCGGCCTTCTCCAGAACCTGGTTCAGCTCCTCGGCGGTCCCCGACACCTTCACGTCGCGCCAGAACTCCTCGCGCAGCTCCGGAATGCGCTCCAGCGCCTTGCGCAGCGACTCCTCGGTGCGCTCCATGCCGCAGTAGTCCCACATGAGCTTGCCCAGCTCCCGGTGGAAGGAGTCGGGGGTGCGCGTGCCGTTCACCGTGAGCAGCCTGTCGATCCTGGTACGCACCTTGATCTCGGCCTCGGCCACGGCCTCGTCGGAGACCTCCCCGAACGGCCCGGCCGCCAGGTAGTCGCCGAGCGTGGTGGGCAGCACGAAGTAACCGTCGGCCAGGCCCTGCATCAGCGCGGAGGCGCCGAGGCGGTTGGCGCCGTGGTCGGAGAAGTTGGCCTCGCCGACCACGAACAGGCCGGGGATCGTGGACTGCAGGTCGTAGTCGACCCACAGGCCGCCCATCGTGTAGTGGACGGCCGGGTAGATGCGCATCGGCGTGTCGTAGGGGTTCTCGCCCGTGATGCGCTCGTACATCTCGAAGAGGTTGCCGTACTTCTTCTCCACGGCCTCCCGCCCGAGGCGGCTGATCGCGTCGGCGAAGTCCAGGTAGACGCCCAGCCCGCCGGGGCCGACGCCGCGTCCCTCGTCGCAGACGTTCTTGGCGGCGCGGGAGGCGATGTCCCGAGGGACGAGGTTCCCGAAAGCCGGATAAATCCGCTCCAGGTAGTAATCGCGGTCGGCTTCCGGGATCTCCCCGGCGGGCCGCGCGTCACCCCCGACCTTCGGCACCCATACGCGGCCGTCGTTGCGCAGCGACTCCGACATCAGCGTCAGCTTCGACTGGTACTCACCCGACACCGGAATGCAGGTCGGGTGGATCTGCGTGTAGCAGGGGTTGGCGAAGTACGCGCCGCGCTCGTGCGCCCGCCAGATCGCCGTGGTGTTGCAGCCCTTGGCGTTCGTGGACAGGAAGAACACGTTCCCGTAGCCGCCGGAGGCCAGCACGACCGCGTCGGCCACGTGCCGCTCGATCTCGCCCGTGACCATGTCGCGGACGATGATCCCGCGCGCCCGGCCGTCGGCGACGATCAGGTCGAGCATCTCGTGCCGGGTGAACATCTCCACGGTCCCGGCCGCGATCTGCCGCTCCAGGGCCTGGTAGGCGCCGAGCAGCAACTGCTGGCCCGTCTGGCCGCGCGCGTAGAAGGTGCGGGAGACCTGCGCGCCGCCGAAGGAGCGGGTGTCCAGCAGTCCGCCGTACTCACGGGCGAACGGGACGCCCTGGGCGACCGCCTGGTCGATGATGTTCACGGAGACCTGGGAGAGGCGGTAGACGTTCGACTCGCGGGCCCGGAAGTCCCCGCCCTTCACCGTGTCGTAGAAAAGGCGGTAAATCGAGTCACCGTCGCCGCGGTAGTTCTTCGCGGCGTTGATCCCGCCCTGTGCGGCGATGGAGTGCGCGCGGCGCGGCGTGTCCTGGTAGCAGAACGACTTGACGTTGTAGCCCAGCTCGCCCAGCGTCGCGGCGGCCGAACCGCCGGCCAGGCCGGTGCCGACCACGATCACGTTGAGCTTGCGCTTGTTGGCCGGGTTGACGAGCTTGGCGCCGAACTTCCGCTTCTCCCACCGGTCCTCGATGGGGCCCGAGGGAGCCTTGGTGTCCTGGATCTCCGGGCCTTCGGTGTACTTCACTTGATCACTCCGAACGTGACGGCGAGCGGCGGCGCGAGGAAGCCGATGACCAGGACCGCGGACACCAGCGCCGCGACCGGGCGAAGGCCCTTGAAACGGGTGGCCCAGCCGAGCGTCTGGAACATGCTCCAGACGCCGTGCCGCAGGTGCAGGCCGACCATGACGACGGCCACGATGTAGAAGAGGGTGACCCACCAGCGCGACAGGTCGAACCCGGCGATCATCCGGTCGGCCGGCGCGGAGTTATACCCCTTGGGGTTCACCACGCCGAAGGTCAGGTCGAGCAGGTGCCAGACCAGGAAGAGCAGGATCGTGACGCCGCCCCACCGCATGATGTGCGTGGTGTAGCCCTGGGCCTGCGACTTCTTGGCCACGTACTTCACCGGCCGGGCGTGACGGGCCCGCCGCGCGAGCGAGATCGCCGCCCACATGTGCAGGACCACCGACACGACGAGGCCGACCTCCAGGATCGTCAGCACCGTCCGGTACGGCGCGATCGGCTCCAGCAGCGTGCGCAGCGCCTCGGCGTACTCGTTGAACGAGTCCCTGCCCAGGAAGATCTTGAGGTTGCCCAGCATGTGGAGGACCAGGAAGAGCACCATCACGGCGCCCGTCACGGCCATGATGACCTTCTTGCCGTTCGACGAGCGCAGGAACCCGCCGCGCTTTCCGGGCGTTGGCTTCTTCGGTGCGGGCTTCGAGACTGGCGCGGTAGCGGCGCCCCGCTCAATCGTGGCTGTCACGCCTTCTGACGCTAGATATCCAGCCATGATCCGTCCAAGTCATGACGGGCCTGGTTTCCATAGCCTTCGGCTATGATGCTTGGTTTGTACGGCCGACGTAAGGAAATCCCGTCAGCCGGTGCGAGGAAAATCACATGCAGTTGCAGCAACTCGCCTACTTCGTCGCCGTGGCGGAGACCAGGCACTTCACCCAGGCCGCCGAGCGGATGCGGGTCGCCCAGCCGTCGCTCAGCAAGCAGATCAAGGCCCTGGAGAGCGACCTCGGCGCCCCGCTGTTCTCCAGAGCGCGCGGCAACGTCACGCTGACCCCGGCGGGAGAGGCGCTGCTGCCGCTGGCCCGCCGGATGCTGGCCGACGCCGGCACCGCCAGGCAGGAGGTGGCCGAGCTCGCCGGGCTGCGCAGGGGCAGGGTACGACTCGGCGCCACGCCGTCACTCTGCGCCGGGCTGCTGGCCGACGCCCTGGCCCGCTTCCACCGGGCGTACCCGGGCATCGAGCTGCTGGTCGAGGAGGACGGCTCGCGTGACCTGGTCAGGGCGCTGGCCCGCGGGCAGCTCGACCTTTCGCTCATCATCACGCCGCTGCAGGGCGACGACCCGTCGCTGGTGACCGAGGAGATCCTGCGCGAGAACCTGGTCGTGGTGACGCCGTCCCACCAGCCGGAGCGCAAGCCGTACCTGCGCATGGAGGATCTGCGCGGCCGGGCGATGGTGATGTTCAGGCGCGGCTACGACCTGCGCGAGGCGACGCTGACGGCGTGCCGCCAGGCCGGGTTCGAGCCCAGGTTCGCGGTGGAGGGCGGGGAGATGGACGCCGTCCTGCGGTTCGTGGAGGCAGGGCTGGGGCTGGCCGTGGTGCCGTCCATGGTGCTCGACGGACGGCCGGGGCTGACCGGCACTCCGCTGGCGCCGCCGGGGCTGAGCCGGACCATCGCGCTGGCCCACCGCAAGGATGTGGAGCCGACGAGGGCGGCGCAGGCATTCCGGGCGACGCTGCTCTCCTTCATCGTCGAGGCCGGTCACGAACGCACGCTTCCACAAGGGGTCGAGCTCATCGCAGAATGAACCACAACATGTCCAAACTTCTATGAAGAGGCGCGTGTGACGGCAACTCTCAACGAAACGCTGACGCTCCTCCTCATCGAGGACGACGACGGTGACGCGTTCCTGGTCGAGGAGCTCCTCAAGCAGGCTGAGGCCCCACCGCGGATCACCTGGGTACGCAGCCTGGAGGAGGGCAAGGCCAAGCTCGACTCCCGGATCCAGTGCGTACTCGTCGACCTCTCGCTCCCCGACGCCACCGGCCTGGAGGCGCTGGAGCAGGTGCTGGCGGCGGCACCGCACGCGGCCGTGCTGGTGCTCACCGGACTGCGCGACGCCCACGTGGGGGTCGCCGCGGTCAAGGCCGGCGCGCAGGACTACCTGGTCAAGCAGGACGTCGACGCGCGACTGCTGGCCAGGGCCATCCGCTACGCGATGGAACGCAAGCGGGCCGATCTGGCGCAGCTCCGGTTGGTCGCGGCCGAGCTGACCGCCAAGGAGAACGCCCGGCTGGAGAGCGGCCTGCTGCCCGTCGCCCTGCTGCACACCGACGCGCTGAACCACACCACCCGCTACCTGCCGGGCAGCCAGGGGGCGCTGCTGGCCGGCGACTTCCTCGACACCGTGCAGACGCCCGACGGTTCGGTGCACATCGTGGTCGGCGACGTCTGTGGGCACGGCCCCGCCGAGGCCGCGCTAGGCGTGGCGCTCCGCATCGCCTGGCGCACGCTGGTGCTCGCCGGGCAGACCGGCGAGCGGATGCTGCGCACGCTCGATGCCGTGCTGCGCGCGGAGCGCCAGGCCCCGGAGATCTTCACCACGCTCTGCATGGCGACGATCTCGCCAGACCTGCGCGACGCCAGGATGCGGGTGGTCGGCCATCCACCGCCGGTCCTGGTCCGCGACGGGGTTGTCAGCGTGGTCGACGGCGCGCCCTCAGGGCCGCCGCTCGGCATCTTCTCCGACGCCGAATGGACCATCCTCGACGTGCCCCTGGGCGAGGAATGGTCCATGATGCTCTACACCGACGGCCTGATCGAGGCCGCGGTGGGCGAGCAGAAGCAACTGCTCGGCGTGGACGGACTGGTCGACCTGGTACGCGAGCACGGCTCGATCGACCTCGACCGGCTCATCAGGCACGTGGGCACGCTCAGCGACGACCTCGCCGCGATACTCGTCAGCAGGAGGCCGGAGTGAGGATCCATCCACTGCCCCCGCCGAAGCCGGCGACGGGCCTCGGCAAGTTGCCGGTGGCCCGCTGGTTCGTCGCCATCGGCGTGGTGAGCGCCGTGATCTTCGCGATGGGGGCCGCACTGATCATGATGCTGGTCGCCGACGTACGGGCGCAGCGCCCGCTGCCCAGGGTCGCGGCCCAGCTCGACCGGCTGAACGTGGCGCTGATCGTGCTGCTGGTCGTGCTGGCCGCGGCGGGGATCGGGCTGGTGTTCATCGTCCGCTTCGCCGTACTGAAGCCCATCGCCCAGCTGACCGACCAGGTGCGCAAGGTCGCGGCGGGCGACTTCGACCATCAGCTGAGCGTGGAGCGGCCGGCGGAGCTGGCCGAGCTGTCGAGCCACGTCGACTCCATGCGCAGGCGCGTCGTGACGGCCTGGCGCCGGGCCGAGGAGCAGGCCGACGAGCTGCGCAGGTCCAACGGAGAGCTGGAGCAGTTCGCCTACGTCGCCAGCCACGACCTGCAGGAGCCGCTCCGCAAGGTCGCCAGCTTCACGCAGATGCTGGAGCAGAGGTACGGAGACCGGCTCGACGACCGGGCCAAGGAGTACATCCGCTACGCGGTCGACGGCGCCAAGCGCATGCAGTTGCTCATCAACGACCTGCTCGACTTCTCCAGGGTCGGCCGGGTCACCGGCGAACGGGTGATCACCGACACGGGCGCGGCGCTCACCACGGCCCTGGACAACCTCTCGGCCGCGATCGAGGACACCGGGACGGTCGTCACCCGCGACGCCATGCCCGAGGTCGTCGGCAACCGGGGCCAGCTCACCCAGCTCTTCCAGAACCTGATCGAGAACGCCGTCAAGTTCCGCTCGGATCTGCCGCCGCGCGTGCACATCGGCGTCAAGCGGGCAGGCGAGATGTGGGAGTTCAGCTGCTCGGACAACGGGATCGGGGTGGAGGCCAAGTACGCGGACCGCATCTTCCTGATATTTCAGCGCCTGCACGCGAGAGACGTGTATCCAGGGACTGGCATCGGGCTCGCGCTCTGTCGCAAGATCGTCGAATATCACGGCGGACAGCTCTGGCTCGACGGCGAGGCCGACGGGCCGGGCGCGACGTTCCGCTGGACCCTGCCCGCGGCTGGAGATGTAGATGACGACTGACTGGCGGCCGATCGAGGTGCTCCTGGTCGAGGACGATCAGGGTGACGTGCTCCTCACCAAGGAGGCGTTCGACTTCAACAAGGTCCGCAACCGCCTGCACGTGGTCAATGACGGCGAGCAGGCGATGGCCTTCCTGCGCCAGGAGAACGGCTACCACGACGCCCCCAGGCCCGACCTCGTGCTGCTCGACCTGAACCTGCCCAGGATGGGCGGCCTGGAGGTGCTCAGCGAGGTCAAGGCCGACGCCGACCTGCGCACGATCCCGGTGGTGATCCTGACGACCTCGGAGGCGGAGGAGGACATCCTGCACAGCTACCGGCTGCACGCCAACGCATACGTCTCCAAGCCGGTGGATTTTGAGCAATTTATCCGGGTTGTCCGCCAAATAGATGATTTTTTCGTGACCGTGGTTAAGCTGCCGAGCAAAGGGCAGCCCACGTGACAGGGGTACGTGACAGGAATCACAGCGAGTCATCGAAAAAGTGAGTGACCCTCCTCACAAATCCCGAGGCGGTCGTCGTAACGTATCCCCCACCAAACGCGCGCCGCGAGCGGAGGCCCCGCCCCGCCGTGTACGCGCCAACCGAACGACCCGGATTCCCTGTGAGCAGGGTCCGCGGGAGGTGGAGAGGTCCGCGATGACCCAGACGACGCCCGATGCTCCTGTCAGAAGGCAGCGTGCGCAGATCAAGGTGCGTACGCTGCGCACCGACAGATGGTGGCTGGCCCCGCTGCTGACGTTCCTGGCGCTCAGCGCCTTCCTCGTCTACGGCGTGTGGGCGATCATCGACGGCAGCTACTACTTCGACCCGTACATCGCCCCGTTCTCGTCGCCCTGCCTCACGACCTCGTGTCCTGAGGGAGCGCGGCTGTTCGGCTGGGCGCCGATCGGCGACTGGTACACGCTGCCCCCCGGCCTGCTGATTCTCGGCCTGCCCGGCGGGTTCCGGCTGACGTGCTACTACTACCGCAAGTCCTACTACCGGTCGTTCTGGCTGTCGCCGCCCGCGTGCGCCGTACAGGAGCCGCACGGCAAGTACAGCGGTGAGAAGCGCTTCCCGCTGATCATGCAGAACATCCACCGGTACTTCTTCTACGCGGCCATCGTCATCGGCGCGATCCTGAGCTACGACGCGATCCTCGCGGTCATCCACAAGCCGCTGGGCCTCGGCTCCTGGGTCCTGATCGCCAACGCCGTCCTGATCGTCGCCTACACGCTGTCGTGCCACTCCTGCCGGCACATCACCGCGGGCAGGCTCAACCACTTCTCCCGGCACCCGCTTCGCTACCGGGCCTGGACCTTCGTCTCCAAGCTCAACGCCAAGCACCAGCCCCTCGCGTGGGCCTCGATGTTCTCCGTCATGGGCGCCGACCTCTACGTCCGCCTGGTCGCCAAGGGCATCATCGCCTTCCCGTTCGCTTAAAGGATCTTTCTGTGGAAATCGAGCGTCACGAATACGACGTCGTCGTCATCGGCGCGGGCGGCGCCGGACTGCGGGCCGCGATCGAGGCCCGCCAGCAGGGCAAGCGGACGGCGATCGTCTGCAAGTCGCTGTTCGGCAAGGCCCACACGGTCATGGCCGAGGGCGGCGCGGCCGCCGCGATGGGCAACGTCAACCCGGACGACAACTGGATGGTGCACTTCCGTGACACCATGCGGGGCGGCAAGTTCCTGAACAACTGGCGGATGGCCGAACTCCACGCCAAAGAGGCCCCCGACCGGGTCTGGGAGCTGGAGGCGTGGGGTGCGCTGTTCGACCGCACCAAGGACGGCAAGATCAGCCAGCGCAACTTCGGCGGGCACGAGTACCCCCGGCTGGCCCACGTCGGCGACCGCACCGGCCTGGAGCTGATCCGCACGCTGCAGCAGCGCGTCGTCGCGCTGCAGCAGGAGGACTTCGAGACACACGGCGATCACGAGGCCTACATCAAGGTCTTCGCGGAATGTACGGTCACCCGCCTGCTCAAGGACGGCGACCGCATCTCGGGTGGCTTCGGCTACTGGCGCGAGACCGGAAATTTCGTGGTCTTCGATGCGCCCGCGGTGGTGCTGGCGACCGGCGGCATCGGCAAGTCCTACGTGGTGACCTCCAACTCCTGGGAGTACACCGGTGACGGCCACGCCCTGGCCCTGCTGGCCGGCGCGAAGCTGATCAACATGGAGTTCATCCAGTTCCACCCCACCGGGATGGTCTGGCCGCCGTCCGTGCGCGGCATCCTCGTCACCGAGTCGGTCCGCGGCGACGGCGGCGTGCTGCGCAACTCCGACGGCGAGCGCTTCATGTTCAAGTACATCCCCGAGGTGTTCAAGGACAAGTACGCCACCAGCGAGGAGGAGGGCGACCGCTGGTACACCGACCAGGCCAACAACCGCCGTCCCCCGGAGCTGCTGCCGCGTGACGAGGTGGCCCGCGCGATCAACTCCGAGGTGAAGGCGGGGCGCGGCTCGCCCCAGGGCGGCGTCTTCCTCGACGTGTCCACCCGGCTCCCGGCCGAGGAGATCAAGCGGCGGCTGCCGTCGATGCACCACCAGTTCAAGGAGCTGGCGGACGTCGACATCACCGCCGAGCCCATGCAGGTGGGCCCGACCTGCCACTACATCATGGGCGGCGTCGAGGTCGACGCCGACACCGGTGCGGCGGCCGTGCCAGGGCTCTTCGCCGCGGGCGAGGTCTCGGGCGGCATGCACGGCTCCAACCGCCTGGGCGGCAACTCGCTGTCCGACCTGCTGGTCTTCGGCCGCCGGGCGGGTGCCGGCGCCGCCGCGTACATCGACTCCCTGCCGGCCAGGCCCAAGGTGGTCCAGGAGCTCGTAGAAGAGGCGCACACCGAGGCCCTGGCGCCGCTGGGCCGCTCCGGCGAGAACCCCTACGAGGTGCACCACGAGCTCCAGCGGACGATGAACGACCTGGTCGGCATCATCCGCAAGGCCGAAGAGGTGTCCGAGGCCCTGGAGGTCGTGGAGAAGCTCAAGGAGCGCGTACAGCTGGTCGGCGCGGCCGGCTCGCGCATCTACAACCCCGGCTGGCACCTCGCGATCGACCTGCGCAACATGGTCCTCGTCTCGGAGTGCGTGGCGCGGGCCGCGCTGCTGCGCGAGGAGAGCCGTGGCGGGCACACCCGTGACGACTTCCCCGGCATGAACCCGGTATGGCGCCGCAAGCTGCTCGTCTGCTCGACGGAGGACGGCTCGTCCGTCGAGGTCGAGGAGAAGGTCCAGCCTTCGATGGCCGACCACCTGATCAAGCTGTTCGACCGGGACGAGCTGACGAAATACCTCACCGACGAAGAGATGACCGAGTTCGACGGGATCGCAAAGTCATGAGCTACAAGGCAAAGTTCAAGGTGTGGCGCGGTGAGGGCGGTGAGGGCAAGCTCGAGGACTTCACCGTCGAGGTGAACGAGGGCGAGGTCGTCCTCGACATCATCCACCGCCTGCAGGCCACGCAGACGCCCGACCTGGCGGTCCGCTGGAACTGCAAGGCCGGCAAGTGCGGCTCCTGCTCGATGGAGATCAACGGGAAGCCGCGGCTGGGCTGTATGACGCGGATGTCCACCTTCACCGAGGACGAGACGATCACCGTCACCCCGATGCGGACTTTCCCCGTCATCAAGGACCTCGTCACAGACGTCTCGTTCAACTACGAAAAAGCGCGAGAAATCCCGTCGTTCACTCCGCCGGCGGATGTCCGGCCGGGCGAGTACCGGATGAAGCAGGTCGACGTCGAGCGGTCCCAGGAGTTCCGCAAGTGCATCGAATGCTTCATGTGCAACAACATCTGCCACGTCATCCGTGACCACGAGGAGAACAAGCCCGCCTTCGCCGGGCCGCGTTTCCTCATGCGCATCGCGGAGCTGGACATGCACCCGTACGACGTGGCGGACCGGCAGGAGTCGGCCCAGGACGAACACGGCCTGGGCTACTGCAACATCACCAAGTGCTGCACCGAGGTCTGCCCCGAGCACATCAAGATCACCGACAACGCGCTCATCCCGATGAAGGAGCGCGTGGCGGATCGCAAGTACGACCCGATCGTGTGGCTGGGCAACAAGATCTTCAAGCGCGCCAAGTAACGGCGTACTGAACCCAAGGCCGGTGAGGGCTCCCCTCACCGGCCTTTCTGTCGCCAGGGATATGACTTGTTGACTGGTTTTGCTAAATTGGTCAACAAGTCACCACGGAGGACGGATGCCAGGAAGACCGAGCGAAGCCACCGACCGCGCCGACCGGATCCTCGACGCGGCGGCCGAGCTGACCGTGCGCCTCGGCTTCCGCAAGGTGACGATCGACGACATCGCCCAGCGGGCCGACATCGGCAAGGGCACCGTCTACCTGCACTGGCGTACCAAACAGCAGCTCTTCGAGGCCCTGTTCGTGCGCGAGGGGGTCATCTACATCGAGACGCTGCTCGACGAGCTGCGCCGCGATCCGTCCGTGGTGCTGCCGCACCGCATGATCAGCACGCTGTTCCTGGTCGTGAGCCGCAGGCCGGTGCTGCGCGCGCTCCTCACCGGCGAACTGCCGATGCTCCAGGGCAGGATGGCGGACAGCGCGACGCGCGGCAACGAACTGCTCGCCACCGCGCGCTTCCACGGGGTGATGCTCCGTCACGGCCTGTTCCGCGACGACGTCGAACACCTGATGTACGGCCTGACCGCGACGCAGGCGGGCTTCTACCTCCTCGACACCGTGGCTCCGGTGCCCGGCGAGCCGGACCTGGAGGCCAAGGCCGAGGCGCTCGCGCATGTCGTCCGGCACGCGTACGAACCGGCCGCGCCGCCGGGCCCGCAGGTGGTCGCCACCGCCGCCGCGGAGATCATCGCCCTCTACGACACCCTGATCCCGCCCTACCGGGAGTTGCTCTACGGCGCGTACCCCACCAGACAGGACTGACAGATGCGCACAGAAAAGGTGGAACTCACCGGCGCGAAGGAGACCCTCCTGTACACGCTGTACTTCAGGGCACTCGACAGCCGCTCGGCGCACCCGATCCTCGACGACCCCTGGGCCGCCGACACGCTCGACCGCCTCGACTACAACCGCTTCAAGATCAAGATGGCGGCCGGCGACCGCTACCTGGGCCTGCTGCGTGCCAAGCGGCTCGACACCTGGACCAGGCAGTACCTCACCGATCATCCCGACGCCGCCGTGCTGCACCTGGGCTGCGGCCTGGACAGCCGGGTCCTCCGCATCGACCCGCCGCCCGGCGTCGAGTGGATCGACGTCGACTTCCCCGAGGTCATCGACCTGCGCGGGCGCCTCTACCCCGAGCGCGACCACTACCGCATGATCGCCTCCTCGGTGACGGAGCCCGGCTGGCTGGAGTCGATCCCCGCCGACCGTCCCGTGCTGGTGATCGCCGAGGGACTGCTGATGTACCTCGCGGGACCGGACGTCAGGCGACTCCTCGTCCGGCTGGCCGAACGCATCCCGCACGGCGAGCTCGCCTTCGACGCCATCGCCCCCTGGCTCGCCGCCTTCTCCAGGACGCTCGGCTGGAAGCTCTCGTCACTCGCCGATCCGCACGATCCGGAGCGCTGGACCGGCGGGCTCACCCTGCTCGACCGCGTCCCCGTCCTGTCGAACCTCGAACAGATCGCCGCCCCGCACTACCGCGTCACCCTCCAGGTCCTCACGAGGATGGCCTGGATGCGGAACGCCATGTCGTTGTTCCGCTACCGCATAGGCGACACCTGAGGAAAGGTCGTTCCATGGCAGCCAAGATCTGCCTCGTCACAGGCGCCTCGGCCGGCATCGGCCGCGCCACCGCACTCGAACTGCTGCGTGCCGGCCACACGGTGTACGGCGTGGCCCGGCGCGTCGACCGGATGGAGGACATCCGCGAGGCCGGCGGTCACATCCTCGCGATGGACGTCACCAAGGAGGAGGACCTGCGGCGCGTCGTCGGCACCGTCCTCGACGAGCAGCCCGGCATCGACGCGCTGGTGAACAACGCCGGCATCGGCGTGTACGGCGCCGCCGAGGACGTGCCGATCGACAGCGGGCGCCACGGGTTCGAGGTCAACCTGTTCGGGCCCGCCCGGCTGATCCAACTGGTCCTGCCTCAGATGCGCGAGCGCGGCTCCGGCACGATCGTCAACGTCTCCTCGATCGCCGGGGTGATCTCGCTCCCGCTCGGCGCCTGGTACCACGCCTCGAAACACGCCCTGGAAGGCTATTCCGACAGTCTCCGCCAGGAGGTCGGCCGGTTCGGCATCAATGTGGTGCTCATCGAGCCCGGCCTCATCAAGACGGAATTCGAGTCGAGCACGCCCCACGAGCTGAGAGCGGTCTCCGGCAAGGGGGCTTATGCCACCGTGGCGAAAGCGATGGCGGACCGCGCGGAGAATGCCTTCGCCGGGAAGAACAAGGCCTCGGACCCCGCCGTGGTCGCCCAGGCCATCCGCGCCGCCATCGAGTCCACGTCCCCGAAGCCGCGCTACGCCGTCGGCTACCTGGCCAAACTCCTTCTGCGCAGCAACCGCCTCCTCTCCGACCGCACCTTCGACAAACTCGTCACGCGGACGTGAGGTGCCGCCGAACAACCGTCACCAACGCGCGCTCCGCGAAACGCATGCGATCCTGGTCGACCGGCGGCCGTGGTGTCGCCCTGGCGCTCGTCGGCGCGCCCGTCACACGCCTTTACGGGGGATTACTGTTTCGTCCCGGGCGGATGCCTGGAGGTGGTCCGAGGGCTCACCGGCATCGGAGTCCCGCTACACCTATGGCCCTGCGACAAAAGCCCCGGCCAACAGTTCCGCTTCAGCTGAGCTGAACCGAGCCAGAACCCACATTAAGTGGATCTTGGTTCGTGTTTCCCCTGATCAGGACGCGGCCGGAATGCGCCGGGAAGGGGCCGCGATCTCGGGGGTTCCGGCTCGAACATGGGGGATAAGTGCGGCGCGATAACGATCAATGCCGTGTTTCCCCAGGTCGAAGTGCCTGGCAAGGCTGGCGAAGGTCGCCCCGTTGATCACGACAGGGCCGGTGAAGCTCACCTCGTCGAACATGGCGTCGTCAATGCGGCAGTGGCTGAGGTTGAAGTTCGCGAGGGCGGCGCCGGTGAGGTCGAGGCGGAGGTGCGGCGACGCCGACGACGCGCGGGACGGCGGCGCCCGCCTGGTCGGGGGCGGGGTGTAGGGCATGCGCAGATACGCGCAGATCACGTCCACGATGGTCTGCCGCAGCACCGGGGTGTCCTGCGCCAGGCGTTCCAGAGCGTACAGGCCGGCCAGCCGGACCGGGGCCTGGTCGTTGCCGACGCCACGTCACGCGTGTCCCTAGTAGATTGCAATTCTTGCGCGGAGCAAGCTGGCCGGAGCCGGACACTGACGGCCCTTGACGGCGCCCTTCCGGATGAAAGGCTGAGGTTCTTCTCCCTCGTCAAGGAGGACCACGATGACCGGGACGTACCCCGAAGCCCTCACCTCAGACCCCGCGGCACCGCAGATCGCAAAGTCGCTGGCAGACATCAGTATCAAGGGCGAGGGCCTGTTCTCCCGGGCGCTGGTGATGGTCAACGGAAACCTCTCCTTCGACGAGGCGCACAGCTACAAGACCCCGGTCGCGGAAGCGCGTTCCGGGGGAACGACGCGCTACTCCCTGACGACCAATGACGGCCGCGGCTACCAGGGACGCGTCGACAAGGCGCAGGCGCGCATGTCCAAGCAGGACAGCGAGGCCGCCGTCCTGCAGGAAGCCTGGGACTGGATCGAGGGGCTTCATTCCTCGTTCCCTCATGGCGCCCACATCCGGGTCGTGGTGGTCGGCAACATCGGGCCGTGCACCGGATGCAAGGCCCGCCTGGAGCTGTTCCGGCAGGACCTCATCGACATGTTCGGACCCGGGCGGGTGATCGTGGAAAGCGTCTACGACACCAGCCAGATGTTCATCACGAAGGACTACGAAGATAAGTACGAGGACTACGAGACGGAGACCACGAGCACGGTCTCGACGACCTACGGATACGAGGGCGCGACGGTGGAGGCCTACAAGCCGCCGGATGCTCCGCAGAGCGTGTCGTACTGGCTGTACCGAGTGGGGTAGGCGGTCCCGGCGCAGTACGTCTGCCGAGCTCGTCGGCATGGTGATCACGCCGCCCACGACGCTTGGCCCTTGCGCTGCAGCGAGGGACGAGCTGCTCGCCCCAGCCGAGGTCGGCGCCGCAGACTCGTACAGATCCCAGCCCTTGTAGTCGTCGACCACGCTGGTCAGGCCGCGCTTGATCAGCTCCTCGACGCCCGCTCGGCGTCGAGCACAGCCGCTCTAGGCGTGCGCCGAGCCGCACCTCCCCCTGATCGAGCTTGGTCGTCCTCGCCCTGGGCCGCGTCGGCGGCCAGAGCGCGAAGGTCAGCGGAGACCGCACGGGTACCGTCCACGTCCCACTGGTAGCCGCTCGCCTCCTGCTGTACGACCTCCTGCAGGATGTCGGCGGCCAGCCGGAGCAGGTCGGGCTCTGGGGCCGTCTCGCCGCGATGGGCGAGGACGATCTGGTGCTGCACGTCCCGCGTCGCTTGCTCGGCAGCGGCCTCAGCGCTGGTCTGCGCCTGCCGGGCGGCGGCGGCCTGCTCGGTGGCGGCGCCTGAACTGACCCCAGAGTTCCCGCCACCCGCACGCGAGCGCCCCACCGAGTCACCCGCCTTTATGCGCCCCGCCGACGTCGGTGCTCTCGGCGATCTCGCGGGTGTTTGGTGCTTTTCATCCTGTACGGCTTCGCATGGGTTACCCGCCCCACCGACGTCGGCGCGCGACATTCCAGCGCCGGTCGTGAACGCTCACGGGGCGCTCACCGTAACGACTCGTTCTCAGCCGCCTTCTTCGGACTCGCGCATGACCGAGTTACGAACCACGACCCCAACGGCGCTTGGGCTCCTGCGGGGGAAGCGGCTGGATGGCGGTCACGTCGTCGACCGGAGGCGCCTCGGCCGGCGGCGCGTCGGCCGGGGCGGGCGCGGGGCCGAAAGCCTCCCACGGCTCGGCGTCGCCGGTCTCGGCGGCCGAGGCGGCGCCCAGGGGCCGCTCAGGCGAGTCCTCGTATGGACCGGAGCCTCCGGGAGGGATGTCGCCCGGCGGCTGCTCAGCGGGGACCAGAGCCTCGAACGGAGCCCGATACGGCTCCTCCTCGGGACGGCTGAAGGCATCGAAGTCCGGCTTGGCGGGCTCGTGGCTGAACGAGTCGAACTCATCCGGATGCAGCACCACGGGCTCGCCCGCCGCCATGGGCGGCTGCTCGGGGCTGTAACCAGGCTGACCGTACATGTTCGGGTCCTGATAGACCGCGCCGTACTGGACCTGTCCCCCCGGATAGGTCTGTACAGGGACAAAGCTGATGATCGGCGCGTACGCCGTGCCACCCGGATAACCGGGCGCCGGGAAGGCCCCTGTGGCATAGCCGGGACCTGCCGGGTAGCCGACCGGGCCCGGCCCACCAGGGGCTCCAGGCCCACCGGGGGCTCCCGGGAAGCCGGGCTGACCCGGGCCGATCTGCGGGCCCGCCTTGCGCACGGCCGCCGCGTGGGCCATCCGGCGCAGGCGCCCCTCGAAGATGAGCACCGCGAACAGCGCGAGCAGCACCAGGATGAGCGCCGGGATGCTGAGCTGCCGGGCCACCGTCTGCTGGTCGTACTCGGGGGCCGCGTTACGCATTTCGAGCTGGACCGACTCGTCCGTCGGGCTCTCCGCCGAGGTCAGCGACGGCGTCGTCGAGGGAGTCTCGGTGGGCGCCACGGTGGGCAGGACGACGGCCGGGTCCGTGTCCTCGGGCGTGGTCGTTGGGCTCACGGACGGCACATCCACGCTCTGCGACGGGATCGGCTGCATCTGCGAGGGCGTGGTCTTCTCGGTGCTGGGAGTGCTGGACGCGCTCGGCTTCTTCGACGTCTTCGGGTTGGCCGTCTTCGTCGTCGTCCTCGTGGGCGCGGTGACGGTCCTGGTGATCGTCGTTTCCGGGTCCGGCGTGGGAGTGCCCATCGTCGTGGTGACGGTGACGGTGGTCTCCGGCGTGATGTCGCACACTTCCCCGGCATCGCAAGGATCGACGGCGGGGTCGTAGGCCACCGCGGAGGCGCTCGCGGTCTGGATGACGAAGGGGGCCACACCGGCACCGGTCAATCCCAAGGCCAGGATCAGTGCGGACACGGCCGTCGCTCGCGTACGTGCCACCTGTGCCCTCCGCGCAGTCCCGAAACCATGGTCAAGGGAATACTAGCCGGGTAAAAGTAACAGTAAAGACCGAATTACAACACCTTTCGCCACAATCGCGAGCGCTGTGCCCTGGCGACCAGCCACAGCCCTCCCAGCAGCACCGCGATCCCGCCCGCGGCCCACGGCAGCCCTCGTACGCCTGCCAGGGGATTCACCCGCTCGGCCGGTTGAAAGCGGTTACCGGAAATGGCGAGCGGCAGTGGCGCCCCGACTTCTTCGGCCGAAGTCATGGCTCCCCATCCGGTTGCCGCACCGGCACCGAAACCGGGAGTACCAAGTCCCTGGGTGCCGAGTCCTGGGGTGCCGAGTCCTGGGGTGCCGAGTCCTGGGGTGCCGAGTCCTGGGGTGCCGAGTCCTGGGGTGCCGAGTCCTGGGGTGCCGAGTCCCGGGGTGCCGAGTCCCGGAGTACCGCCGGTGCCGAGTCCCGTAGTCCCTGCGGTGCCAACCTCTGGAGGGGTACCGCCGGTGCCGAGTCCTGAAGTCCCTGCGGTGCCAACCCCCGGAGGGGTGCCGCCGATGACGGCCCCGGACGTCACGGGGGAAGCGACCTGAGGCAGCCTCAGTGCGGGCTCGCGGTGCGTCTCCGGTGGGAGCACCTGGGCCCGTACGGACGTACCGTCCGAGGCTCCGCCAGACGCGTGCCCGCGACCGGCCGAGACGGTCCGCAGATGGGACTTGCCCGGACGGCCGTTTCCGGAACCCGGCCTTTCAGCAGACGCCTTGCCGGCCGGGTGAGCGTCGTCGGCCCGGGGTCTGACACGCACCGCCCGGCCGCTCAGCGCGACGTCACCGCGCGGTATCTCGACGAACGTCCCCGTGCGGTCGTCGTCGAACTTCCCGCGTGCTGCCACCTCACCGCGCGTTCTCTTCGAGAGGCCCTCAGCAGTTGCCTTCGTCCTGTTCGAGAGGCCCTCAACAGACGCCCCCGTCCTGCCGGTCGCCTCGGCAGACGTTCTCGCCGGTGCTTTGACGGGCGTCGCGGTGGAGCCGACGATGGTCGTGGCAGCACCGCCCGCCACCTCACGCGCCCGAGCAGCCGCCGTGAGCACGACCTCCCTCGGCCCTCGCGGCACGGTGAGCAGCACGTCCACGGACCGATCCCCCGCCGCATCACCCAGCGCGCACACCCGAGCCTCAGGAACAACCCCCGGCACGACCCCGCCCGGCGCGGTCGCCGCCGACGCGGTCATCATCGACGATGGCCCAGACGCCAGGACACCGACCGGCGCCGACTCGGCGCCGATCAGCCCGAACCCCTGCCCACCAGTCGCCTGCCCACCCGCAGACGCCACGCCAACCGCCTGCCCGCCCGCAGACGCCACGCCAACCGTCTGTCCACCCGTAGACGCCCGGTCAGCCGCCTGTCCGCCGGCCGCCTCACCGGCGAGCGCGTTCACCGCCGCGGTCCGGGCCGCCAGGGCGCCGTCTGGTGCCGGCCCGCCAGCCTGAAGCCCGCCGACTGGCCGCCCGCCCGCCTGAAGCCCGCTTTCACCCAGCCCCGTACTCGATCCCCCAGGGGTCGCAACGGGCAAGCCGGGGCACGTCATCGACGTGAGAGCCCGCGCCGGGCTGGTCGCCACCGCGAGCCGGGCGTCGTGCCCGAGCCCGTCCAGACTCACCCGGAACCGCAGCGCGTCCCCGGTCCGCACCCACTTCCCGAAGTCAGCCGGATCCCCCAGCCGCTCGAACACCAGCGCCATCCCAGCCGCTCCAGCGGCCCTGAAGACCCCGGCCGCCACGGGCTCGCACTGTATGCCCACCACAACCGACGCCCCGGCGAAGGCCAGTGCCCCCGCCACGATCCAGCCATGTCTGACCACGTCGCCTCCCCCCGGTCGAGTGACATTACTCTCGGTAATCGTTATGTCACTCAGAGGAGACGGTTAATCCTGCCTGAGCAGATCTTCCACGGCCTTCATGAGCGGCAGGTCCGCCTGGAGCCACGCCACGTCGTAGTACTCGCCGGGCCCGAGCCACCTCAGGGCCAGATGCTCCTTGGCCTCCGGCGCACCCGAGACCACCGTGGCCAGCCAGGCCCGCATCACGTACCCCTCGGACAGCGGCCAGTCACCGCCGACCCGCGCGCCCACGGACACGGTCACCCCGAGCTCCTCGCGGCACTCCCGGATCAGCGCCGCGGTCTCACTCTCGCCGGGATCCACCTTGCCGCCCGGGAACTCCCACCCGCCGACGAGCGCGGGCGGCTCGGCCCGCTGCGCGGCGAGCACGCGCCCGTCCGATGAAACGATCACCGCCGCTACCACGATCACTGTCATAGTGCCGCATTCTGCAGCTTCCTCAGCTGCTCGAGCACATCTGGGTTCTGTAATGGTCGAGTGAAACCCACAATATTGTCGCGCGCTTGGTAGCTCGTCACCTTGATCGGCCCGCACAGCGTGCAGCGCGCCTCGACCATCTTGCCCTTCGACACGACCATCCCGACGTGTCCGGGGCTGTCGGGTCCCGTGCCCGGCCCGGCGTTGAAGAACACCAGGTCGCCCGCCTGTTCCTCGCCCTGCGAGATCTTCACGCCGAACGGCCACTGCCCGAACGTGGTCCGCGGGATCAACAGCCCCGCCGCCCGGTAGGCGGCGTAGATGATGCCCGAGCAGTCGAACGCGTCGGGGCCGGTCCCGCCCCACAGGTACGGCTTGCCGCGCTGGGCCAGCGCGAACTGCAGGATCTTGGCCACCACGTCGCTCGGCGCGGCCTCGACCAGCGGATCGTCGCAGGCGTCGTCGGCCTGCGGCGGCACCTCGACGTCACCGGACTTGGCGTAGCCCTTGGCGATCTGCTCGACCTGGTCGACGTACCACCAGGCGCGGTTGTAGATGAACAGCGCCTGCCGTACCTTCTCCGGAGCGCCGTTGCGCTTGAGCATCTTCGCGGCGCCCAGGATGGCGTCGGCGGGGTTGTAGACGTCACCGACGCCGTCGCCGTTGCCGTCGGAGGCGTACCCGCTGAACTTCGACGACACCGCGATCTGCGCCTTGCCGCCCCACGTGCTGATCAGGAACTGCATCGGCCCGGCCGCGCCCGCGGAGTTGGTGCCGCTCTTGACGCCCGCCATGTTCGAACGGCCGTGGTCGGTCTCGCGTTTGCCGACGGCGGCCAGGATGTTCCACTGGACGCCGATCTTCTTGCCGAACTTCTTGTAGAGCTCCAGGTAGTCGGCCGGGATGTCCGAGGCGCCGGTGTCGGACACCTCCTGCGCAGGTGTGCCGCCGTCGAGGCAGTCGGTACGGCCGGTGCCTCCGCTGCCGAGGAACGACGGGATCGAGGTCATCAGCATCGGCGACATGATGATGACGGCGAGGAGCAGCACCCCGGCGACTCCGACCGCCAGGGCGATGTGGGCGCGGGAGGTGTTCACCCCTGAATGTCCCCATCCTGGCCATCGCCGGCGGGTTGCAGGTCGAAGACCCGCCAGTCGGAGCCCATCTGACTCACCGTGACCGCGTAGTCGTCCACGAGCTGCTTGTCGCCGCTCTTGGCGGTGATCTGCTGCGTCCCGGTGACCACGAAGACGACGGACGACTTCTCGACCTGCCTGATCTCCTTCATCCTGGCCGCGCCCGCGGCCACGACCTCGTCGGCTCGGTCATGGTCGACGGTGCCGGGCGAGGTGCGCGTCCTGGCCAGCACGTTGCCGAAGTCGGCGGTGGTGAACACCTTGACCCGGTTCGCGTAGGCCGCCGGCTCCTCGTCGTAGCGGAACGTCCCGTACGCGGCGGTGAAGCGTTCGGCCAGATCGGCCGCCGCGGCGAGTTGCTCCTTCGTCATCGGCAGGTAGGAGTAGATGTCGAACGGCTTGCCGCTGGCGGTCGCCAGCGGCTTGCTCGGCGCAGCCGGTGAGACGGTCGTGGTACGGCCGGCGGACGGCTGCCCCGCGTCCGTGTCACCGGAGTCCGGCCACATCGTCAGGTAGATGCCGACGGCGGCGATGACCGCCACGATGGCGGCGAAGGCGACTCCCCGCCTGTCACCCGGCTGCGCCATGATCAATCCCTGTCCGGGCTGCTGGGCTTGAGCCAGAACGGCACGGACGGCTCGTCACCACCGGAGCCGCTGCCGCGGCGGCTGCTCGGCAGCCAGAGCGGCGGCGCCTCGGAGGAGCGGCTCGACGGCTCGTCGGCCGGGCGACGCGAACCCGAACCACCGCCACCGCCACCGCCACCGCCGAACATCCCGCCACCCGACGAACCACGACTCGCCGGCCGGGCCCCGCCCGAACCGCCGGAGCCGCCCGAACCACCCGAGCCCCCGGAACGACCTGAGCCGCCCAGCCAGGACCCACCCGACCCGGAACCGCCCGATCGAGACCCGCCCGACCCGCCTGATCCGCCGAACCGGGTGCCGCCCGACCTGGTGCCACCGGAGCCGCCCGAGCCACCGCGTGAAGCCCAGCCGCCCCCGGAACGCCCGCCGAACCAGCCGCCTCCACCGCCCGCGCCGCTCCCGGCGGCAGCGGAACCACCTGACGAGCCGCCCGACGGGCTGCCCGACGCCCGTGCCCCACCGGCCGCCGGAGTGCCACGGGTGCGGGTCGGCGTGCCGCTCAGGTTGAGCGGTGGTGCGGCCCCGGCACGCGGCGCCGGCACCTGCCGGCCCGCGGCCTTCCCGCCCTGCTGGTCGGTGTTCAGCGGCGCGGCCGTGGCGGGCACCCGGGTGCCGGATGCCGCCGTGCCCTCCGCGCCCTCCTGCCCGCGGGCCCGGCCCTGGGCGACCGTGGACGCGGCCGCCGCGGTGCCCGCCGAAGCGCCCATCGCGGCCGCCTGGATGAGCGGCTCGGCCTTGCGCGCGCCCCAGCGGCCGATCCTGGCCGCCGCCACCGGCGGCAGCGCCGAGGACGACCGCTCCAGTACGGACGAGCTCGCGGCGTCGCCGAGCATCCGCGTGGTCAGCGTGTGCCCGTTCATCGAGGCGAACAGGTGCTGGAACGGCCGCCGGTAGAAGAACACCGCGATCGTCAGCAACGCCATGAACAGGATCTGCAACCCCCACGGCATGGCGGTCGAGATGATCAGCGCGTAGCCGTACACCAGCACGCCGAGCACGAGCGCGAGCACGGCCTGCCGGAGCAGCGTGCCGATCAGCATCTCCACCCACCGCATGGCGATGATCCGCCCGCTGCCCGGATGCACGCCGATCAGCAGGAACACCGGCCCGAGTATGAGCAGCAGCAGGAAGCCGACCTTCAGCACCAGCAGCGAGACCGCGACCAGGAAGATGAGCACCCCGGCGACCAGAGCGGCGATCAGCGCGCCGATGGCCACACCGAGCCTGCTGGTCCAATCTCGGCCAGAGAAGATCATGTAGCGCGAGTCGTTCTTGAGTTTCTCCGCGATCTCAGCGTATTTTGCCTGGTGAGCGCCGACGTCTGGAGCTGGTTGATTGACCGTCGCGGCCGGGATCGACTGGGTCTCCAGCATCGTCCGGCCGAAGTCGCGCACGATCGGCTGGTTGGGGTCGGCCGTGCCGAACAGGCCCATCAGCCACGGCTTGCAGACCAGCGTGGACCACAGCGCCTCGGCGTTCTGGTCGACCCCGGGCGTGCCGGTCTGGCCGTAGCCGCCCGCCTTGACCTGCGGGTTCGTCTGGCCGGGGCCGGGCAGGCAGGAGGCGCCGCCCGCGCCGGGCAGGCCGGAGAAGGCGGAGTTGACCACCTCGCCGGTCTTGTCCGTGACGATCTTGCCGAGGCCGGTGAAGTCGCCGGGCCTGCTGAAGAACCACGTCGCGACCGTGACCGCGAGCACCATCCAGATCACGCCTTCGGCGGTGGTGGTGGCCCGCTTGCGGATCAGCCCGTACCAGGCCAGCCAGATGGCGCCGATGATGACCAGGGGCCGGAGCAACGGCCAGTACATGGCGTTCGACAGGTTCACCACGATGTCGTCGACCACGTCCTTGATGGACTGGAGCGGTCCCTCCGTGGCGGCGGCCTGGTAGGTGGTGATGGTCACCCGGTCGATCGCCTTGGCCCACAGGAAGATCGTGTTGGCCCAGGTGTTGCCGAGCACCGCGGCGAAGTCGGAGCAGCCCAGGTCGTAGGTGTGCCAGAACTGGCCGCTCATGCCGAACTGGGCGTAGTTGGTGGTCGGCGCGGTCGGGCCGCCCTCGGGCACGGGCGGCATCATCATGCCGTCGGAGCCGCTGCCGATCACCTCGGGAGCGAGCGCGCCGGACAGGTCACAGGGAGCCGCGGCGGTGGCGGGTGAGAGCGCGCCCACCACGATCGGCACCACGAGGATGCTCACGAGCAGGGCCAAAGCGAGCGCGAAACGTCTGGGTAGCCGGAACTTCATGACCGCACCTCCTGCGCTCTGCCGCCCACTCCCCCTTGACGATCATGATGCCCGTTGTCGCTGGGTTTGTCGTGTGTCGGATTGGTATCGAGCCAACGAAGCAGGTCATCGGAGATCAGGTCTACTCCGATGCGCCCCGCCCTGCCATCCAGATCGCGGAAAATGCATTCGCCGTTGCCGAGCGATCTCAGTACGGCCTTGTGCTCTTCCGACGCCTCCACACCGAGCAGTGACATGACGTGATCGACCTCCACCCGCTCGGTGGACCTGAACGCGAAGACCGAGGACAGGCAGTTGGTGACCTGCTCGTTCAGCAGGTCGCCGGCGTTCTGAGAGACGAGCACCAGCGCGGTGTTGCGAGAACGACCCATGCGGCTGACCTCCGGCACCAGCTTCGCGCCCTCCGGCGTGGACGTGATCGCCCACGCCTCGTCCAGGAAGATCGCCTTCGGCGCACGGCGGTCCAGGCTGTTCATCAGCCGCCGGGCGAACTGGGAGACCAGGTAGAGCAGCGCGACCGACAGCCGCTGCTCATAGGAGTAGTCATCACGGCCCGTCGCCACGTCGGGCAGCGTCAGGCCGCCGAGCGTGAAGACGGTCGTCCAGCCCTCGGTGTCGACCTGGTCGCCACCTGAGGGGTCGAAGCAGAGCTTGGCCAGCCGCATCTCCGACATGGAACGGAGTACGGCGCCCAGGTTCTTGGAGGCGGCGTCCTCGGACTGCTCCAGGAACTCCACCACCTTGCCGAGCGACGGATCCACCCCGTTGGACACGGCCGCGACGGCCTGGATCATCGCCGACTCGCGTTCCTCCGACATCCGGGGCAGCAGCAGCCGCAGCGTCTCCGTGGCCATGGTCTTCTTGGCCGCGATGTCGTCGCCGAACGAGAAAGGGTCGAGCAGGCCGGGCGCGGCCGAGCCGAGCGGGATGACGCGAGCCTTACGGTCGCGCTTCTGCAGCAACTGGACCAGCGACTCGGCGTCGCCCTTGGGGTCGATCACGGCGACGGTGACGCCGCGCAACGACATCTGGTAGATCATCAGCAGCGCGAGCGTGGTCTTGCCGCCGCCGGGCTCGCCGGTGATCGCGATGGCCGTCGGCCGGTTGCGGGTGGCCGCGAGGAGCGGGTCGAAGTGCACGATGCTGCGGGCCCTGCCGACGGTCTCGCCGATGTACGGCCCGAGCCAGCCTTCGCTGCCGTCGCCCAGCCGGTCGCCCAGGTCCACGGTCGCGGTGGCCATGCCGCCGGCGATCGTCCGCAGCGGCTGCCGCTGGGCGTAGGCGTTGACCCTGACCTTCTCCCCCGGCAGCGCCTCGCAGAACAGCGAGAACTGGTCGCCGGTCGAGTTGACCACGTCGATGCCCATGTCACGGTAGTGCTCGACGACCGCTTCGACCCGCTGGACGCACATCTCCTCGGTCGGGGCCGAGACGATCAGCCGGTGCCAGCCGTACACGAAGGGCAGTCGTTCCTTCGTGATGCCGTGCTCCAGCATGCGGGCCGCGTCGATCTGCTCGGCCAGCGCGAGCGGCGCCTCCGCGCCGGCCTCGCGGATGTGGATGTCCATGTCGCGCGCGTGCGCGAGCTTGCGCGCGACGTCCTTCGACGCCTTGACCGGCGGGATGAGCCGCATCCGCGACGAGACCTCGACGGGGAAGGGCAACTGGTCGGCGAAGTGCAACCACGGCTCGCCGTCCGGGAACGGCATGATGTCCGGGAAGCGGGCGAACGACAGTTGCGCGACATAGGAGTCGCCCTGCGGCTGCACGATGCGCAGCAGCGACCTGCCGTTGTGGATCTCACCCTCGACCAGCGACTCGATCTCGCCCTTGCCCCAGCGCCGCTTCGGGCTCGCCGACGGCGGCGGGTCACCGAGCGCCCCCGCGGCCGAGTGCTGGAACAACCACGCCACCTCCACAGAGGTGGCGTGCCTGGCGTAGAGGGCACTGGACGCCAGTGCCCGGCCCAGCCGCTCGGCCTGTTCGGTCCATCTGCCGATCTCGCTGTCCGGCACATGGTCGTCCTCGAGCCCGAGCGCCTTCTCCGTACGCTGGTAGAAGCCGAAGAGCTGCGACAGCGCGCCGTCGCCCATCTGCTTGCCCCGGGGGCCGAGGCGGACGCCGATATAGACCTCCTTGGACCAGAAGTCCTTGGCCCAGACGTGCCGGTACATCTCCTCCAGGTAGTCGCGCCAGCCCGGCCCCTCGTCGGAGGTGGCGTTGAGCGCCATCGCCCATTCGGCCGCGGGATAGGTGCGGTGCGCGACCCTCAGGTGGACCTCGGCGTCGGGCATCCTGATCGTGGCCAGCGCGATCGTGATGTTGGTGGCCAGCGCCTCACGCTCTTCGGGCGTGACGAACTCATAGCTGACCGTCGGAAGGCGGAAATACGCCCATGCGGAGGTGTTGGTGAGCAGGATGCGGTCGTCGAAATAGCGGACCGCCAGGCGCTGATGCGCTCGGGACCCCCTGCTCATGCCGCCCCCTCGGCGCATGAACAAGTCAGACCTGCTCGCACGTTCACTTATCGCTCACCGATTCTCGTGCCCGGGGGGTCACTCGCCAACTCCTCTTCGCTCGGACGGACCGTCTTTGCCGCAAAGCCCGCGACCACGACTCCGGCGAGGGCGAGATAGGCCCGCCGCCCGGCCGCGCGCAACTGCCCGGGATCGACGACCCCGTCGCCACCCGGCGCCAGGTCGTCTTCCCAGGGGACCCTGACGATGGCCCGGCACCTGCCCCTGGCCACCGATTCCGCCTGCTCGACATCGGCCATCGAACGCCTGCTCACGCCGTTGACCACCATGACCGCCCGCCTGCGCAGGTCCGCGCAGCCGTGCCCGTCGAGCCACTCGTACGTCATCGCCACCGCCTCCGCCGCCTCCTCACTCGCGGGGACCACCAGGACCAGCTGGTCGGCGTACGGGAGTACGCGGGCCGCGAGCGCGGCGGCCGGATCCATGACGGCCAGCTTGTAGTGCCGGTCGAGCAGGTGCATGACCTGGCCCAGCCGATGGTCGGAGAACAGCGTCCGGTCGGACAACCGCTGCTCGGCGCCCGCGTCGGTGTCGGCGCCGATCACCTCCAGCCCCGACACGGTGCGGGTGGTGTAGCCCCGCATGGTCAGGTAGCCGCTGACTCGGTCGAGCCCGGACAGCAGCGAGGCCAGCGTCTCGGGGGTCTCCGGTTCGATCTTGCTGGTCAGGGTGTTGCCGCCGGTGTTGGCGTCGATGGCCACGACCCGGTCGTCGCGGTACTTGGCGAACGTGTGGCCCAGCATCAGCGCGGTCGTGCTCTGCCCGGCGCCGCCGGTGCAGCCGAGCACCACGACCCGGCGACTGCCGCTGAACACCGCCCGCGCCCTGGCCTCGTCGATCTCCGACCCGTCGGTCCGCACATTGCCGCCACCGACGACCACCTGCGCGATCCGCCGCCAGCCACCGGAGTCGCGGCCCACCACGGACTCGACCCGCCGCACCCTTTCGCCGGGCTTGGGCCCCGGGGCGATCTGCCTGGCCGCGGGCGCCCGCACGACGGACTCCCTCTCAACCGGCCCGCTCTCAACCGGCCCGGTCTCGAACGTCTCGCTCTCGACCGTCCTGCTTCCCGATGGCTCAGCCCCGGACGCTGCCGCGCTACCAGGCTCGCTCACGCCCGGCTCGGCTCGCCCACTCTTCGCGGGGCCGACGTCTTGGCGAGCTCGCTCGCTCCTGGCGAGGCCGATTTCGTGGACGGACGCGGTGGTCGTGGGCTCGTCGCGCCCGGCTGGAGCCGTCTCGGTCTCCTGGCCCTCGTCGTCGCCCGTCACCGGCCGGATGAACCGCACCGGCTTGCCGTCAGGACTGACCGGCCAGAGCCGTTGCGCGTCCGGCAGCACCAGCGACGGGCCCTGCCTGGGCGGCTGCCCCTTCCGGTGCTGATCACGCGCCACCTCATCCGCCCCAACCGCGCGAACCTCTTCGGGGCCCTCCCCCTCGTCCTGCCGCGATCCCTCACCCCGTCCCGCACCCGAGGACCCGCCCGCCTCCGCTCGCCGCCCTTCCTCGGCAGCTCCACCAGCCGCGACATCCCGAGACCCCGCTCCGTCACCCAGCACCTCAGTGCGCGCCACCTCCGGGCGCACTGTGTCCGGGCGAGTCGCCTCTGCGCGGGTCGCCTCCACGTGGGTCGCCTCAGCGCGCGCTACTTCGGCGCGCGCCGACTCGCTGGACGACGGGGTGTCGGCGCTCGCGGCGAGCTTGCGGAGCCGCCGTAGTGCCTCCGTGTCGATCGGCTTCCCGGCCGCGGCGGGCCGCTCCTCACGCGACGCGTTACGGCCCTCCGCAGCCCCTTCCGGCGACTGCGACTCGACCGGTGTCTCTCGTACTTCCCGCGTTTCCCGTACGCCGTGCGTCTCCCGTACGCCGTGCGTCTCCCGTACGCCGTGCGCCTCCTGGACGGCCTGCGCCTCGTCAGCGCCCGGGACGAACCCGACCATACGGGCGACGTCAGAGACGACGCCCTCCCGAGCCGCGCCCTTCCCGCGCACGACCGAGGACGGCTCGTCGCCCTGCGCCCCGGTCCGCGGCACTTCACCCCGCCCCGTGGCACCCCGGCGCCGCTCGTCCGCCCGAGAGACCTCGTCCAGCTCTGCGGCGACCAGAGGCGTCTCCTCCGACCGTGTACCTCCCCGCGACCCCATCCCCGACGTCGACCGGGAGCCCATCGCGAGTGTCCGGTCCGGGGTCTCAGACTGGCGGCCCGGTTCGGTCTGCCCTGCCGCGGGCTGGGCAGCCAGGTCGGCGCCCAGGGCGGGGGCGGTGCCGCGGCGCGGGGCCGAGCCCCAGCCGAGACGGGCGGGCCTGGACTCCGTGACCGGAGCCTGCGCCGCCGCCGCGGCGGCGGCCGCGACCGCGGGGCGGACCTGGCGCGGCCCGGTCACCGGCTCGGCACCGACAGCCGGCTTGGTCCCGGCGACAGAAAGCTTGGCCTCGGTGACGGACAGCTTGGTCCCGGCGACGGACTCGGCGGCGATGGCGAGCTCGGCGCGGCGCTTGCGCTGGGGCTGGCGCGCCTTGCGTGGCGCCTTGGCCCGCTTGGGCGTGACCCGCCAGACGCGGCCCGCGAAAGTGATCACCTCGGACTCGGCCGTCGGCGCCATCCGGCACCAGGCCCGCGGCTCGCCCACATAACGCAGCTGCGACTGAAGGAGCTCGGTCAGGCGCTTGTTCTCGATCACCGGCCGGGTGGACAGCCAGGTGACGATGCCCGGCGGCACCAGGTAAAGCACGTGCCATGGTGCGTGAAATTGGATGCCCACGAGCATGAGAAGCAGGGACCATGGAGCCAGGACGCCGACGAACACGCCGATCCACACGATGGGGAGCGGCATCGGCAGCCGTAGGTCGTACAGCTTGTAGAGCCGCTTCTCGATTCGCCAAATGTTGGTATACGTGGGCAGGTCCACGCGGTCCTCCTCTCCACCCGCTCGTACAATGACCGCCCCTGAGCGGTCTCAACCCTTTACTTGATGCCCAGTGCTCCCGCGATCGCCTTCGCCGTCACCTCAATGATGTTGGGAACGTAGAAGATCACGCCGATGGCGATGGCCAGGATGAGGAACTGGACGAACCTCGTGATCTCCCGTGTGAAGAGGAAAAAGAGGGCGACCACGGAGACGACGACGAGGAAGAGTGGGGCGAAGAAGGCCCGCAGGAAGTCGGCGAGCCCCGCGGAGTCGATCCCGGTGGGAGTGGGCGTCGGCGCCGTTTCCATCATGGTGAGCAGTATCGTTTTCAAGATCACTTCTTTGTCCTCCCGGGGTTACCGATCAGCAGTGCGTGAGTGCGTCTACCCAACGGCCCGACCGGCGCCGCGGATGTCATCGACGTACCATTTGTCGCCCTGCTTCTCGACGGTGAGGCGGTATGCCTGCTCCAGGCGGGCACCGGCCGCGTTGGGGTCGGTGCTGTTCGGGTCGGCTGACGGGGCCGCGCCGCTGGGCACGGTCCACACCACGACCACCTGGATCTCTCGGGTGGCGCCCCCCACAGGCACCACGATCTCCTTGAGCTCGGCGAAGGTGAAGGCCCCGCCGAAACTCGCGATGCTCTTGCCCGCGGCGACATAGCGCTGCAAGCCCGTCGTGTCGCCCGAGCCGTAGTTCTTGAAGAAGTCTTCCATCTGCGGTTTGAGCTCCGCGGCGACGGCGTCGTCGTTCTCGGGCTTGGCGAGCTGGGGCAGATCGGCCCGGCCTGGCGCGGGCAGTATCGCGGGCCGGCCGGAGACGACGAACTTGCCGGCGCCGTCAGCCGCGTAGTAGATCGGGACCGACAGCATCATCCGGCGGGAGCCCGTCTGGAAGGCCACGGTGACGATCGCGTCATTGGCGTCGGTGGCCTCGATGTCGTACGGCTGGATCGCGACGGCGGCCAGCTTGCCGTTGCCGTCCCAGCCCATCTGCTGATCCATGCCGTCGGCCAGGAACGCGGCCAGCTTGCCCGCCCTGCTCTGCGCGTCGGCCGGACTGAAATTCAGATAAACGCCGGCGAACTGGGCGGCGAACGCCATGCCACGATCGACCGGGAATCCGTGATTGGCCACGGGCGCCTCATTCGGAGTCGCCGCGCTCCCCTGAGTAAACCTCTCAAATGGGGCACGGACCCCATTGACCACGATAACCGCGATAACCGCCCAGAGAATGATGCGACCGGTCCACACCAACCATCGCCCGCCGGCGCCCGACCAACCGCCACGGCGCGGCCTGCGGGCAGGCGACACGTCGAAGTCGGCTATATCGTGGGGTGCCGAAAGCTCGGGGTCGCCAGGGATCCGAGGACCCTGCTGGACGGTTGACCTACGAGCCATCACGCCTCCGCTCGCGCCGATCCCCCGGGCTGGCGCGGTGTCGTCCGTTGCCGATCCCCATCATCTGCGGTAAAGCAGTCACACTACCTGCCTCCGCCATTGTTCCAGGAAAGCCACGCCCATGCTGCAGGCATCGCCGTCCATGGGCAAACCAGGTGCGCATGACACGCTGGAGCGCCAACCCTTGCAATTTGCCCCGCCAAATGGGCATTTGACCAGGCCAGAGGCCGGTATTGGCATAGCCCGGCGGCCATGGATTCCTGTCCAAAGCAGCCATGGACTCTCTTTGACCTGCGGAATTGGTATAGCACGCGAACGGCCGCACACCCCGTCAGGGGCCTGCGGCCTGCTGCGTGGCGCGCCCTCAGGCAGACTCTGGGTCCTGTCCCGGGTCGTGCCGTCTCCTGCTCCGCAGATCGACCACCGTGGGCCGCACCGACCGCTCCAGCGAGCCGCGGAGGTCTTCGAGCATGGTGGCGGCGTCCTGGTCACGCATCCGTGTGGCGAGCTCTTCGCGCTCGTCCACTTTCCTGCGCAAGTACGCCTCGCGATTGACGCGCAGGCCGTACATGAGCTCGACCCGCAACAGGGCGAGCTCCTCTTCGAGGCTGATACCCGCGAGTGAAGGTGCTGGACGTCGTTTCCGGATGATGCGACGGATCATGAGGGCCCTCCCGAGTCAGCGTAAACGCTGTGACGATTCGACGCGTAGGGGCCCAAAGTGGTTGACGTCTCACCTATCCGGGAATCAGACGTTAAAGCGGAACTCCACCACGTCGCCGTCGCGCATGACGTAGTCCTTGCCCTCGATGCGGGCCTTGCCCACCGAGCGGGCGCTGGCGATGGAGCCCGCCTCGACCAGGTCGTCGAACGACACGACCTCGGCCTTGATGAAGCCACGCTGGAAGTCGGTGTGGATCACGCCGGCGGCCTCGGGAGCGGTGGCGCCCTTGCGGATCGTCCAGGCCCTGGTCTCCTTGGGCCCGGCCGTCAGGTAGGTCTGCAGGCCGAGCGTCTCGAAGCCCACCCTGGCCAGCTGCGACAGGCCGGACTCCTCCTGGCCCACCGACTGCAGCAGCTCCAGCGCCTCCTCGTCGTCGAGCTCCACCAGCTCCGACTCGATCTTGGCGTCGAGGAAGACCGCCTCGGCCGGGGCGACGAGGGTGGAGAGCTGCTCGCGGAGCGCGGAGTCGATCAGCTCGTCGGCGTCGAGGTTGAACACGTAGAGGAACGGCTTGGCCGTCAGCAGGTGGAGCTCACGCAGCTCGTCGCGGTCGAGTCCGCTCTCGAAGATGGTCTTGCCCGTCTCGAGCACGGCCAGGGCGGCTTCGGTGGCCTCCAGCGCGACCTTCTTGTCCTTGTTGTGGCGCGCCTCCTTCTGCAGGCGCGGGATGGCCTTCTCGACCGTCTGCAGGTCGGCCATGATCAACTCGGTGTTGATGGTCTCGATGTCGCGCTTGGGGGAGATCTCGCCGTCGACGTGCGTGACGTCGGGGTCGGTGAAGACCCGGATCACCTGGCAGATCGCGTCGGTGTCGCGGATGTTGGCGAGGAACTGGTTGCCCCGCCCCTGCCCCTCCGAGGCGCCCTTGACCAGGCCCGCGATGTCGACGAACTCCACCTTGGCGGGCAGCACCTTGGCCGAGGAGAAGATCTCGGCCAGTTTGGGCAGGCGGTCGTCGGGCACGCCCACGATGCCCACGTTGGGCTCGATGGTGGCGAACGGATAGTTCGCGGCTAGGGCGTTGCCGGTCTTGGTCAACGCGTTGAAGAGCGTGGACTTGCCGACGTTGGGCAGACCGACGATGCCAATGGAGAGACTCATATGCCCGACTCCGTCGGGCATATGAGTCTTTGACTGCTGTGTTTGATGGTTCCCTCGCTACGCTCGCTCACGTTGGCCGAGTTTACTTGCTCACAAGACGCAGACAGGTCACGGGACGATAGGCACCCCGAGCCTCCAGGTAGCGGTCTGAGCCGTCCGGGCAGCTTTTGGCGGACCCGGCGAAGCCGGTCACCCGGGCCCAGGCCCTCTGCGAGGCGCAGGAGACCCGGTTGATCGCCGACCTGGTCACCACGCCGGGGCCCGGCTCGGCCACGCACATTCCCCTGTCGAGCACCTTGCCACCGGCGCCGAGGCAGATCACGGCGTCTCCGGTCAGCGTGCCGGGTGCCGCGTGGTCGAAGGCGAGCGTGTCGAGGGTGGTCGCGGGGCAGTTCGACGGTGTACGGACGAGCGCGACGGCTCTGCCGTACCAGCCGGGCTCAGAACACGGCCGCTCACGGCCGTCGAGCGCGACGCAGTCGCCCGGCCTGAGCACTCCCCCGCCCCCGCCCGGCGCGCCCGGGTGCGGATCGAGGAAGTTGCGTACGCAGGCCACGCGTCCTCCGTCGATACGCAGGACGTCGTCCACGTCGTCGGGGCACGCGCCGGGACCCGCCGGATCGGCGGTCACGGCGACCACCTCGGAGTCGCCGCCGTTGCACGGCGTCAGGTCGTAGCGCTCCGCGGAACTGCGCACGCACGCGCCGGGCTCCCACCGCAACGCCGGCCCGGGGGCCGGGGCGGCGACGGGGCTCGCGGAGCCGGCGCGGACGACGACCGCCGCCAGCACGAGCACGCCGGCCGTCACGGCGATCGCCGCCACGAGCGGCAGCGCGCGCCGCGATCCAGTAACCATACAAGTACTCTGAGTGACGATCGGGGAGCCGCACAAGCGGAACGCCCAAGCGTGTCGGAGAGATCCACAACCGATGTCCTGCAATCATCAATGGAGTGGATAGCGATGGAGTGGATGTCGTCTCGCTTCTCATCGGCCTGGCCGTTGGGTTGGCCATCGGGTTCATGATCGCCCGCACCCGGGCGGCGGTGCGGGTGGCGGAGTCCGAAGCCAGGGCCAGATCGACCGCCGACAAGCTCGTCTACGTCGAGGAGCAGCTCGCCGAGCGCTTCCAGGCCCTGTCCACCCGGGCACTCGACGTCAACAACATCCGCTTCCTGGAGCTGGCCGAGACCAGGCTGGCCGCCAGCCGCGCCGAGGCGACCGGCGACCTCGACCAGCGCAGGCAGGCGGTCGAGCATCTGGTCGAGCCGCTGAAGGACGCGCTCACGCGGGTCGAGGCACAGCTGCGCGACACCGAGTCGGGGCAGCGTGCCGGCCGTGCCGAGCTGGCCAAGCAGATGGAGTTCGTCCGGCAGAGCAACCTGGAGCTGCGTTCGCAGACCACGGCGCTGGTCCGGGCGCTGCAACGGCCCGAGGCCCGCGGCCGGTGGGGCGAGCTGCAGCTGCGCAGGGTCGCCGAGATCGCCGGGATGCAGCGCTATTGCGACTTCGACGAGCAGGTCACCGAGGGCGCCATGCGGCCCGACATGATCGTGCGGCTGGCCGGCGGCAAGAACATCGTGATCGACTCCAAGGTGTCGCTGGCCGCCTACCTGGAGGCCGCGGAGGCGTCCGACGACACGCTGGCGACCGTGCGGCTCGACGCGCACGCCAGGCACGTACGCGAGCACGTCGACCGGCTGGCCGCCAAGGCGTACTGGCAGGGGTTCAACCCGTCGCCGGAGTTCGTGGTGCTGTTCATCCCCGGCGAGGCGTTCCTGGCGCCCGCGCTGGAGCGTGATCCGGCGCTGCTGGAGTACGCGATGACGCGCCGCGTGCACATCGCCACCCCGACCACGCTGATCACGATGCTGCGCACCGCCCAGTACGCCTGGCAGCAGGCGGCGCTGAGCGAGAACGCGCGCGCGGTGTTCGAACTGGGCAAGGAGCTGTACGAGCGGCTCTCGTCGCTGGGAAGGAATGTCGAGTCCCTGGGCAAGTCCCTGACCCGGGCCGTCGAGGCGTACAACAAGACTGTGGGATCCCTCGAAAGCCGGGTGCTCGTCAGCGCGCGCAAGCTGCACGATCTGGGCGTCGTCGACCGCGAGCTCGACTCTCCGGAGATGCTGGAGGGCCTGCCCAGGCCGCTGGCCTCGCCCGAACTGCTGGAAACCTCGTCTCTGATCTCGCACGCGAACGGTAAGTTGGCCAACGGGTCGCAGTAAGGGGGCGGGGGCCATGAGTGAGAAAGGCAAGCGATCGGCCGTCAGGCTGACCGCTCGCGGTGCCATCGCGCTCGCCCTGATCGCCACGCTGGCGGCCTATGTCATGGCCGCCCTGATCAACCTGCCGATCGTGGTCGGGCCGGTGTTCGTGGTGGCGAGCCTGCTCGGCGTGCTCCTGGTCAACCCGCGCGAGCTGCTGTCGCTGGTGGTCACGCCGCCGCTGGTGTTCTTCGTGGCGACGCTCTTCGTCGAGCTGGGCCGGGCGCTCGGCTCGGTGTCGATCACGCAGTCGCTGTTGCTCGGCCTGTTCGGCTCGCTGTCGCAAGGGGCGCCCTGGCTGTTCGCGGGCTCGGCGATCGTGCTCGTCGTCGCCTGGCGCCGCGGGCTGCGCGACAACGTACGCGACCTGCGCGAGGAACTGCGGGCGGGTGCCGAGGCACCGCGCCCGCGCCAGTCGTTCGTACCGGAGCCCGAGGGCTACTTCGAGCCCAAGGTGTACGGCACACCGCGCACCGAGGACTGACCCGGCTCACACGGCGGGCTGACCATCCAGGACCGGCCACGCCGCCCGGCGGACTGACGATCGAGAACGCATGGCGGGCCGCCCGCCGAGGACCGGCCACGCCACACGGCGGGCCGCCTGCCGGGAACCGGCCACACCGTGCGGCGCTTCCTACCGAGGATCGGCGACGCCGCGCGGCGGGCCGCCTATCGAGGACTGGCCATGCCGCACGGCACGCGAGGCACCGCGACCGCCCGAGGACCGCGCGGTCGGTTAGGAAGCTCGTAGGTCCTTGCGGAGCTCGTGGGGAAGCGCGAAGCGCACGCTCTCGTGGACCGGCTCGACCTCCGCGACGTCGTCGAACCCGTGCGCGGCCAGCCGGGCGAGCACCTCGGCGACCAGCTCTTCCGGCACCGAGGCGCCGCTGGTCACGCCGACCGTGGTCACGCCGTCGAGCCACTCGTCGCGGATGAAGGTGGCGTTGTCGACCAGGTAGGACGCGTCGGCGCCGTAGTCCTTGGCCACCTCGACCAGGCGCTTGGAGTTGGAGGAGTTCTCCGACCCGACCACGATGACCAGCTGCGACTCGGCGGCGATCTCCTTCACCGCGACCTGGCGGTTCTGGGTCGCGTAGCAGATGTCGTCGCTGGGCGGGTCGATCAGCGTGGGGAAGCGCTCCTTGAGCTTGGCCACCGTCTCGTTGGTCTCGTCGACGGAGAGCGTGGTCTGCGACAGCCAGACCAGCTTGGACGGGTCCTTCACCTGGATCCGGTCGACGGAGTCGAGGCCGTCGACGAGCTGGATGTGGTCGGGCGCCTCACCGGCGGTGCCTTCGACCTCCTCGTGCCCCTCGTGGCCGATCAGCAGGATGTCGTATTCCTGGCCAGCGAACCTCTTTGCCTCGTTATGCACCTTGGTGACCAGCGGGCAGGTAGCGTCGATCGTGCGCAACCCGCGCTGCTTGGCTTCGTCGTGCACGGCGGGCGAGACGCCGTGGGCCGAGAACACCACGATCTCGCCCTCAGGCACCTCGTCGGTCTCCTCGACGAAGATCGCGCCTCTGGCCTCCAGAGTCTTGACCACATGCGTGTTGTGCACGATCTGCTTACGCACGTAGACAGGCGCTCCGTATTGCTCCAGGGCTTTCTCGACCGCCACCACGGCTCGATCGACTCCGGCACAGTAGCCGCGTGGCCTGGCTACGAGCACTCGGCGGGAAGTGGGGGTCTGGGGCTCCATACTTCTTATGCTACGTGGAGCGGCCAACAGGCCCGCGCGTGCGTGGTTGCCCGCCGTTTGCCAGACTGGCCGTCCAATACAGACCTCCCAGGGAGATGTCATGTCCTTCAGCGACGTGATACGCAACATCACGAAGACCATCACCAACAAAGACGAGCTGAAGGAGAAGGCCAAGGACCTTCCGCTCCTCGTGATCCAGACCACTCTGAGCGCGGCTGGTCAGGCGCTGCTGCTCGTCGATCGGATGAAGAACTCGATCAAGGGACTTGCCGGCAAGGAGGCCAAGGAGGCGGACTACGACTCCCGCCCGTCCGCCGCCGACCAGGTTGCCGCGCCCGCGACGGTGGACGAGGAGGTGGCGGCGAAGCCCGCTCGCAAGGAACCGGTCATCTTCGCGCCGCGCCCCACCCCGTCGGACGCCGCCGCGCCCAACGGCACCGCCAAGACCAAGCCGGACCCGGTCATCTTCAGCCCGGCGGCCAAGCCGAAGCCCGAGGCCACCGCCACCGAAACCGCCGCCGCGCCCGCACCGGTGACCGCCCCCGAGCCGACCGCCGCCCCTGAGCCCGCAGCCGCGCCCGAGCCCGCGTCCGCCACGGTCGAGCCCGCCGTCGCTCCTGAACCGACCGTCGCCCCCGAGCCTGCGGCCGCCGTCGTCCCCGAGCCCATCGTCATCCCCGAGCCCGCCGTCGCGCCCGAGCCTGAGGTCGCCGTGGTCGAGCCCGCCGTCGCGCCTGAGCCTGAGGTCGCCACCGTCGAGGCCGCCGTCGCCGCCGAGCCCGAGGCTGCCATCGTCGCGCCCGAACCGGCCGTCGCACCCGAGCCTGAGGTCGCCACCGTCGAGCCCGCCGTCGCCGCCGAGCCGGTGGCCGCGCCGGAGCCGGTCGTCGCGCCGGAGGTCGTCGAGGTCAAGCCCAAGCGGGCCGCCAAGCCGCGTACCGCCGCCAAGCCGAGGGCCACTGCCAAGGCCAAGCCCGCCACGGAGCCGGCGACCGCCACTGAGGCGACCGCCACCGACGCGCCGGCCACTGAGGCAACCGCCACTGAGGCGACGGCCGCCAACGGTCTGGCTGAGCCGCTGCCCGGCTACTCCGAGCTGACCGTCGCCTCGCTGCGCGCCAGGATGCGCGGCAAGTCGGCCGCGCAGATCACCGAGCTCATCGCGTACGAGCAGGCCACGAGCGCGCGGGCCGAGGTCGTCCGGATGTACGAGAACCGCCTGGCCAAGCTGCAGGCCGGGGAATAAGTCCCCCTGGACCCGTAGTCTTCCGACATGACCTCGAAGACCTCACCCGAGTCTCCGCTGCCGATCCGCACCGTCCTTCAGATGGTGGGCGGCTGGATCGGCAAGCTGGGCACGGTCTGGGTCGAGGGCCAGATCACCGACCTGAGCGCGCGTGGTGGCACGGTGTTCATGACGCTGCGCGACCCGGTGGCGAACGTGTCGGCACGGGTCACCGCCCCGCGCGGCGTCTACGAGGCGGCCGTGCCGCGCCCGGCCGATGGCGCGAGGGTCGTGGTGCACGTCAAGCCCGACTTCTGGGTCAACAAGGGTTCGTTCGCCTTTACCGCGCTGGAGATCAGGCCGATCGGCGTGGGCGAGCTGCTCGCGCGGCTCGAACGGCTGCGCCAGTTGCTGGCCGCCGAGGGCCTGTTCAACGCCGACCGGAAGCGGCGGCTGCCGTTCCTGCCCGGCACGGTCGGGCTGATCTGCGGCCGTGACTCGGCGGCGGAGCGCGACGTGCTGGAGAACTCCCGGCGCCGCTGGCCGGCTGTGCGCTTCAAGGTCGAGGAGGTGGCCGTCCAGGGCCCGTACGCCGTGGGCGAGGTCACCGAGGCGCTGCGTAAGTTCGACGCGGACTCCGAGGTCGAGGTGATCGTCATCGCCCGTGGCGGCGGCTCCTTGGAGGACCTGCTGCCGTTCTCCGACGAGACGCTGGTGCGCTCCGTGGCCGCCTGCCGCACGCCCGTGGTGAGCGCGATCGGCCACGAGCAGGACAGCCCGCTGCTCGACCTGGTGGCCGACGTGCGGGCCTCGACGCCGACCGACGCCGCCAAGAAGGTGGTGCCCGACGTGGGCGAGCAGCTCACGCTGGTGCGCCAGTTGCGCGACAGAGGCCGCAGGGTGGTCGGCGGCTGGCTCGACCGGGAGATGTCCTGGCTGACGTCGGTACGCTCCCGGCCCTCGCTGGCCGACCCGGTGCGCGAGCTCGAACGCCGGGCCGAGCAGGCCGACGCGCTCCGAGACCGGGCCAGGCGCTCGCTGAAGGGCTCGCTCGACCGCGCGGAGGACTCGCTGTCACATCTCCGTGCCCGGCTCGTCGCCCTGTCACCCGCCGCCACGCTGGAACGCGGCTACGCCATCGTCCAGGATCCGTCCGGGGAGGTCGTCCGGCTGGCCAAGAACGTGGCCCCCGGCTCCGTGCTGACGATCCGGTTCACTGACGACCGCCTGACCGTCCGTACGGAAGACGGCACGACACCAGCCGCTACCAAACCCCGCAAACCCCGCAAGAAGGCTTCCGACGAAACCGGCCTCACGCCCTGATCGCCTGGGTCAGGGCGTCGAATCCGGCCTTGATCTCCTCGACCGACATGCCGCGTTCGTCCCGCTGGTGGCGGAGCAGATGGGCGCTGATCGGCGCCAGCAGCGCGTCCGCCAGGAAGTCCGCGCCTTCTGGACGCACCTGGGCGAGCAGCGCGGTCAAGTGGGTGTGGTGCACCTTGTACGGCCCGCTGAGCCGGGCGGCCGGCGGCCCGAGCTCCAGCAGCAAGAACAGGTCGAGCTGCTCGACCACCCGATCGACCAGCGCGTGCAGGAACGCCCTGATCCGCTCGGCGGGAGGCGCCCCCGGCCCGACCGGCGGCGGGCCGTTCAGGAAGGCCGCCTGGAAGCGCCGCTCCCGATCGTCGATCAGCGCCAGCACCAGCCCGGCCCGATCCCCGAATCGGCGGTAGACCGTGCCGACCCCCACGCATGCCTCACGGGCGACCTCATCGAGGGAGAGCTGGTCAACGGACCCGTCGGCGATCATCCTGGCGGCCACCTCGATGATCTTCTGCCTGTTGCGCGCCGCGTCGGCCCGTTCGGGCTGAGGCTGCCCGACGATCGGCAGCATGCGGCGCTCACACACAGGGCGAGCATAACCGTTGTAACCGGAAATTTCTCCGGTTAGGCTGGGCGCCTTAACCGGAGAAATTTCCGATTCAAGGAGCCGAGCATGGCCAACGACTTCAACGAGCAGATCATCGCCGAGTTCCGCGCCAACGAGGGCAAGGTCGGCGGCATGTTCGAGGGCGCCAACCTGGTGCTTCTCACGACCACGGGCGCCAAGAGCGGCAAGCGTACGACGAGCCCGGTGATGTACTTCGAGGACGGTGACCGCTACATCGTCGTCGCCTCCTACGCGGGCGCCGACCACCACCCGGCGTGGTACCACAACCTGGTCGCCAACCCGGAGGTGACCGTCGAGATCGGGACGGAGACGTTCGAGGTCACGGCCGAGGTCGTGGGGGACGAGGAGCGCGACAAGCTCTATGCCCAGGTGGTGGAGATCGCCCCGGGTTTCGCGGAGTATCAGGAGAAGACCACCCGCCGCATCCCGGTGGTGGCCCTTCACCGCGCCGCCTGAGCGATGCGCCGCCACCCCGCCTGACGCGTTGAGCGGCTATCACGGCTGACGCGACAGGCGGTCAGAACGGCGCGTCGTCCGACTGGGCGGCGGTGGGGTCGGCGCGGCGGGCCATGGCGGCGGCGAGCTTCACCCTGGCTCCCTGCAGCCACTCCTCGCAGATGGCGGCCAGCTTCTCGCCGCGCTCCCACAGCTCGATCGACTGCTCCAGGGTGAGCCCGCCCGTCTCCAGGCGGCGCACCACCTCGGTCAGCTCCTCGCGGGCCTGCTCGTATGAGGGTGCCTTCTCATCTGCTGCGGGTGCCTTCTCGTCTGCCACGCGCACCACCTTAGGGTCAGGAACCGACATCCGCGCCCTGGCCCGCCGGGGAGACCCGTGCCACGGGTCAGCCCGTCGGCTTCGGCCGCTGCCGCAGGTCGGCGGCCAGCTCGCCCAGCTCGGCCCAGTCGGCCGTGCCGGTGACGACCAGCGTGACCTCCGGCAGCACCCGGACCAGGGAGCGCTGGTTCTTGTCCTCGCGGAAGCGCTGCTCCCACGGCTGTCCGGCCACCTGCTGGGTGCCCACGACCCGGTTGGAGTTGGCCATCCGGTCGGCGAACCCGGCGGCCGGCTTCTCGTCGCTCTGCACGAACATGGCGTGCTGCATCTTGGCCGTCGCGTAGCCCAGGTAGAGCACCTGGGCCCCACCGGAGCCCTTGGCGATCTTGTTGCTGTTGGGGACCCAGCCCGCCGGGTCCTTCGCGGGCGCCCACACCTGGTACGGCACGTCATGGCCGAAGTTGGCGACGGTCATCGAGTAGTCGAGCTTGGGAATGTGCTGCTCCCGGCTCTGCGGCGTGACCAGCAGGAACAGCCCCACCCCCGCGAGACAGACGAGCAGGGCTACCACGTAGCCATAGATACCTTCGGTGAACCGTCGCACAACTGGCGAGATTACCCGCTGGTGGTGCCGCCTGCCGAAGCGGCCGGGCGGATCTGGCCGATGATGGCGAGCACGTCCGCGGCCAGCTTGGGGTCGTCCGAGAGCACCACCTCGGAGACGGCGGCCGCGAGAGCGCCGGTGAGGACGACGACCAGGGCCCCCTCGTCGTCCTCGAAGAGCGCGGCGTTGCGCTCGGCCCACTTGCGCAGGCGGGCGCGCATGACCAGCTCGAAGCCGGGCGGCCCGTCGCCGCGCAGGAACAGCGCGGCGAGCTCGCGTTCCTCGATGCAGCCGTCGAGATAGGCGCGGGCGGCGCGGATGAAGACCCGCATCGGGTCGTTCTCTCCCTCGGCGCGGGCCTCGCGGGCGGCCTGCTTGGTCCGCTGGGCCTGCCTGGCCTGCCACTCCTCGAACAGCGTGAGGTAGAGGTCGGCCTTGCCGGAGAAGTGGTGGTAAAGGCTGCCGACGCTGGCATCGGCCTTGGCCACCACGTCGGTCACGCCGGCCTCGGCGAAGCCCTTGGAGACGAAGACGTCCCGGGCGGCCTGGAGTAGCGCGCTGCGCGTGGCCGCACCTCGCCCGGAGGTGCGGGCTGTCGCCGGTTGTTCCACATCGCTGCTCATGGCAGGCACATTATCCTCCGCTGACCGGGGATACAGGGACAACTACCATCGAGACAGTTTGTCCACAAGGAGGGCCTTCATCATGTCCGATCAGTCGTCCGTACCCCCAGCGCTGGCCACGGGAGAGCGCGCCCCTGATCGCAACCTGGCTCTGGAACTCGTCCGCGTCACCGAAGCGGCCGCGATGGCGGCGGCCCGCTGGGTGGGCCGGGGGGACAAGAACGGCGCGGACGGCGCGGCGGTGAACGCGATGCGCCAGTTGATCAACACCGTGTCGATGAACGGGGTGGTGGTCATCGGGGAGGGTGAGAAGGACCACGCCCCGATGCTGTTCAACGGCGAGCGGGTCGGCGACGGCAGCGGCGCCGACTGCGACGTGGCCGTCGACCCGATCGACGGCACCCGGCTGACGGCGCTCGGCATGCCCGACGCGGTGTCGGTGATCGCGGTGAGCGAGCGTGGCTCGATGTACGACCCGTCGGCCGTGTTCTACATGGAGAAGCTGGTCACCGGCTGCGAGGCCGCCGACGTGGTCGACATCGAGGCTCCGGTGTCCGCCAACATCGCGGCCGTCGCCAGGGCCAAGGGGGTTTCGTCCTCTGACGTGACGGTCGTCGTACTCGACCGCCCGCGGCACGAGCAGATGGTCAAGGAGATCAGGGAGACCGGGGCGCGGATCAAGTTCATCGTCGACGGCGACGTGGCGGGCGCGATCATGGCGGCCCGCGCCGACACCGGCATCGACCTGATGCTGGGCATCGGCGGCACGCCCGAGGGCATCGTGGCCGCGTGCGCGCTCAAGTGCATGGGCGGCGTGATCCAGGGCAAGCTGTGGCCACGCGACGACGCCGAGCGGCAGAAGGCGATCGACGCCGGGCACGACCTCGGCCAAGTGCTGACCACGAACGACCTGGTGCGGTCCGAGGACGTGTTCTTCGCGGCGACGGGCATCACGCAGGGCGAGCTCATGCAGGGCGTACGGTTCAGGGGCGGGGTGGCGCTGACGCACTCGCTGGTGATGCGCGGGCGTTCCGGCACCATCCGCAAGGTGGACAGCGAACACCAGCTCACGAAGCTGCGCGCCTACAGCGCGATCAACTTCGACACGGCCGGGTAGCGGCTGGACAGGACTCAGCGGCGGCGCTTGCGGCGGGGTGGTTCCTTGACCTTGACGTCGCCCGCGAAGTTGGTGGTGTGCACCTCGACCACCGGCGCTCCCGGCTCGGTCGGCTGCTTGGTCAGCCGGACCGTGCTGCCCTTCGCGACGCGGATCACCTCGAGACCCTCGGGCACGTGGATCTCGAGGCCGCCGAAGACCAGCGTGGCGTTGATCACGATGCGCCGGTTCTGCAGGATGGCTTCGCGGAAATCCAGCTTGGTGGTGCCGAACATGGCCGTGACGGTCAGCTCAGCGGGCACCACCCAGCGTCCGCCGCGCTGCTCCTTCTTGAAGAACGCCGACACCGGCCTGCCGTCGAGGTTCAGCGGCTGCTGCTCGGCGGGCAGCAGGTCGGCCGTCACCGCGGCGAGCTCGCCCAGCGTCCGCGCCGAGTAGACGACCCCGAGCCGTTCCTCCAGCTCGTCGAGCATGAGGCGGCCGTCGGCGTGGGCGTCCTGCAGCACCTGGACGAAACGCTCGCGATCGTCGTCGGAGGCCCGCAGTTCGTGCGGTGCCGGGGCGCTTTCCTCGTCTTTGGGGCGGCGTGCCGAGACCCATTCCTCAGCCAGCCGTTCTCCGACTTCTTGCAGGCGCGGCAACCAGGATCCCGGGCGTTCATTCACACTTCTGACGATATCCGGCAGCCGGGCTGTTCGCTCGTGCCTCGGGCGGTGCCCCAGCCGAAAGTCAGCCGGATGCGCGCCGAAAGTCAGCCGATTCGCGCGACCAGGGCCGCGATCTCCTCCGCGAGTGTCTCGTCGACTTCGGCGTGGCGGTTGAGCAAGCGGTACCACATGGCGCCGAAGATCAGATCGACCGCGAGCTCCACGTCCACGTCGGCGGGGAGCGCGCCGCGTTCCAGCACCGAGCGCAGGGCCTGCCGACGCGGCCCGATGAGCCTGGCCCGCAGCTCCGCGCCGAACGCGGGGTCGGACTGGGCCTCGGCCATGAGACCCACGACCACCTGCCCGGCCACGCCGTGGGCCACCGCGAACGTCTCGCGCAGGAACGCGACCAGGTCCGCGCCCGCGTCGCCGCTGACCGGCGGGAGCGGCAGCTCGGCGCCGACCAGGTCGGTCATCGCCTCCATCAGCACCTCGCCCTTGGACTGCCACCAGCGGTAGAGGGTCTGCCTGCCGACACCCGCCGCGTCGGCGATGCCCTTCAGGGTGACATTCGGGTATCCGTCGCGCTCGCACAGGTCGAGCGCGGCCTTGAGGATCGCCTTCCTGGCCACCTCGCTGCGTGGTCTGCCTACCATGTCCGCCACTTTACAAGACAGCGTGCCTCGTTTTATAGTTTCGAGGCAGGATGTCTCGAATTAGGAGAAAGCGATGCGAGTCGTGATCATTGGTGGCACCACGGGCATCGGGCTGGCGACCGCGGCCCGGCTGGCGGGCGACGGCGCCGAGGTCGTCATCACCGGCCGGACCGCCGAGCGGGTGGCGGCCGCGGTGAAGCAGCTCGGCGACCGGGCCTCCGGAGAGGCCGTGGACGCCCGCGACACCGAGGCGATGCGCGATTTCTTCGGCCGGACGGGTGTCGTCGACCATCTGATCGTCACCGTGACCGGCCGCGGCGGCGCCGGGCCGCTGCGCTCGCTGACGCGGGAGGCGCTGGTCGAGGCCGTACAGAACAAGCTGATCCCGCACCTGCTGACCGCGCAGGCCGCTCTGGACGTGCTCGACCCCGAGGGTTCGATCACGTTCGTGACGGCGGCGTCGGCGGGCTCGGCCTTCCCCGGCGTCTCCGCTCTGGCGGCGGTGAACGGCGCGCTCGAGTCCGCGGTGCCCGGCCTGGCGGTCGAGCTCGGCCCGATCCGGGTGAACGCCGTCTCCCCCGGCGTGATCGACACCGAGTGGTGGTCGGGGCTGCCCGCCGAGGCGCGAGCGGCCGTGTTCGCCCACGCGGCGGGGAGCTCGCCGGTCGGCCGGGTGGGCCGGCCGGAGGACGTGGCGGCGACGATCGCCTACGTGGTGGGCAACTCCTTCGTCACCGGAACGGTGCTGACCGTCGACGGAGGAGGCAGGCTGAAGGCATGAGGACGATCCTGATCACCGGCGCGACGGACGGGCTCGGGCGGGAGCTGGCGCGACGGCTCGCCGCCGACGACCGCGTCATCGTGCACGGTCGCGACCCTGAGCGGGTACGGCAGGCGCGGGCCGGCGCGGGCGGCACCACCGAGGGCGTCCTGGCCGACCTCGGCGATCTGAGCCAGGTGGACCGGCTGGCCGACGAGGTGCTCGACCGGTTCGACCGGATCGACGTGCTGGTCAACAACGCCGGGATGGGCGGCGGGCCGCCGGGCTCCGGCCGCGAGGAGAGCGAGGACGGCGTCGAGCTCCGCTTCGCGGTCAACTACCTGGCCGGATACCACCTGACCCGGCGGCTGATCCCGCTGCTCGTCAAGTCGGCGCCGTCGCGGGTGGTGAACGTCGCCTCGGCCGGGCAGCAGGCGATCGACTTCGCCGACCCGATGCTGACCCGCGGCTACGGGCGGCAGCGCGCCTACAGCCAGAGCAAGCTCGCGCAGATCATGTTCACCTTCGACCTGGCCGAGGAGCTGGCCGGGCAGGGTGTGACGGTCAACGCCCTGCATCCGGCCACGTACATGGACACCACCATGGTCCGCGTGGCGGGAGCCCCGGTGATGAGCACGGTCGACGAGGGCGTGGCGGCGACGCGGCGGCTGATCGACGGGCTGGACGGCGTGAGCGGCCGCTACTTCAACGGGCAGCGGGAGAGCCGGGCCGACGCCCAGGCGTACGACCGCGCGGCGCGGAAGCGGCTGCGCGAGCTCAGCGATGACCTCGTACGACGGGCGCTGGGCTGATCCACCAGGAATCCGTTCCCTTTTCCCGCTGTTGTCTCGACAAAGACGGCGAAGAGGGGGGCTCGTGCATCAACCCGCACGATGGGGACTCGGCGCGGTGGCGGCCGGCGTCACGGTGATCATCGGCCTCGATGTGGCCGGCCTCGGCGAGATCGACCCGCTGCGGCGGACCATCAGCCAGCACGGCCTCGGGCCCGAGGGCTGGATCTTCGGGCTCGGCGTCGCGCTGCTGGCGGGCGGGTCGGCGGCCATCTGCGTGTCGCTGACCCGCAGGCGGCTGGCCGGGATCGTCGGCACGCTGACGCTGGCGCTCTGGAGCGCCGGGCTCTTCGTCGCCGCCTGGTTCCCCAAGCAGGACTGGTCCCTCGCGCCGACCTTGAGCGGCGTCCTCCACCGGACCGGCAGCTTCGTGGCCTTCCTCAGCCTGCCCATCGCGGCGGTGGTCATCGCGCGGTCCTGGCGGCGCGCGGAGCGGCGGGGGGCCGCGCTGACCGCGTTCGCGTCCGGGCTGGGCTCGGTGCTGTGGGTGACGGGCATGGGCGCGATGGCGCTGTACGGGGCGCACAACGGGCTGCCGTGGTGGCGGGTCATGCCGCTCGGCCTGGTCGAACGGGTGCTGGCGGTCACCGAGGTGGCCGCGCTGATCGCCCTGGGCGTCTGGGCCGCCGCGCACACGCCCACGCTCGTGAGGTCACCGGGTGTGTCACAGGACGGCGACGAGGTGGCGAAAGAGCTGGCCAAGCGGCTAACCTGACCGCGCCTCACGTTCCCCCCATCTGGAGGCCGCCGTGCCGACTCCTCGTGATCGCCAGGCCCGCATAGCCACGTTCGTCGTGTACGCGGTGCAGGGTCTCTCGTTCATCACGCTGCTCGCCCAGGTCGCGAACCTGCAGACCAAACACCGGCTCGACGAGGGCGCCCTGACGATCCTGCTGCTCATCGTGCCGGTCTTCGCCGGCCTGGGCAGCGTGGCGGCCGGCTCGTTCGCCTCGCGCAGGGGCAGCAAGCCGCTGCTCCGCGTCGCGCAGCCGGTCGTGGCCCTCGCCGTGGTGCTCGTCGCCCTCGCGCCGAGCGTGCCGCTGCTGGTGCCCGCGCTGCTGCTGTTCGGCCTCGGGGTCGGCGCGGTCGACGCGGGCATCAACATGCAGGGCGTGGCGGTCGAGCGCAAGTACGGCCGGGCCGTACTGAACGGTTTCCACTGCATGTGGAGCGTGTTCAGCACGGCCGGGGCGCTGTGGGCGTCGGCCGCGGCCGACCTGCCGCTGGTGGTCACGATGACGATTCCGATGGTCGTGGCGGTGGCGGGCTCCCTGTACGCCGGGCCGCTCCTGTGCACGATCGAGGAGGAGAAGGTCGAGGACTCCACCGCGACGGCCGCCGGTGGGTTCCCGTGGAAGCCGATCATCCCGCTCTGCCTGGCGATGGCGTTCCTGTACGTCGGGGACGCCTCGGTCTCCAACTTCAGCACCGTGTACATGCAGCAGGTCCTCGCCGCGAGCCCCGGTGTCATCCCGCTGGCCTACGCCGCCTACCAGGCCACCACGCTGCTGATCAGGCTCGGCGGCGACGTCGCCGTCAGGAGGTACGGGCCGGCCGCGATCGTCAGGATCGGCGGGGCGATCGCCACCCTCGGCTTCCTGGGCATCGTCCTGGCGCCCAACCAGCCGCTGGCCATCATGGCGTTCGGCCTGACCGGGGTGGGGCTGTCGGTGGTCGCGCCGCAGTCGTTCTCGGCGGCGGGACGGCTCGACCCGGCGGGGACCGGGGTGGCCATCGCGCGGGTCAACCTGTTCAACTACGTCGGGTTCATCGTGGGCGCGGCGCTGGTCGGTGGCATCGCCAGCGCCAGCGACATGCAGGTGGCGTTCGCCGCGCCGCTGGTGCTGTCCGCCGTGATCATCGCGCTGGCCAGGGGGTTCGAGCCACGGCGGGTCAAGGAAGCCGCCTGACCTTCAATATGGTGGGGGTTTCTTGCTAAGCGCGATCTTCTCCATCAGTCAATATTTTGTCCTGACATTCTGACCTTCAAGCCTTGGATGACCTCCGCCGCCCGATGAGCGGGGAGGCGGGCGAAGCCGACCACGACCGCAGGCGGGCCCGGGGTCAGGCGCGTCGGGCCGACCGGGTCGGCGGCCAGGCCCAGCTCCCGCGCCGGCCCCACGAAGGCGTCCTCGTCCCAGCCCGGCGGCAGGTCCAGGTAGGCGTGCAGGCCCGCCTCGATGCCCCGGACCCGCACCTCGGGCAGGTACTCGGCCACCGCCTTGACCAGGGCGTCCCTGCGCCGCCGGTACTCCCTGCGCATCCGGCGCAGGTGCTTGTCGTAGCCGCCGGTACGCAGGAAGTGGGCCAGGGCGTACTGGTCGATGACCGGGGAGCCCAGGTCGAGCTCGCCCCGCGCCTGCCGGATGGCCTCGGCCAGGTCGGCGGGGGCCGCCACCCAGCCGAGCCGCAGCCCGGGGGCGAGCGCCTTGCTCACACTGCCGGAGAGGATCACCCGGCCGGGGGCCAGGCCCTGAAGGCAGCCGACGGGATCACGGTCGAAGCGGAACTCGGCGTCGTAGTCGTCCTCCAGGACGACACCGTCAGTCTCGGCGGCCCACTCCATGAGGGCGGCCCGCCGGGCCGGGGAGAGCACGACGCCGGTGGGGTACTGGTGAGCGGGGGTGACCAGGACCGCGTGCGCGCCACGGGCCCGCAGCGCCGCCACGTCGAAGCCCTGGTCGTCCACCGGGACGGGGACGAGCTCGGCGCCCGCCCGGCGGAGGAGGGGGACCTGGCGGTGGCTGTTCGGGTCCTCCACGGCCAGGCGCAGGCCGTCGATCCGCTTGGCTAGCACGTGCAGCGCCAGGCTGAGGCCCTGGGCCACGCCGCCGACGATCACCAGGTTGTCGGGGTGCACGTCCGCGGCCCGCACCCGCCGCAGGTAGCCGGCCAGCTCGTCGCGCAGCTCCAGGACGCCGCCGGGGTCGCCGTAGTCGAACACGTCGGAGTGCATCGTGGTGAGCACATGGCGTACGGAGGCCAGCCAGCGTTCCCGGGGGAAGCACCCGAGGTCGGGCGAGGTAGGGCGGTGACCGTAGTGCGGGCCGCACGCGGCGACCTCCGGGCGGGCGGCGGCCGCCACCGAGCCGCGGGACGGCGCGGGGGCCACCTGGGTGCCCGCGCCGACGCGGGAGATCAGGAAGCCCTCGGCCACCAGTTGCTCGTAGGCCTCGACCACGACACCGCGCGAGACCTGGAGGTCGGTGGCCAGGTCGCGGCTGGCCGGGAGCCGGGTGCCCGGCGTGAGGCGACCATGCCGGATGGCCTCGCGGAGCTCCGAGGCGACCTGCCCAGCGATGCCCCCCTGATCACGATTTATCAGGATGTGTAGGTCAGCCACATTGGTCCATCCTTTTAGCGGGACATTGGACTCCTTACCTGAGCCATTCTGTCCCTAGCCTCCCTTCCATGAGAAACGGAATCCCGGGGGCGGCTGCCGCCATGTTCCTCGTGGGGACGCTGGCGGGTGTGTCGGGCCTGATCCAGGACTATCCGGTGTACGGCGGGCAGGCGGTGCGCTACCTGGCCGCGGCGGTGATCTGGCTGGTCGTGATCCGAGTGCTCGGGCTGCGGTTCGTCCGGCTGAACCGGCGCGAGACGCTGCTGCTCGTCGCGCTGACGCTGCTCGGGCTGGTGCTCTTCAACATGTGCGTGATCGAGTCGGCCCGCGCCGCGGGCCCAGGACTGGTCGGCACCGTGCTGGGCACCGTGCCACTCGCCCTGGCACTGCTCGGCGGCCGTCCGGCGCCCCGGCTGCTGGCCGGCGCGGTCGTCGTGGTGGCCGGCGCGACGCTGGCCACCGGGCTGGGCAGCGGCAACCTGCCCGGCCTGCTGTGGGGCCTGGGGGCGCTCGTGGGCGAGGTCAGCTTCTCGATGCTGGCCATCCCGCTGCTGCCGAAACTGGGGGCGATCCGGCTGTCGGCGTACTCGACGGCGCTGGCCGTCCCCCTGCTGGCCACGATCGGCCTGGTCAAGGAGGGCACCGGCATGCTCCAGCCGCCGACCCCGGCGCAGGCCCTCGGCTTCGTCTACCTGGCGGTCGTGGTGACCGTCCTGGCCTTCTTCCTCTGGTACACCGCACTGCCCAAGCTCGGCCCCGGCCACGCGGGCCTGTTCGCCGGCCTCATCCCGGTCGGGGCGATCACCACCGGGCTCGTCCTGGGCATCGCCACCCCAACGGTGTTCGACCTGATCGGCGCGTCCATGGTGATCGCGGGCATCCTGGTCGGGCTGACCACCACGAGGAAGCGGGAAGCGGCTCACGTCCTTTGAAACCACCCAGACGGCCGACGATACGCACGTCACGGCGGCCGGCCACCTCCACCGGAGGAGCGTGTCCCTGGACGGGTGCGCGCTTGGGCGGCGGGTGGGGCCCACCGGGCCGGCCGTAAAAACGCGAAGAGTCCGAAGGCCATGCGAGACGGCCGCCGGGCCGGCCGGAAAAGACTGGTAGAAAAGATAGGCTCTGTGCGGCGAATGGGGAAGATCATGGGCGAGTTCGATTACAGCGAGTTGCTCCCGATGGGCGCCGACGAGACCGAATACCGGCTGATCACGCCGGACGGCGTGCGGCGGGTCGAGGCGGCCGGGCGCAGCTTCCTGGAGGTGGAGCCCGAGGCGCTGCGGCTGCTCACCGAGACCGCGATCCACGACATCTCGCACTTCCTCCGCCCCTCCCACCTCGCCCAGCTACGGAAGATCGTCGATGACCCCGAGTCCAGCGGCAACGACCGGTTCGTCGCGCTCGACCTGCTGAAGAACGCCTCCATCTCGGCCGGCGGCGTGCTGCCCATGTGCCAGGACACCGGCACCGCCATCGTCATGGGCAAGCGTGGCCGCCACGTCCTCACCGACGGGCGCGACGCCGAGCACATCTCGCGCGGCGTCTACGACGCCTACACGCGCCTCAACCTGCGCTACTCGCAGATGGCGCCGCTGAGCATGTGGGAGGAGAAGAACACCGGCAGCAACCTGCCCGCCCAGATCGAGCTCTACGCCGAGGACCCCTACGGTCACGCGGACGAGTACAAACTGCTGTTCATGGCCAAGGGCGGCGGATCGGCCAACAAGTCGTTCCTGTACCAGGAGACCAAGGCCGTGCTGAACGAGAAGCGGATGCTGGCCTTCCTGGAGGAGAAGATCCGCTCGCTCGGCACCGCGGCCTGCCCGCCGTACCATCTGGCGATCGTGGTCGGCGGCACATCGGCCGAGTACGCGCTGAAGACGGCCAAGTACGCCAGCGCCCGCTACCTCGACTCGATCCCCACCTCGGGCTCCCCCTCCGCGCACGGCTTCCGCGATCTGGAGCTGGAGGCCAAGGTCTTCGAGCTGACGCAGAAGCTCGGGATCGGCGCCCAGTTCGGCGGCAAGTACTTCTGCCACGACGTACGCGTCATCCGGCTGCCCCGGCACGGCGCCTCCTGCCCGGTGGCCATCGCCGTGTCCTGCTCGGCCGACCGGCAGGCGCTGGCCAAGATCACGCCGGAGGGCGTCTTCCTGGAGAAGCTGGAGACCGATCCGGCCCGCTTCCTGCCGGAGACCACCGACGAGCACCTCTCGGACGACGTCGTCAGCATCGACCTCAACCGGCCTATGCCGGATGTCCTTGCCGAGCTGTCGAAATATCCGGTGAAGACGCGGCTCTCGCTGACCGGTCCGCTCGTGGTCGCCCGCGACATCGCGCACGCGAAGATCGCCGACCTGCTCGACGCGGGCGGCGAGATGCCGCAGTACCTGAAGGATCACGCTGTCTACTACGCGGGTCCGGCCAAGACGCCGGAGGGCTACGCGTCGGGCTCGTTCGGCCCCACGACCGCGGGGCGGATGGACTCCTACGTGGAGCGCTTCCAGGCCGCCGGCGGCTCGATGGTGATGCTGGCCAAGGGCAACCGGTCGAAGCAGGTGACCGACGCCTGCAGGGAGCACGGAGGCTTCTACCTGGGCTCCATCGGCGGGCCCGCGGCCAGGCTGGCTCAGGACTGCATCAAGAAGGTGGAGGTCCTGGAATATCCGGAGCTGGGGATGGAGGCGGTGTGGAAGATCGAGGTGGTCGACTTCCCCGCGTTCATCGTCGTCGACGACAAGGGTGACGACTTTTTTGATCAACGGCAACTCGACGGCGGAGCGACGTTCGTAGGCATCCCAACACGTTCCCCCAGGTAGAAGAGCCGCCCACCTAGCTCGACGCCCCAGACTGTCGCACTCGCCGGAAGTCTGGGGCTTCTTGTTGTTCCGGGTTGATCACCGCTGTTGTCAGCACCGGCACTGACGTTGTGCTGACCACATCCGGCGTGGCTGGCGGGTGCGACAACCGTTGGCAGGGTTGACGTTTGCGCACAGTCGATCAAAAATCGCGGGGACATGCTCAATCATCTGCAATCCGGCTCAGGAGGCCAGCGATGCGGATTAGGTTCCTCGGCAAGGAGACCCAAGGCGGAGGATCTCCGACCCTGTACGACACGGATGGGACCATGTACGGGAAGGATGTCTACATCCTCCAGGGCTGGAAGGTAACCGATCCGGAGGTCCTGGCCCAGCTCGACATTCCGGACCACGAAACAGTGCTCGCGGTCCCCAAGAAGCTCATGCAGCATCTACCCGAGGACAACCCGTATGGAATTGCTGAAGGGTGATGAGTTCGAGAGTCTCTTCCGAACCTTCAAAAGGACCGCCTTCCATCTCGAACTGAAGGACTCGTATAACACTCCAGAAGAGAGAGGGCCGTTCGCCCAGTTTCTCGCAGGCGAACCAGATGACTTTGCGTGGCATCAGCCATGGCTCTCCCTTGTCCGTGAAGTCACAGAAGCCCATCGAACGATCAAGAGAGTTCGTATCGTTTCGATCCCTCATACCGACTACACACGATGGGGGCTAACGGTCGCTCCTCTCAACATCGCGGCCGGAGAAGAGATTCGCTGGCTTTCTCGCGACCGGGCTACAGATGTCGAACTGCCAACCGACGACTTCTGGCTATTCGATGACACTCGCCTTATCTTCACGGTCTTTGAGACGAGCGGCCAATTTCTGGGCGGCGTAGAGATCCGCTATCCGGAAGTAATTGACCTGTGCAGGAAGGCCCGACAGGAAACTTGGAGTCGTGCGATTCCGCATGACGCCTACGTGGCAGGGTGAGCGTCTTCCTTGTCGAGCACAGTTCACCAAGCCAAAGAAGCCCTCGGGAGCAGGCTTCGAGACCTCCGTAAGGACGCTGGGCTGTCCGGTCAGCAACTCGCGTTGCTGGCCGGTTGGCACAGTTCCAAGGTGTCCAGGATTGAATACGGGAAGCAAACACCTTCTGAGGCCGACATCGAGTCGTGGTCTAGGCACTGCAACGCGCTAGACCAGATACCGGACCTAATCGCCACCGTCAGAAACATCGAAACGATGTACGTCGAGTGGCGGCGAAATCTCTACACCGGCACCAGGAAGCGCCAAGAGGCTTCAATACGCATCGAGGCTGAAACTAAGTTGTTTCGCTGGTATGAGCCGGTACTCATCCCTGGAATTCTGCACACAGCCGAGTACGCCACAGCGGTCATGTCGAAGGTGATAGTTTTCTATGGCATTCCAGACGATCTGGACGCTGGGGTGTCGGCACGAATGGAACGGCAGCAGATCCTATACAGGGGTGATCACCGCTTCCATGTCATCATTGCCCAGCAGGCGCTAAGGACACGTGTCGGCGGGCCGGATGTCATGATCGGCCAGTTGGACCGGCTCCTTGCTGTCTCGTCGCTTGCGCGAATGCGTCTAGGGATCGTCCCCGCGACGGCGCCATACGAAGTGCCGACAAATCAGTTCATCATGTTCGATGAGCGGATGGTGCATGTGGAAGCGATATCAGCAGAGATTGCAATTACTCAGCCCCATGAGATCGCCCTGTATAGCAAGGCATTCCAGGGCCTGAGCGACCTAGCGGTGTATGGCGCAGCAGCCCGAGAGGTGATCACTTCAGCGCTTGATGAGCTGCGGACGGCATGACGCGCAAACTGCTGCAAAATCCTTGAGCGCTGCTGCAACCCGTCCCTACGGTCAAGACATGGCCGTCACTCACACAACCGCATCAGCCGAAGACCTGTTGGGGCAGCCGATCCGGGAGGCGGAGGCGGCAGCCCAGAACGTCGCCCTCGACCGGGTCCTTGAGCATCTGACGGCCGAAGGCGTGAACGCGCAACTGATCAAGCGGCTTGTGATCGAGTGTGGGGCGCATCCTGGCCCGTTCGTCGAAAAGCTTCGGTATCCGCCTCAGCTCGTCATCTACGCCAATGCGGGTTGGCGGGTCGCCACGGTGACCATCGGGGTTCGCTCGGGCGCGTACATGGTCGAGCTGACCCGCAGGAGACCTGACAACGAGATCAGGCCCGACAGGGTGGAGGTCGTACCGGCGTCACAGCCGGGCCGCGTTGCTCTGCTGGTAGCGCAGAACGCGGGAGCAGCCGCATGAGCAGAGCCAAGGTGAGTGAGACAGCGTTCCGCTACCCGTACGTGATCGGGTGGACAGGCGAGACTCAGAACCCTCCACTGAAGTGGGCACCGCGCCGTGGCGGGCTGCGACTGGGCTACGTCGTGTCGCACCGCGACGACTTCGGCAACGGTGTCCTTCGCCTTCGGCAGAGTCAGAACCGAGCCGGGCGGCCCGACTTCAAGACGGTCAACACGCTGCGGCAGTGGCGCTGCATGGAAAAGCGGCTGTGCCAGGTATGCGCCCGCTCTGCTGTGGATCGGGCCACGGGGCGGATTTGGTGGCTGCTGTCTTCTGGTTATGGCGGTGATGGCGACGGCTACACCAATGCGCCCCCGACGTGCCCGACTTGCATTCCGGAAGCGATCTCCCAGTGTTCGCACCTGCGACGCAACGCGGCCGTCTTCACCGTGGGCGACTGCTCGCCGTACGGGGTGCGGGCAGATGTGTTTGTTCCTTATTTGCCGCCGCTGGTCCCGTTCGAGCGGAACGCCATCTTGGCGTTCGACGACTACGACATGCATCACGTGCTCGCCCGTGAGCTGTTGATGCGGCTACAGGACGTGCAGTCGGCCGTGACAGAGGGCGATGCGTATGGGCGGCATAGGCGGTGCCCATCCGTTCGTGGATGACGGATCTTGACCGGTGCACTCGCCCTAGCTTTATAATCTAACGATCTTGCTACTGGATCAAGAAGCCATCACGAAGGGATGACACATGATCGCTCGCCTCGCTGGCATCATGAGCGCCTCATTGCTAGCTGCGGCAATCGTCGCCTTGCCGGTAACGGCCGCTCAGGCGGAGAGGGCTCAGGTATCAAAATCAGAGGTGGTCTTGGATGTACGTTCGGCCGCTGACTCTTGCAACGCAGCGATCAACGCTGCAAGGGAATGGCTGCGCAAGGTCGGCCGTGACGCAGGTGGTAATGCGGAGACCCTCCGCAACAGAATCCACACGGCGGCCATGAGCATGTGGGATGGTCCTACCAGGCGGGCGGGCCTCAAAATCGTGAAGCGTCTGAACGTCCAATGTGATCTCTGATTGGACTTATGTCGCTCTCTGCTGAGGAGTGCGAACCAAGCACGGCGACTCACTCCCGTGAAGTCCTCTGGTTCCGAGGTCGCCTGCAGCTGGGCCAGGTTTAGTTTGCCGGCCTTGATGCTCACCGACGCGTTCGCCACTAGGCGGGGCTCTCGCGCCCGGCCGATGGCTGCGTACGTCAGCCAGTTCACGTACCGGCCTCCGGGGATGACGTGCCAATGGGCAGGCCCCCGACCGTAGCCGGGGGCCTGCCCTACGGGACACTAGGCCGCTACCTCAGGAGCCTGGAAGAGCGCTTCGGCGTTGCTCTTGGCCCGGCTCCTCCGGGGAGCCTTGGCCTTGGTCGCCGCGCCCATCTGGGGAGCACTGGCCGCAGCCTGCTTGGCCATCATGGACATCAGGATCTCCTGGAGCATCTCCGCTCCGGCAGGAGAGGATAGGAACGCCTTCACGGCCTCCTCCGAGACGGTGGACTCCTCGGTGGCCTGGGCCACCGGCTCAGGCTCAGGCATGACGTTCGGCACGGCGTCGATCTCGTCCCACTCGTCATCGCTCAGGAAGGGCAGGAAGGCCGGAGTCTCCGTCACCGGAGCGGCCTCCTCCTCAGGTGCCGCCTCCTCGGTGGTGGCCGACTCGGCAGGCTGCTCCAAAACGATCTCGGAAGTTTTCTCGACGTCGAGATTGGTTAGTTCGTTAGTTTCCGGGACCTGAGCGTCAACGTAGAGGTAGCGCATGCTCGGACGGCCCCCGGTGCCCTTGGCACTGTGCCCCTTGACGACCTCGATCGTGTCGAGCTGGGTCACGATCTCCCGAAGGTCGGCCGCCTTGATGTTCAGGGCTCGATAGATCTCAGTGGCCGTACGGCCTTCCAGCCCGGCCTCACGAACGAAGTTCTCCACCTTCACGGCAAGGCTGGCCTCCTCCGAAGCCTCAGCTTCGGGAAGCACGTAGGCGATGGTCTCGATGGAGTAGCAGACCAGGGCCAGAGCAGCGTCAAAGTCGCGCTCGCTGATCTCGTCTCGCCGCTCCGACAGGGCGAACAGTCCAGCCAGCCGGATCATGTACGCCATGGCTCGTTCGGCGTACTGGCTCATGGCCTCGGTGGAGATCATGGCTTCCACGATGGGCCTGTGCTTGGCCTCGAACACGCGCGCTACGTGCCCCGGCACGGTCACCGTATCCACCTGTCGGGCGTAGTCGCCCGCCTGCCTCAGGGCTCGTGCGGCCTGGCGGATGGCCTCGTGAGCATCGGAGGACTCGAACACGGGCAGGGTCTTGGACTGCTGCACCCACACGGGCAGGAGACGGTTCCACGTCCCTCCGGTGGCGTCCTTACCACCCGCCACCGCTGCCCAGTTTCTTGGCTGCACGTGCATCGTGAGGCCCAGGTGCGGACGCCTCACCCGAAGGTCATCCACCTTGGTCTTGTGGGCGATGGTCTGGGCGTCGAAGGACTTGCGAAGGTAGATGCCCACCTTGGCGTCACGACGCGCGTTGGACAGTAACGCGTCTCCCTCCTCCTCGATGAACCAGACCGGGTTGGCCAGCGTGCCCTCTGCTCGGTCGGCCAACTCCGTGATGAACCCCAAGCCCGTGGCCGGGAGTCCCTCCACCACGTTCTCCTCGGCGAAGGTCGCGAACGCCCCCTCGACCACGCGCCTCGCGATGCCGGTAGCCGTGCCCTTCCTGCCGACACCGCTACGCCCCACGAGAACGCCCCAGAGTGCCAGCGGGGAAGAGCCCTTCCCGGTCTCGACGGTCGGCCCGTAGCCGATGTAGGCGCTGTAGGCCGACATGAGAGACACCATGACACCGACCTTGGACCCCTCGGTGTAGGGGTCGAGTGCATCCGTGATGCGGCCAAACAGCCCGTGGAACGCCTCGTTGGAGATGACAGGAGCGTTGCTCTGCATGGCTTGGTAGCCTTCCCTTGTCGGCCCCAGAGCGCTTGAGATTGCCGTCTGATCGCTCTGGGGCTGGTTATGTCTGCCGCTGGTTTCTCCGTCCCGAGTTTGTTCGTTACTCGGTTGAATCGGAGCCAGCGCCGAGAAAGCTAGCCATTCGAGTTTTGTCTGTCAACACAAAACTAAGAAACCCCTGGAAAATCGTTGTTTGTTAGTTCATCGCCCACACCCTGGGGTAATGCACTTTCCTTCCCTCGGTAGACCCCGAGGGGGGTGGTTCCTCCGACCAGGTACGAATCTGGGACTTTTCCGAGAGGGCGTCAAACATACTCTGAGCTGGGCTACAGTCTTCTTGCGGGGATGGAGAAACATACAAAATCCGCAGTCCAGAAAGCAAGAAGAGTCCCCGGATTCTTCTATTGAATCCGGGGCTTTCATGGGTCTTCAGAATTAACTTAGGCGGTCCACTTCACAGCGGCCTTCACGAGGCCCTCGGAATCCTTCACGGCGACGTTCGGCCCGGTGGGCTGCTTCCCACCAGGGAAAGACAGAACCCGTGCGCCGTACAGGTGCAGGGCGTCAATCTGGTCGCGTCGGTACTTCTCCACTGGCTGACTCCGGAAGTCGGTGAACTGGCTGGCGAACGTGGTGAACGACCTTTGTCCGGCCAGAATGTCCACGCCGGTCGGCATGGCCGTGGTGGACAGCAGTGTGAACCCGGCCAGGCGTGCAACCACGCCGTTGGCCGTTGCGCCAGCCTCACCCAGAGCGGCGGCGTTGGCCACGTCGGGGGCGCGCATCAGGTAGCGCTTGGCCTTGGGGCCGACGACTACGTATCGACCGTCCGGCACCTTGCCAGTGTCGAGCCTTTCCATCATGTCGAAGATGGCTTCCAGCAGCGCCTCGCCCTTGTCGCGACTGTCAGGCTGGGCGCTTACGTTCACCTGCGGGAGGCTGGTGGCCGAGGCCGCAATGGTCGCGCCAACGAATGTGTCCGTAGAGGCCGCCAGAGCACGGATGGACTCCAGAGCGGCCGGCGCGGCCAGGGCGCCGGCCGCTTGCACCGTCTCAATGTTGCGCACGTAGAAGGCCACGTAGTCGGCCTCGGAGATGTCCACGTACTGCTCAACGGTCTTCAGGTCTTCGATCGTCATCCCGGCCACGTCGTCGTACTTGCCGACGTTGGGCCGGATGAGGCCGTTGACCACCATTCGGTCGCCTTGGGCGGTGATGTCGCCCTCGTAGTCGGTGTTCACCACCAGGGGTGAGGCCCAGACCAGCAGCGGATCAAACTGGGTGAGTAGCTCGTTGCTCCACTCGGTGGGAACGAACGCATGCGTGCCTGCGTGCGCGTATGCGGGGATTGGGGTAATTGCCAAAGGGGAACCTTTCAGTAGCGGTTAGCGGCGTGCCCGCGCGTCCAGAGACACACCGCGGTCAACGGGTGCCCCGTTTCCTCCGTGCGGGCCGATGCCCACATCTTGGGGATACGTGGGCTTCTTGGTTGCCGAACCGAGTGAAGAAACAAACTCCGTGATCGTGTGAAGGTCTGCCGATCCTTCCTCGGTGAGGAAGGCGGCCATGTTCAACTTGGACATCGCCTCTGGAGTCAGCTCCATGCCACGCTCTTTGGCGGCCTGCTGGAGCTGGATCTCAGCGAGCGTGAGAGCGTGCTCCTGCTTCATCGTGGCCATGGCCTGTTCCAGTTCCGAGCTCTTGGCCGTTGCGGCCTCCAGTTCGGCGCTGGCGGCCTTCCAGCGGGCTTCATTAGTCCGGCTGAGGCTCTTCCATTTATCGGTCTCAGAATCGATCTGAGAGCCTTCTAAGGGTGCTTCGGTCACCGGCTCCATTTCGGTGGTGGCGTCAAGCGTGTTACTTGGTGAGTCGTCCATTTCGGCTACTCCCTTCGATAGTCAATGCGTGGGTACGTGTCGGGGCTACCAGGTGCGCATACGCAGCTCGTCATGCTCGGGCGTCGCCTGCCACGCGTAGGTAAGCGACCTCGGGTTGTCCAGGTCGCCGCTCACGGACACGATGCGAATGGCAGGGTCCAAGTTTCCTTCACGCCAGGCGGCGAGGATCTCCAGGGCGCTCATGTTCTCAAGCTGGACGTGGGTAATCATCAGTTCTGTTCTCCAAACGGGGTGTGGTGTGGGCTGAAGAAGGCCCCCGGCACGAGGTCACCGAGGGCCTTCAACAACCTGTACGTGAATGAGGAGGGTCGAAGAGTCCCTCCCCACCTTCTATTAGAGGGGTGGATAGGTTATTTGTGCGAGAAACCTCAGCTCACGGCCGTTCGGATCTCCCACAGCACATCATCACAACGCAGTGAGCAGTACGGATCGAACTCTTCGGCGTCGATCTTGAGTCCACACTTCAGGCACAAGCCTTTGCTGAGGCGGTAGCGCTCCTGCGCTTTCTCTCGATCTCGTACACGCTTGGCGGCCTGACGGCACTCGGTCGAGCAGTAGCGAAGCCAAGGCCCAGGGCGGCCCGAACCAAGTTTCCGGATTTCTTTGTCGGGCTTAGCGCAATGGCCACACTTAAACGCCTGTGTGAGATAGCCGTCCTGAAACATGTCTGCCTGCTTTCCTGAGTCTCATAAGTAGTGATGCTCACGGTGAGCTACGGGAACCCCCGTAGCGCACGAATCATGTGTCATGTGAGGGATGACGGACACGATGTTCGTCGTCAGTGGGGGGAGACACTCCGTTCTGTGAGAGCGGGCGTCTCCGCATCTTGGAGCCCTTTGGCGGCTCTGATCAGGGAAGAGGCCGAGGTCGAAAGGGGTTTTCACACTGCCCACACCCTTTTCTGACGACCGTCGGCCAATAACTAACGAACTAACGAATCAACCTCGGCTCGTTCGACGGGTTCTGCTGGCCCGCCGCTCACGGAACGACTTGGCCTTGTGGTCCTCGGCGCAGATAGCGGCGAGGTTATCCAGCTCCCAGCTACCGCCTTCGGCGATGCATAGAATGTGATCAACCTCGGTGGCGTTGCTGCGGCGGCAGACGTAGCAGACTCCACTGTCTCTTTCCATGACCGCCTTGCGACGCCGTCGCCAGTCGGTTGGTCTGGACAGGTTCCTCTTGGATTTGACGGCCCACGCCCTGCGGCGGTGGGCGGAACACCTGCCTTGCCTCGGCAGAGAGATGCCGTGACAGCCTGTCTCATTGCAAATCTTGTTGGCCAAACTGGCTGGCTCCTTTCCCTAACAACAAAGACCCCGGTGGGGGCCGGGGTCCTGCTTGCATGTCCCTATTGACTACACAAGGGCCTCTCTAAAGGCCCTCAGAATGAACCTACTGTAGTTACCATGCCGAAGAATGCCGCCCCTCGAAGGGCGGCTTATCAAGTGAGTCCAAGTGGGTAAAGGGTGGGGCGGAGACCCACCTATTAGGGTATCCAGTACCCATGTATCCACCCTGCCGTTCCCCGTGGTCAGCGGGTCTGCTGATCAGCGGCCTCCGTAAGCTGCCAGCGTCCATCCGACTGGACAACGGGAATCGTCCCTTTGGTGAGATACCTCTTGTACGTGTTTTCACTGCCGTCGAACTCAGCAGCGAGACGCTTTGCCGTCTCATTTCGACTTAGGCCCTGGCAGTTTTCCATCAGCCATTGGGCGTGCTTGAGACGCATGTCCATCGTGGCCTTGTCCCGCTTTCGCTTGTCCTCGGCCTGCCTAACCTCACCAGCCTGGGCCACCGTGAAGCGCAGGCCGTCGCCGTCCTCAAGTGTCAGACGATAAACGGTGTCTGGTACATGATTGCCACGTGCCGTGAGTCGATGCGTTCCTGCACCCTGCCCGTTGATCTCCAAATAGAGAATATGCCGTGGCCATGACGTAATGAACTGCGATCCTATGGGCGTCTTTCCCTTGCCCAATCCCGGCTTACTCGCGTGATGGACCAGCACAACCGGCATGCCATATTGGACGAGCTTGGTGAGCCGCTCCAACGTCGGCTTGACTGTATGCCGGTTGTTGAGGTCCGCATCCGGGGGCAACAAGCCGTCCAGATTATCGACGATGAGGATCTCGGCCTTCTCCAGCGACCTTTCGAGGTCATAGCCCCTCGGCTCAGTAAGCGAGATGACATTCCTAAAGGTTGGGTCCAACGTCGTGTACCGACTGATGAACTCTGGCCATGCCCCTGCATCACTCAATGCAACCGCCACGGAGTGTGGCTTATTGATTGGAGCCCCTAAAAAGGGCTCCCCATTGGCCAGAGCATGCGCAAGCTGAGTAATGATCACCGACTTTCCCGCCTTAGGTTGGCCGTAGACAAGAGTGCCGGCCGATGAAACAAGCCCGTCGATAACAAACAAACTGTCGTGCTCGATCCGCTGCGCAAGTCCGGCTAGGGGAACGATCGCCATGCAGGAGACTCCTTACACTCAGATATGGATACGCCCCGCCGTAGCGGGGCGATTTCGCTTGAGGACTACAGGGCCAATGCTTCCTGTTTTATGGCGATACGAGACTGCGCCATCTCGGTAAGCCGCTCCAATGGAAGAGAGCTCCCGTCATCTCCAGGCGGAGTGTTGAAGTCGGTCCTGTAGTAGTCCAGATCATCCAGTTGAAGATTATTGCCCTGGATAACTTCCTTTAGATTCAAGAACTCCACCACGACACTCTCTTTGGCCCACTCAACCAGGTCTCGGAAGACGACGATGCGGATGTTGTGCTTCTTGAGGAAAGCTCGCTTCTGCTCGTCGTCTTTCTCTGCCCACACCTCCGCGTAGGTCCTGCCCGTGTTCACATACTTCGGAGCGCTGTCCAGCACTTCCACTTCCGCGCGAAGACGAGAGATCTTCGCCGAGAGGCTCTTGTGCATCTTCCAGTACGACTCTTGCTGTCCTTCCTCGTCGTACCTACCGGCCATGTAGTCCGTCTCAAGTCGATCGAGCCGCTTCTTCACGGCCTCCAGCTCGGTACGGATCGGGCCGGAGTCCACCGATGACTTCTCGAACACGGGGGCTTGTCCGAGGGCGCGGCCAACAGCGTCGTTCACGTACTGATCAAGACGTTCCCGCGTGCTTCGGGCCGGGAACCGGCACATGCCGGTCTGGAGGTTGTTGCAGGCGTAGTAGAAGTACTCGGTTCCCTTGGCGGTGTTCTTCGACTTCTTGGCGGACGACATGTTGGCACCGCAAACTCCACAGGTGGCCACTCCTCCAAGCATCGAACGTGAGGGGGTGGACCTGACCGCCTTCCGTTCATCGGTGGTGAACCGAACGACCATCTGGTTCCACTCATCGGGAGTCATGATCGGGTTGGAGGAGATCATGACCGGGTTACCCTCATCGTCCTCCACCTGCTCCCCCTTGTAGGTGAAGAGCCCCGCCGCAGTGGGGTTGGTGACGATGGCAACGATCGTGGCCGAAGCCCACTGGATTCCCCGAGGCGGCTTCCCCGACTTGATGCGCAGATAGTCCCGCCATGTCGGCACCTTGCGCCGGTTGAGGTCCACGGCGATCCGGTAGGCCGACCAATCGGTCTTCACCCTGTCCACGATCTCTCTGAGGAGAGCCGCATACTCGGGATCTTGGGCCAGCTTCTTGCCCTTGCCCGCCGTGCTGTCCGTGAACTGGTATCCGAACGGAAGCACTCCCCCGGTCCACACACCCATCTCTAGACGAGTCTGCGCGCTGGCCTGGATCCGGGCACGGATCGTGTTCAGCTCCCCCTCCGCGAACGCCGCGATGATCTGAGCGAACATCTTCCCCATGGGGGTGGACATGTCGATGCCCTCAGTCACAGACACGATCGTCTTGCCGCGCTTCTCGCACCACTCGACCAGTTCGGCGAAGTGCTTCGAGCGACGGGTCAGCCTGTCGATCTTGAGTACGGCGATGACATCGAACTCGCTCTCCCGCTCCGTGAGCCACGGACCTAGCTTCGGTCGCTTGAACGGGTCGAGGCCGCCGGACACGTCCAGGTCCTCAGCCCACCCGATCACGGTTCCGCTGACATGAGGGGCGTTGACCCAGTGGTGGATCGCGTCTCGCTGACGTTCGGGGGCTGTGCTGGCATCGGTGGTGACACTGAGTCTGATCACGCCAAGCACGCGGGGGGTCTCGATCATGGATGTGATCGTAGAGGTGTTGCCGTTAGACAAACAAGGGTGACGACTTCTTCACCGATCGCACCGGGCCGGTCCTGTCGATAGGTCGCCGCTGACGGTCTCGCGAACCGGTCCCCACTGACGGTCTCGTCAATCGGTCACCGCTGGGGGGTCTTGTCAATCGGTCGCCGAGGGGTGCCGGGTGGGCCGTTTCGGGCCAGTTCGGCACCGGTCGGGTGACGCTCAGGCGGCCACGAGACCGCGGTGGGGCGCGACGACGGAGCCGTCGGGAAGGAGCAACCCGGTGTCCTCGAACAGCACCACGCCATTGCACAGCAGGCTCCAACCCTGGTCAGGGTGAGCCGAGATCACGTGGGCAGCCTCACGGTCGGGTGAGTCGGCGGCGGGACAGAGCGGGTAGTGACTGCACATCGTGCACCTCTCAGAAGACGCTCCTGTGGCGTGGGTTTCAAAAGGGCAGCTGTCGCCCCGACGGCGTGCGAAGGTCCAGCGCGGGCACGATCGGCCTCTTCGTCGGTCGGCGACGAACCTGACTGCGGCGCATCCTCATCACGTCCCTCAACGAACTCGTCATGGCTATTCGTTCCGGTAAAGCACCAGGGCCGTATGTTCCCAGTGTGACCGCCGACACTGACAGTTTCGGCCGCCGGTGGGTCCATGAGTTCCCCTTAACTTCACTGTGCCCCAGAGCCCTTACGACACCCTTACAAGTCGCTGACGGCTGCGTCAGACCCCTAGCGGCAACCCTGCCGGATACCTGCGAACTTCTTGCCGGGCATCGCGCACATTCCTGGTGACCAACTTGGGCCGGGCGCCGTATCGGCAGGTCAGTGGCCTGGGACCCGTTCGCGCGGGCGACGCCGCCACCCCGCCCGTACGTCTGACCCCGAGCCCGCCTTCGCCGGCGAGACCTTGTCGCCGCACCAGGCCGGGTCCGTCGGCGGCGCCGACGGCACCCTGGACAGGCCGGCCGAGGCGCGCTACAAAGGCAGGTTCGGCCGGGAGATGACCGTCTCGGCACGGTCGAACGGTCCAGCGGGAGCAGGCTGGTCATCGGGCCGAATTGCCAGCATCATGGGAGCACCACGCTCGGGAGCACCCCTACTACTCGCGGTATCGCAATGTCCGTGGAGCCTGATCAACGGGACCGATGTGGCCGACAGGTTTGCTGACGTCACGAGTCAGACGAGTTGACTTAACTTCGCAACATTTTATCGGCCCCGCCTCTACTGGTCGGTTTACACAAATAGGTAAGCTGCCTGCCATGCGTGCGCCCTCCGGTTACCTACTCGCCGCGCGCTACCGGCTTCTCGAACCGGTCGGTCGCGGCGGCATGGGTACCGTTTGGCGAGCGCACGACGAGCTGCTCGACCGCGACGTGGCGGTCAAGGAGGTCCGGCTGCCGGCCGTGCTCGACGAGGAGCTGCGGGCCGAGCTGTGCGCCCGCACCGAGCGCGAGGGCAGGGCGACCGCGATGGTCGCGCACCCTTCGGTCATCACCGTGTTCGACGTGGTCACCGAGGACGACCGGCCGTGGATCGTCATGGAGTTGCTCCAGGCCAGGTCCCTTGAGCAGCTCATCCTGGAGGACGGACCGCTCCATCCGCGCAAGGCCGCCGAGATCGGGCGGCAGATCCTCGGCGCGCTGCGGGCCGTACACGCGAAGGGGATCCTGCACCGCGACGTGAAGCCCAGCAACGTGCTGGTGATGGAGGACCGGGCGGTCCTGACGGACTTCGGGCTGGCCGCACTGGAAGGTGACGTTTCCATCACCCAGGCGGGCATCGTGCTCGGTTCAGCCGGATACATCGCTCCAGAGCGGGTGCTGGGATCGAAGGCCAGTCCGGCCGGCGATCTGTGGTCGCTCGGCGCGACCCTCTACACCGCCGTCGAGGGCAGGGGCCTGCATGGGCGCCGTACGGCCGCCGCCGCGCTGGCCGCGCTCACCAGTGGCGAGCCGATCCCGATGACGAAGGCCGGGCCGCTGGCGCCGGTTCTCGACGCGCTGCTCCGCATCGACCCGCAGACCAGGCTCGACTCCGTACGCGCCTCATTGATGCTGGCCAGGGTGGCTGCGGGCGGCTCCGCGGAGGAGCCACTGGCCCCCAGCGGATCGGGGCGGCCGACGCCGGTGATCACCGCACCCTCTTTCACGCGCAGGCCCGCGCACCGCGGGCTGCATCGGGCGGAGGCCACGGCCGCCGCCTTGGTGGTGCCACCACCACGTCAAGAACGCCGGCAGGGTGAAGGCGTCCATCGGAAGAGAGTCGAGCCTCGACCTACTCCGTCCACTTATGCCCGTTTCAAAGCGACGGTGATAAAGTTGTGCCTTCCTCGACGGTTCTGGCCAAGAGAACTTCGCAAGCGAGGGTAAAGCACTTCCCAAGCGAGAATCGATATCTTCTTCTCATGCCGGAACAGCAGACACGCCTGCTCGCGGAGCGCTACGAGCTCATCGCACCCCTCGGTCGAGGGACCATGGGTACGGTGTGGCGCGCCCGTGATCGCGCGCTCGGGCGCGAGGTGGCGGTCAAGGAAATCCGCCAGGACCCGGGTCTCACCGAGGAACAGCGGGCCGAGCTGCGCGAGCGCATGGTCCGCGAGGGGCGCATCGCCGCCCGGATCAACCACCCGTCCGTCGCCGCCATCCACGACGTGCTCATCCACGACAACAGCCCATGGATCATCATGGAGCTCATCGAGGCCCGCTCCCTGGAGCAGGTGATCGACGAAGAGGGCCCGCTGCCGCCCCGGCTGGTGGCGGAGATCGGCGTCGACCTGCTCGGCGCCCTGCGCGCGGCGCACGCCCAGGGCATCACGCATCGCGACGTCAAGCCGGGCAACGTGCTCATCACCGAGAACGGCCGGGTGGTGCTGACCGACTTCGGCATCGCCAAGGCCGAGGGTGACTCCCGGCTCACCAAGACCGGCATGGTCATCGGCTCTCCCGGCTACACGGCGCCGGAGCGCGCCAGGGGCGAGTACACCGGGCCCGAGTCCGACGTCTGGTCGCTCGGGGCGACGCTGTACTTCGCGGTCGAGGGCCGTCCGGCGTACGAGCGGGCCACGATCGCGGAGACGCTCGCCGCGCTGCTGAGCGAGAACGCCGACCCGCCCACCCAGGCCGGTTCGCTGCGTCCGGTGCTGACCGGGCTGCTGGACAAGGACCACAAGCGGCGCTTGACGGCGGCCAAGGCGGAGACCCTGCTCCGGATGGTCGCCGACACGCCCACGAGCGAGATGCAGGCGATCACGGCCGAGGCCCTGATCGCCCAGGAGGCCGGCGTGCCCGACTCGAACGACACGTCACCCGCCGGACCGGCCCCCATAGCGGCCGGCCCGTGGGGCACTCCACCCGCCGCACCCGGCCGTGGAGCCCAGGGTGCGCCGTCGGGGCCCGGTTGGGATGCGCAGGCTCCGCACGCGGCGAGCGGGGCGTTCGGTCCGGGCGGTCCGAGCGGGCCGACGCTGGCCGGGGCGGGCGGTCCGGCCGGTCAAGGCGGGCAAGCTGGTCGAGGTGGGCAATCCGGCCGAGGCGGGCAAGCCGCTCAGAGCGGCTCTGCGGCGGGCAGTCAGAGCGGCCCTGCGGGTCCGGGCGGGCAGGCCGGTCAGAGCGGCCCTGCGGGTCAAGGCTGGCAGGCGGCTCAGGGCGGCCAGACCGCTCAGGGCGGGCAAGCTGCTCAGGGCGGGCAAGCGAGGGGCGGTCAGGGGCCGATGGGCGGGCCCCAGGGACAGGCAGGCGGGCCGCAGGGTCGTAGGGCCGGGTCGCGGCCGAATGCGCCCGGCACGTCCCCTCAGGGCCCCGCGACAGGACCGCAGGCAGCACGGGCAGGCGCGGCCTCCGACGTGTGGACCGCCAGTCCGACGGGCGGAGTTCAGCCGCACGGACCCTCGGGCGCCCCGTCCGGCCCCGCCGGCGCTGGGCAGGGGCCCGCGGGCTCTCGGCGCGGTGCCGCCGACGCTCCGCAGGGCCCGGGTGGTGGTCCGCAGGGCCCGGGTGGCGGTTCACAGGGTCCCGGTGGTGGTCTGCAGGGCCCTGGTGGCGGTTCACAGGGTTCCGGTGGCGGTCCGCAGAGCCCGGGTGGTGGTCCGCGTGGTGCCGGGCGCGGTGTTCCGACCGGGCCTCGCCCCAGCGGTGCGTACGACCCCGAGCGGACCATCAGCGTGGCGCGTCCGAAGGCCCCCAGACCGCAGGACCCGTCACGACGTGGCTCCGACGAGGAGAGCACCGTCACCACCCGCATCCACCAGGCCCCGGGACAGCAGGTGTACCCGCTGCCCCCACCCCAGCAGCACCCCCAGCCAGGACCGCGCGGCCCACAACCAGGACCCCGCGGCCCGCAGCAGGCGCCACCCCCGATGGGGCAGGAGCGCCAGGCCGGACAGGGGCTGGGAACGGATCTGTTCGCCATCGCGAAGGAGCCCGAACAGGGCCCCACCGGCAACCGCAACGGCATGCTGGTCCTGATGGCCGTGGCCGCGGCCGCCGCCGTGGTGATCGCCGTACTCATCGTGGCGCTCCTGTCGAGCTGACCCGGCCTCGTCGGGACGCCCCGACCGGCCACCGAGCCGACCGCACCTCACCGTGGCGCTCCTGACGACGCCGAGCCGGCCCAACTTTGTCGGGATGCCCCTTTCGGGCTGATCCGGCAAGCGTGAGCCAGACTGGGAGGCATGAGCGAGTTCCGCATTGAACATGACTCCATGGGTGAGGTGCGCGTTCCGGTCGGCGCCAAATGGCGCGCGCAGACGCAGCGGGCGGTGGAGAACTTCCCGGTGTCCGGACGGCCGCTGGAGCCGTCGCACATCGCCGCGCTCGGCCTGATCAAGGCGGTCGCCGCCGAGGTCAACGGAGAGCTCGGCGTACTCGAAAAGGATCTGTCCGAGGCAATCGCGCAGGCCGCGGCCGACGTCGCGGAGAACGAGCACGACGACCACTTCCCGATCGACGTCTTCCAGACCGGTTCCGGCACCTCGTCCAACATGAACGCCAACGAGGTCATCGCGACGCTGGCCCAGGAGCGGCTGGGCCGGCCCGTGCACCCGAACGACCACGTCAACGCCTCGCAGTCGTCCAATGACGTGTTCCCGACCTCGATCCACGTGGCGGCGGCGACGGAGGTGACCTACCACCTGCTGCCCTCGCTGGAACACCTGGCGGCGGCGCTGCGGGCCAAGGCGATCCAGTTCGACCAGGTGGTGAAGTCGGGCCGGACGCATCTCATGGACGCCACGCCCGTGACGCTGGGGCAGGAGTTCGCCGGCTACGCCACGCAGATCGAGCACGGCACCGTACGGGTGAGGTCGGCGCTCGGGCACGTACTCGAGCTGCCCCTGGGCGGCACGGCGGTGGGCACCGGCATCAACACCCCGCCGGGCTTCGCGAACATGGCGATCGAGAAGCTGCGTGAGGCGACCGGGATCCCGTTCCGAGAGGCGATGGACCACTTCGAGGCGCAGAGCGCGCAGGACTCCATCGTCGAGCTCTCGGGACAGCTGAAGGTGGTGGCGGTCTCGCTCAACAAGATCGCCAACGATCTCCGGTGGATGGGCTCCGGACCGCGCGCCGGGCTCGGCGAGATCAACCTGCCGGACCTGCAGCCGGGTTCGTCCATCATGCCCGGCAAGGTCAACCCAGTGATCCCCGAGGCCACGGTCATGGTCGCGGCACAGGTCATCGGCAACGACGCGGCGATCACCTTCGCGGGCGCGTCGGGCAACTTCGAGCTGAACGTGCAACTGCCGGTCATCGCGCGGAACATCCTGGAGTCGATCCGGCTGCTGGCGAACGTCTCGCGGCTGCTGGCCGACCGGTGCGTGGCCGGGATCACGGCGAACGTGCCGCGGCTGCGGGAGTACGCGGAGTCGTCGCCGTCGATCGTCACGCCGCTGAACCGGCATGTGGGCTATGAGGAGGCGGCGAAGATCGCCAAGCAGGCGTTGTCGGAGCGCAAGACGATCCGCGAGGTGGTCATCGAACGCGGCCACGTGGCGGCCGGCCGGCTCACGGAGGAGCAACTCGACGCCCTGCTGGACGTGCTCTCCATGACCCGGCCCGCCGAGTGACAGCCTCGAACCGCCCGGTGGGTGGCGCGCCCAACAGGTGAGCGGAGTCAGTGCCGACCAGCTTCAAACCGCCCGGTGAGTGGCGTGCGCCCAGCGGGTGAGCAGGGTCGCGGCGGCACCTGAGTCGACGGCGTCACCCGCTCGCTTGTACGCCTGGGCGAGTGCCTCGGTGAGGCCGTCGGCCGGTGGCGTGCCGTCGGCCGCCACCAGGGCGGCCGACGCGTTCAGCAAGACGATGTCGCGGACCGGCCCCCGCTCCCCCGCCAGGACCGCCCTGGCCACCGCCGCGTTGTGCGCCGCGTCGCCGCCGACCAGGTCGGACGGGTGTGCTCGCGGGATCGACAGGTCCGCCGGGTCGAAGCGGGTCGGGGTCACCGTGCCCCTGCGTACGAGCCAGACGGCCGAGGGGCCGGAGGTGGTGAGTTCGTCGAGGCCGTCGTCGCCGCGGAAGACCAGCGAGGAGCCGCCGCGCTCCGCGAGGACGCCCGCGATGACCGGCGCCAGGTCCCGGTGGAAGACGCCGACCGCCTGCGCGGCCGGCAGGGCGGGGTTGGTGAGGGGGCCGAGGAAGTTGAAGACCGTCGGCACACCCAGCTCCCGCCGCGCCCCGGAGGTGCGTTTCAACGCCGGGTGGAAGGTGGGCGCGAAGCAGAACGTGATGCCGACCTCCTCCACGACCCGGACGACGCCGGCCGGCGGCAGGTCGATGACCAGGCCGAGCTCCTCCAGCAGGTCGGCGGCTCCGGTGCTCGAGGAGGCGGCCCGGCCGCCGTGCTTGACGACCTTGGCCCCGGCGGCCGCCGCCACGATGGCCGCCATGGTGGAGATGTTGACCGTGTTGGCCCGGTCGCCGCCTGTGCCGACCAGGTCGACCGGGTCGCCGGGGATCCTGATGGCCGCCGATCTGGCGAGCATGCCGTCGGCCAGGCCGGACACCTCCGCCACGGTCTCGCCCTTGGCCCGCATGGCGATGGCGAAGGCAGCGATCTGGGCGTCCGTGGCGGCGCCGGACATGATCTGGTCCATGGCCCAGGAGGCCTGGCCGGAGGTGAGCGAGGTGCCGTCGAGGAGTGTGCTGAGCAACGCTGGCCAGGTTGTCACGGAACGCCCTTTCGTCTGGGGTGCTCGACAAGGGGGTCCGGACATGACGACGGCCGCCTCGTCGAGGCGGCCGGGGTGCGTATGCGCTAGGAGGACCGCCTAGAAGGCGGGCCACCAGGAGTACGAATACGCGTGCATAGGGAAAACCGTATCAGGGACCCGGGCACGGCGGCCTTCCAGACACACCACATAAGGCGGCATCGATCTATGTTGCGGACACCCATGCCACCCTCGCCCCGTGAGCGCTTAGGGTCGGAGACATGGCGAAGGAGCTGACGGGGCGGACGGCGCTGGTCACGGGGGGCGGGGCCGGGATCGGGGCCGCCTGCGCGAGACGGCTGGCCGCCGGTGGGGCGAGGGTGCTGGTCGTCGACCGGAGCGCGGAGTCGGCGGAGAAGGTGGCCGCCGAGCTCGGCGGGGTGCCGGTGGTGGCGGACCTGAGCGATCCGGAGTTCCTCCGCGCCCTGCCGGAGGAGCCCGTCGACATCGTGGTCAACAACGCGGGGTTCCAGCACGTGGCGCCGATCGAGGAGTTTCCGCCCGCGGTGTTCGCCACGATGCTGCGGGTCATGGTCGAGGCGCCGTTCCTGATCGCTCGGCAGGTGCTGCCGGGGATGTACGAGCGGGGCTGGGGGCGGTTCGTCAGCATCTCGTCGGTGCACGGGCTGCGGGCTTCGCCGTACAAGTCGGCGTACACGACGGCCAAGCATGGGCTGGAGGGGTTCTCCAAGGTCGTCGCGCTCGAAGGGGCGCCCCACGGGGTGACCTCCACCTGTGTGTGCCCGGCGTACGTACGGACCGGGCTGGTCGAGAGCCAGATCGCCGACCAGGCGAAGGCGCACGGCATCGACCCCGGCGAGGTCGTCGAGGACATCATGCTCCAGCCCGCGGCGATCAAGCGGCTGATCGAGCCCGAGGAGGTGGCCGAGCTGGTCGCCTACCTGTGCGGCCCGGCCGGATCGTTCATCACCGGCGTCTCCCTCCCCGTCGACGGCGGCTGGACGGCACGCTAGTGGTGCGAGGGAGCGCCGTCGCCTGGAGGAGGAGCGCCGGGAGCGAAGCGACCAGAGCGACGGGGGAAGGCGGCGGCATTGGGCGACCGAGCCCGCCGAACGGAGTGAGGCAATGAGCAGGCGCTTTCTGGAACTGCTGGCCAGGGAGGCGTCGGCGGTCGAGTTCGAGGGGCCGATCATCCAGGCCAGGGCCGCGGGTGCCGACGCGGCGACGGTCGAGGAGCTGGAGCTGGCCAAGGTCGACGCGCTCAAGGTGCGCGCGCTGCTCAAACGCCGGGCCAGGCGCGAGGCCGAGTTGTCGGCGCTCTACGACACCGCCAACGACCTGGCCGCGCTGCGCGACCTCGACGCGGTGCTGGAGGCGATCGTGCACCGCGCCAGGCAACTGCTCGCGACCGACACCGCCTACCTCACGCTGCACGATCCCGCCCGCGGCGACACGTACATGCAGGTGACGGACGGCTCGATCTCGGCCAAGTTCCGGGCGCTCCGGCTGGCCATGGGCGCGGGGCTGGGCGGGCTGGTCGCGCAGACCGCCACGCCGTACGCGACCGCCGACTACTTCGCCGACGCCCGCTTCCACCACAAGAACCACATCGACGAAGCCGTCACCGAGGAAGGGCTGGTCGCGATCCTCGGCGTGCCGCTGCGGCTGGGGCAGCGGGTGATCGGCGTGCTGTTCGCGGCCAACCGCAGCGCCAGGCCGTTCCTGCAGGAGGAGGTGTCGCTGCTGGCGAGCCTGGCGGCGCACGCGGCCGTCGCGATCGACAACGCCAGGCTGCTGCAGGAGACCAGGAACGCCCTCGAAGAGCTGTCCGCCGCGCACCGCACGGTCAGGGAGCACGGCCAGGCCGTCGAACGCGCCGCGCTGGCCCACGACCGGATGACCTCGCTGGTGCTGCGGGGTGGCGGCATCGAGGACGTGGCCGCCGTGGTGACCGACGTGCTCGGCGGCTCGCTGGCCGTACTCGACGACCTGGGCCGACCGATCACCGGAGACGTCGGCGAGCTGGATCCGGGCGTGTTCGAGGCCGCGCAGGCGTCCAGGGCGCTGGGCCGTACCGTGCGCCGGGCGGATCTGCTGATCGCGTCGGTGGACGTCGGCGGCGAGCCGCTCTGCACGCTGATCCTTCGCAGCGACGACGCCGACGAGCGCATCCTGGAGCGGGCGGCGCTGGTCTGCGCGCTGCTGCTGCTGTTCCGCAGGAGCGTCGCCGAGGCGGAGGGGCGGGTGCGGGGCGAGCTGCTCGACGACCTGATCTCCAGGCCCGGCTCTCCCGGGCTGGCCGACCGGGCGCGCCGGCTGGGCGTGGACCTGAGCGCGCCGCACGTCATGGTGGTGGTCCGGCACGAGGGGCAGCGCGAGCGGGCCGCGTTCTGGGCGTCGTCGCAGGCGGCCCAACGCCATGGGCTGGCCGCCGGGCGGGCCGGAGAGGTGGTCCTGCTGCTGCCCGGCGGCGACGCGGGCGCCATCGCGCAGCGCGTCGCGGCCGAGCTGAGCGCGTCCCTGCACACCCCCGCCACGGCCGGGGCGTCGCGCAAGAGCGATGTCGCCGCGGCCTACCAGGAGGCGCGGCGCTGCGCCGATGCGCTCATCGCGCTGGGCCGGACGGGTGACGGCGCGAGCGCGGGCGAGCTCGGCTTCGTCGGCCTGCTGATCGGCGACGTCCGCGACGTGCCCGGTTACGTCGGCTCGGTGCTCGGGCCGGTGGTCGAGTACGACGCCCGCAGGGGCACCGTGCTGGCCGACACGCTGACCGCCTACTTCGGCTCGGGCGGCTCACCCTCCCGTACGGCCGACGTCATGCACATTCACGTCAACACCGTCACCCAGCGGCTCGACCGCATCGGCAAACTCCTGGGCGACGGCTGGCTGGAGCCGGAGCGGGCGCTGGAGATCCAGCTCGCGCTCCGCCTGCACCGGCTCGGCCACACATCCTCACCACAGACTGTGGGTCCGGACGCCATATGAGTGACGCCGGTCACTCCCTAGCGTGACGGTATGGCCACTTCCATCAAGAAGATCGTCGCTGCGAGCCTGATCGGCACCACCATCGAGTGGTACGACTTCTTCCTGTACGGCTCGGCAGCCGCCCTCGTCTTCAACAAGATCTTTTTCCCCACCGCCGACCCCCTGACCGGGACGCTCCTCGCGTTCCTCACCTACGCCGTCGGGTTCGTCGCCCGTCCGCTCGGCGGCCTGATCTTCGGCCACTTCGGCGACCGACTCGGCCGCAAGCGGCTGCTGGTGGTCAGCCTGCTGCTGATGGGCGCCGCCACGTTCCTGATCGGCTGCCTGCCGACGTACGCGGGCGTGGGCGCCGCCGCGCCGCTGCTGCTGACCCTGCTCCGGCTGGTGCAGGGCTTCGCGCTGGGCGGCGAGTGGGGCGGCGCGGTGCTGATCGTCTCCGAGCACGGCGACGCGGCGCGGCGCGGCTTCTGGGCCTCCTGGCCGCAGGCGGGCGCGCCGGGCGGCAACCTGCTGGCCACCGGCGTGCTGGCGATACTGGCCGCCTGGCAGTCGGACGAGGCGTTCCTGGCGTGGGGCTGGCGGGTGCCGTTCCTGCTGTCGGGCGTGCTGGTGCTGATCGGGCTGTGGATCCGGCTGTCGATCACCGAGTCGCCGGTGTTCCAGCAGGCCGAGCCGGAGGAGACGGCGCCGATCATCGGCGTGCTGCGCCACCACTGGCGGGACGTCGTCACCGCGATCGGCGCCCGGCTGGCGGAGAACATCTCCTTCTACCTCCTCACGGTCTTCGTCATCACCTACGCGAAGGCCAACAAGATCGAGAACTCCACCGTGCTCAACGCCGTGCTGATCGCCTCGGCCATCCACTTCGTCACGATCCCGATGTGGGGCGCGCTGTCGGACCGGATCGGCCGCCGCCCGATGTACCTGGCCGGGGCCGCCGGCATCGGGCTGTGGATCTTCGCGTTCTTCCCGCTCGTCAGCACCGGCAACTTCCTGGCCATCACGCTCGCCATCACCGTGGGCCTGCTCTTCCACGGCATGATGTACGGCCCGCAGGCGGCCTTCTTCGCCGAGCTGTTCGGCACCAGAATGCGGTACACCGGGGTGTCGATCGGCGCCCAGTTGTCGGCGATCGTGGCCGGGGCACTGGCCCCGATCATCGCGGTCGCGCTGCTGAAGAGCTACGGCAGCAGCCTGCCGATCTCCATCTACCTCGGCCTGGCGGCCGTCCTCACCCTGGTCGCGGTCTTCGCCGCCAGGGAGACTAAGGGCCGCGACCTGGCCGAGAAGGTGCACGTATCAACTACCACCGGTTGAATCTGGTGGTTTGCTCTCGCGGTCCCGTCTGGGTGAAGGGAGGCCGGTAGCGTGTGGCTGGTTGACAGCAGCCCAGCCCGCTACGCCGCGTGCGGCGATGTTGCGGGCCGCGATGTGGTCGGCGTGCCCAGCGAGGCCACACCGGGTGCAGAGGAACCGGCCCCGCGCCGGACGGTTCGCCCTGCTGACGTTCCCGCAGTCTGGACAGGCCTGCGAGGTGTAGGCGGGGTCGACCAGGATGAAGGCGACTCCGGCTCGGGCGGCTTTGTAGCGGGTGAAGGTGAGCTGCTGGGCGAAGGCCCAGTTGTGCAGGGTGCGTCGCTGGAGCCGGTGAGCCCTGACCCGGCCGCGGATACCCTGAAGATCCTCCAGGGCTATCCCGCGGCCGGTGCGTTCGGCTTCACGCACCACGTACTTGCTGATTTGGTGGTTGAGGTCGGTCATCATCCGGTGCTCACGCCCGGCAAGGCGGCGCAGCACCCGCCGCGCCGCCGACGTGCCCTTCTTCTGCAACCGGCGGCGTTGACGATGCCGCCGTTCCCGCAGGGTGCGGACGTGGCCGTTGCCGCCGATCGGGCCGGGCAAGGCGGGGCCGGGCAGCACCACCCGGTCGGAGGTGACCGCCAGGTTCGCTATCCCTTGATCCACCCCGACGAAGCCGCCGACCGGCTCACGCACCACTGGTGTGGGCAGGGTGAGGGCGACCTGCAGCAGCCACACGCCGCGTCGGCAGATCAGGTCGGCCTCTCCCATCGGCAGCGTATCGATGGCTTTGAGGTCGTCTGGTCGGCCGGTGTAGGGGACGGTGACGCGGCCTGCGGGGGTCCACAGCGACACCGTCCGGGCGTCACGGTTGAAGCTCATCAGCCGGGCGTCGTAGGGGACGGCGCCGTGCGGGCGGAAGATGTGGGCGCGTTTCTTGCTGGCGCGCCGGTTGGCGTACGCGCCGGCGACCCGGGCGATCGCCCGCACGGCCGCTTGCGCGCCCAGCCCGGCCATCTGCGCCCGCACCTCGTAATAGGCCAGCCGATGCAACTCCACCACGGCGAAGGTGCGGTGCTGCCAGGCCAGGCGGGAGACGACGGTGGCCGCCTGATTGCACACCTGCACCGCCGCTGCCAGCGCGTCGGCCTGGACCGGGGCGGGTGTGAGTCGCAGTTGCACGACGGTGGGCAGGCCGTGGCGTTTGGTGGTGGAGCGGCGGATCGCCATCGCGCACCTCCTGTCACAGCGCCATCACTCACCGCACACATTGCCGAACGTGACCGAGTCTTTCCATACTGTTTTCGAAAGGAGGATTGGCACTTTCGCCCGGCCCTGAAGGACCGGGTCCCCGCGCCACCATTCAGATGAAGGTCACCACGCCGTCTACGCCGAGATGGTCGGCCCGCACCGGCCGTTCCGCTACCACCGGGTCGAGGGCGGCAACCACCTCGACGGCCTGGTGGACGTCTACCCCGGCAAGCTGAAGCCGCTCTTGCCGGTCTTCAGAGACTCCTTCACCGAGTTGGAGGGCTGGGTCAGTCCCTGAGGTAGCGATGCTTGCCCGCGCGCGCCAGACGCACCATGTGCCGCGCGCCGGGCAGGCGGCGGCCGAGCCGGTACAGCAGCGTGTCCCCGCCCATCGGCGAGCGCCGCTCAGGATCCATGGCCGCCGACGGCCGCACCTCGATCCTGCCCCTGCGCACCTCCAGCCCGAACCGCAGGCCGGTCTCGTCGTCGGCGGTGCGCAGCGACGAGAGCCAGGCGCCGGGGCCGAGGCTGTCCTTTCCCGGCATCATCCGCTTGACCGGCACCTTGGCCACCAACTGCCCGGCGATCTTGCCCGGCACGCCCGGCTCGACCAGCGCGGGCGCGGACACCTCGCGTGGCCGGCGCGAGGTGGTGCGCAGCACCAGCTCCAGCGCGGGGCCGCCGCTCGGCGGCACGTACGGCACGGGCAGCACGACGTACAGGTGCCCCTCCTGCCGCCTGATGGTCACCCCCGGCGACACCAGCGCGATCGACTCCGAGAACGAGCGCGGCTCGATGGCCAGCCCGAGCTCGCCCGCGTCGGTCCAGCAGGGCACCACCAGGCGCATCCTGGGCTGCTGGGCGAGCACGCCGAGGCAGTTGAGCGGGCCGTCCGGGCGGCGGACCCGGCTCCTGGCCTGGTGCGCGCCGCCGAACATGCGGACGTGCACCTCCCACTGGCCGGCCTTGAGCGGCTCGCCGAGCGCCGCCGCGGTCACGTCGACCCTGGCCTCGCCGACGATCTGGATGCGGACGTGGCGGCGCCCGTCCGGGACCCGTTCGACCCGGTAGGCGACCGGCAGGTAGTGGATGACGCCCGTCTCGCTGTGCCGTACGTACACCTCGATGCGGGCGCGCTCGACGGCGCCGGTGACGTCCGTGACGGTGTCGGGCAGCAGCTTGGCGTCGACCGAGCGGGGCGGCTGCCACAGCAGGCGCTCGCCGCTCGTCCGGAACCTGGCCGGCCCCCCGTCGCCGCCCAGGACCTCCACGGAGAGCCCGAGCACCAGCACCTGCGCGTCCCAGCGGACCTCGCTCAGGTCCGCGCGCAGCCCGGCCCGCCTGGAGGAGTTGGCCAGGACGACGAGCTGATCCAGCCGTCCGGCGCGGACGAAGGCGGCCACGACCCGCAGCTGGACGGGCAGGTACTTGTCGAGGCGCTCGGGGAAGCTGTCGAGCACGAGCTGCCTGATCAGCCTGAAGTGCATGCCCCGGTCCACGGACGACGCGGCGAACCGGCTGGTCAGCAGCGGCTTGAGCACGGTGGAGCGGAACCAGTGGCCGTACATGCGGTCGCGCTGGCGGCCGTCCCCCACGTAGGCGTCGATGGCGGCGAGCAGCGACCGGAGCTCGGCCACGGCGGCGCGCGGGTCCTCCTCGGGCTCGTCGCGCTCGCCGATGTGGCAGCAGATCTGGTCGGCCAGCACCGCGACGACCTTGGCCTGCAAGTAGGCCCGGACCGAGAACGCCTGCTCGGCCACCTGCCCGCCGGGCACGGGGAAGCCCAGCTCGTGCTCCTCCAGGAAGGCGCGGCGGTAGAGCTTGTGCGGCGTGAGCAGGCAGAGCAGCCGGTCGCGCAGCAGGTCGGCGCGTCCCCGGTTGCGTACGAACGCGGTCACCGGCGGCCCCGTGTCCCGCACCAGGCGGCCGACCAGGACGTCGGCGTCGGTCTCGACGGCCCGTTCGTACATGCTGAGCAGCGCGTCGCGCTCCAGCCGGTCGCCCTGCTCCATCAGGTAGATGTAGTCGCCCTTGGCGGCGGCCATGCCGACGTTGCGTCCCCGCATCGGTGAGCCGGTGTGCGGAAGGTGCAGCACGCGTACGTTCCTGCGGACGGCGGCGACCGTGTCGAGCCGCTCCGCGATCCCGTCCATGGAGCCGTCGTCCACGAAGATCACTTCATAGTCGTCCGCGGGCATGCTCTGCTCCAGGACGGAGCGGATGCACGAGTCTGCACGGCTTCCCGGGTTGTGGACACTGACGATCACGCTGACCTTCACACCCATGCGGGTAGCGTGCGCCGGGCCCCCTCATCGGGCGTGGCGGCTTGCCGATTGCAGAGGCAAAGATGGGCTGTTAATACCATCCCGTGGCCTGCGAGTGCCCCCAGGCGCCGCAGGGCGTGCCGTAGCGGCCCTTGATATAGCCGAGACCCCATTTGATCTGGGTGGCGGCGTTGGTCTGCCAGTCGCCGCCCGCGCTGGCCATCTTGCTGCCGGGCAGGGACTGCGGGATGCCGTAGGCGCCGGAGTAGCGGTTCATCGCCCGCTCGTTCCAGCCGCTCTCCTTCTGCCAGAGCCGCTCCAGGCAGCCCCACTGGTCGGCGCCGAAGCCGGCTCCGGACATCATCTGCTTGGCGACGGACTTGTTGCTGCCGGGTGAGGGGTTGGTGCCCGGCGGGAAGTCGGCGGTCGGGAACCCGTCGCCGCCCGGAGCCTTCTTCTTGACCTCGACCCAGTCGAGGTCGGACTTGGTGTCCTTGCGGCCTTCCTTGAGCTCCTTCGCCTGGTACGCCTTGACCCCCGCCGCCTTGAGCGCGTCGCTCTCGGGGTCGGGCGAGTAGAGGTCGCCGCTGGCGATCCGCCCGAAGTCCTCCGCCGAGATCGGCGTGGGCGGCGTGTTGGCGTTCTGGATCGCTCGGTAGGCGACGAAAGCACCGCCACCACAGACGATCACGACGGACAACCCGATGACCATCACGCGCTTCGCCTTCTGCGCGGACGAACGGGCCGGTCGGCGCGCCGAGGGGGAGGTTTCCGACGCGGGACGCTCACTCAACTGCGGACCAGGGCTCACGACCCATGAGCTTGCCCTGTCATGGGGGGTGGTCCGCAACCGAAACGGGACATCTGGTTGGCGCCGCATTTACTAACGGGCTGGTTGGCGGCCGGTTTCCCGGAATGTGTGATTTTCCTCACATCCTCGGCCCGCCCCTCGGGCGCCCGTAACCGAAGGGAGGGCCGCTTTAAGCGTGCCTGGTGTTGTTTGTGGTCCTGTGCGCGCCATGTCACAGTTTCATGACGGAGCGCAGCAACCCTCGGCATGGAAGAATAATGTTCGCGTGGCTGGCATCCTCCTCGTCGAAGACGATCCCTCCGTCCGCATGGCTCTAGAGCTGGCGCTGACCAGGCAGGGGCACTCCGTTACGTCTTACGCGACCGGCGAGGAAGCGCTCGACCACGTCAGGTCCCGCCGTCCCGAGATCGCCATCCTCGACGTCATGCTGCCCGGCATCGACGGGGTCGAGGTGTGCCGGCGCATCCGCCGGCTCGACCAGCTCCCGGTCATCCTGCTCACCGCGCGCGGCGACGACCTGGACGTGGTGGTCGGGCTGGAGGCGGGCGCCGACGACTACGTGGTCAAGCCGGTCGAGCCGCGGGTCCTGGACGCGCGCATCCGCGCCATCCTGCGCCGGGCCGAGTCCGCCGCCTCCGACCGGATCTCGTTCGGCGACCTCATGATCGACCGGGGCGCGCTGAAGGTCACGCTGGCCAGCAAGGAGATCCACCTGACCCCGACCGAGCTGCGGCTGCTGCTGGAGCTCGTCCGGCATCCCGGCCAGGTCCTCAACCGCCGCTACCTGCTGCGGGCCGTCTGGGACCACACGCACGTGGCCGACTCGCGGCTGGTCGACGCCTGCGTGCAGCGGGTGCGCGCGAAGATCGAGCCGAGGCCGGCGGAGCCGGTGTTCATCCACACCGTGCGCGGGTTCGGTTACCGGTTCAGTCCTCCGTGAGACCGCTGCCCACCGGGCTGCGCGCGCGCCTGGTCATCACGTTCACCCTGGTCGCCGTCACCGCCTCCTTCCTCGTCGCGACCATCGGCTTCGAGCTGGCCAAGTCGGCGCTCGTCAAGCGGGCCGAGGACACCTCCATCGACCTGGTGACCAGAGAACTGGGCCGCATCACCTTCCCGGTAGGCACGCTCAGGCAGGGCGAGGCCCCGCCCACCACCAAGAACCTGGAGAACGTCGCCCAGTCGCTCAACGGACCCGGCCGCAGCGTCGTAGTCGAGTACAAGAACCTGACCTACGCCGAAGGCCCGCTCAACATGAACGACGTGCCCAACGAGCTGTACGGCCGGGCCAAGCGGAACGTCGTCACCCAGCGCAGGCTCATCCACGACGAACTCTGGCTCGTCGTCGGCGCCGAGGTCTACCGCGAGACCGGCACCGAACCCGAGGCCACCGGTCTGCGGGCCTTCGTGTTCTTCCCGCTGCGCGACGACGAGCGCGAGCTGGCCACGCTCAAGGGCAAGCTCACCCAGGGCGGCGTGGTCATCCTGCTGATCGCCCTGGTCGTCGCCCTGCTGTCGGCCAGGCAGGTGCTGCTGCCCGTCAGGCGGCTCAGCGCCGCCGCGCAGGCGCTCGGCCAGGGCCGCCTCGACACGCGCCTGCCCGTGCACGGTCAGGACGAGCTGGCCGAGCTCACCTCCAGGTTCAACGACGCGGCGGCGGCGCTGGAGCTCAGCGTGTCGGAGCTGCGCTCGCTGGAGGCGCTGTCGCGCCGGTTCGTCGCCGACGTCTCGCATGAGCTGCGCACCCCGCTCACCGCGATGACCGCCGTGGCCGACATGCTCTCCGAGGAGGCCGAGCGCCTGCCCAGCGCGCCCGCGGAGGCGGTACGCCTGGTGCTGCGGGAGATCGAGCGGCTGCGCGGGCTGGTCGAGCACCTCATCGAGATCAGCCGCTTCGACGCCGGCACCGCGACGCTCAACCTGGAACCGGTCAACGTGGCCGACGCCATCCTCGACTGCCTGGAGGTACGCGGCTGGGGCGAGCAGGTGGAGGTTGCCGCCTCCCACGTCCTGACGGTCAACCTCGACCCCAGGAGGTTCGACGTCATCGTGGCCAACCTCGTCGGCAACGCGCTCAAGCACGGGCTGCCCCCCGTGGTGGTCACCGCCAGGGCCACGAAGAACGGGCTGGAGATCAAGGTACGCGACCACGGCAAGGGCATCCCGGCGGAGGCGATGGCCCACGTGTTCGACCGCTTCTTCAAGGCCGGCGCGGGCCGGGCGCGCAGCCAGGGCAGCGGTCTCGGCCTGGCCATCGCGCGGGCCAACGTGCACCTGCACGGCGGCACGATCTCGGTGCGCCGGCAGGATCCGGGCACGCTCTTCACGGTCTGGCTGCCCCATGGCTGACCGTCGCGCCCTCGCCGCCGCCTTCCTCGCCCTCCTGGCGGTGGCCGCCTGCGGCATCTCCCCCACGGACGTCGAGGTCCGGGCCACGCCGCCGGTCATCGAGGTGCCGCCGCCCTCGAAGACGATCTACCTGATCAAGAACGGCAAGCTGACGCTGGAGCCGGCCGACGTCGACTCCGACACGGTCAGCAGCCTGCTCACCGCCCTGTTCGACGCCTCCGGCCTGCCGCTCGGCGACCGGGACACCGCCCTGCGCGGCTTCACCTTCGAGCGCATCGAGGACTCGCTCAACCCCATCCAGCGCGACGAGGTCCAGCTCCCGCGGACCTCGACGCTGACCGTCTTCGTCAGGGGCGAGGGCACGCTCAGCAGGCTGGCCAAGGCCCAGATCGTCTGTACGGCCCAGCAGGACGCGGCGTTCGAGCAGGTCAAGATCATCCACGTGTACCCAGAGAACCGCCCCTCCAAGACGGAGGGACGGTTCATCTGCGGCGACCTGAAATGATCTGTCGAGCTAGAGGGTGATGTCCTCCAGCATCTCCGTCACCAGCGCGGCGATCGGGGACCGCTCCGACCTGCTCAGCGTGACGTGCGCGAACAGCGGATGACCCTTCAGCTTCTCCACCACCGCCACCACGCCGTCGTGCCTGCCGACCCGCAGGTTGTCACGCTGGGCGATGTCGTGGGTGAGCACCACCCGGGAGTTGGCGCCGATCCTGCTCAACACGGTCAGCAGCACCCCGCGCTCCAGCGACTGGGCCTCGTCCACGATCACGAACGCGTCGTGCAGCGAGCGGCCGCGGATGTGCGTGAGCGGCAGCACCTCCAGCATGCCGCGGTCGAGCACCTCCTCGATCACCTCGGGAGAGCTGATCGCCCCCAGGGTGTCGAAGACCGCCTGGGCCCACGGCCCCATCTTCTCGCCCTCGGAGCCGGGCAGGTAGCCGAGCTCCTGGCCGCCCACGGCGTACAGCGGGCGGAAGACGATCACCTTGCGGTGCTGGCGGCGCTCCAGCACGGCCTCCAGGCCCGCGCAGAGTGCCAGTGCCGACTTGCCGGTGCCCGCGCGCCCGCCCAGCGAGACGATCCCGATCTCCGGGTCCATCAGCAGGTCGAGCGCGATGCGCTGCTCCGCGGACCGGCCGTGCAGGCCGAACACCTCCCGGTCCCCACGCACCAGCCGTACCGACTTGTCCGGCAGCACGCGGCCGAGGGCCGAGCCCTTGGCCGACAGCAGCCGCAGGCCGGTGTGCGTCGGCAGGTCTCTGGCCTCCGCCAGATCGGCCGTGCCGTGCTCGAAGAGTGTCCCCACGTCTTCCGTGGTCACCTGGACCTCGGCCATCCCGGTCCAGCCCGACTCGACGACCAGCTCGGCGCGGTACTCCTCGGCCGCCAAGCCGATCGAGGCGGCCTTGACCCGCATGGGCAGGTCCTTGGAGACCAGCACGACATCGCAGCCTTCGGCGGCCAGCGAGCGCGCCACGGTCAGGATGCGGGTGTCGTTGTCACCCAGTCGGAATCCGACCGGCAGGATGGATGGATCGCTGTGGTTGAGCTCAACCCTGATCGTGCCGTCTCCCGTTGGCATCGGCTCGTCCAGCCGGCCGTACTGAACTCGCAGATCGTCGAGGTAGCGCAGGGCTTTCCTGGCGAAGTAGCCGAGTTCGGGGTGGTGTCGCTTGCCCTCCAGTTCGGTGATCACCACGATTGGGAGGACCACGTCGTGCTCCGCGAACCGGGTCGTGGCCGCCGGGTCCGCTAGCAGGACAGATGTGTCCAGCACGTACGTGCGCTTGGCCGGGTTGGTCGAAGGGTTGCTCGAGGACACTGCCACACGTTCTCCCCCGGGCGCCCAAACGAGCGGGCACCCTGCAGACGAGGTGGGATCCGGACCGGACCCGCGTCCCCGACCACGACATGCCGGTGGCGCCGGATTCCGGCCCCCCGCGGCAGATAGTGGTGCAAAGGCGGGCCCTCTCCGGAGTGCCCGGTCTGTGACCGGACACTTCTCACGTTACGTCCTGGATACCCAGATGTCCCGTCAGGAACCGTAACGTCGATGTCTCGCGGCATAGTCGCGCAGCGCCCGCAGGAAATCCACCCTGCGGAAGTCGGGCCAGTAGGCCTCATGGAAGTAGAACTCGGAGTGAGCGCTCTGCCACAGCATGAAGCCCGACAGGCGCTGCTCGCCTGAAGTCCGGATGAGGAGGTCCGGGTCGGGTTGGCCGCGAGTGTAGAGATGCTCCGCGATGTGCTCGACATCGAGTACCTCGACGAGGTCCTCGATGCTGGCACCCTTGCTGGCGTGCTCCTGGAGGAGTGAGCGCACCGCATCGGCAATCTCACGCCTTCCTCCATACCCAACTGCAACGTTCACAATCAGGCCAGGACGGTGTGATGTGACTTCTTTTGCGTTTTTGAGGACATTCGCCGTTCTGTCGGGCAGCAGGTCCAGCGCCCCGACCGGGCTGATCCGCCAGCCCGCCTCCACCAGCTCCCCCGTCACGTCCTCGATGATGCGCAGCAGCGGCTCCAGCTCTTCGCTCGGCCGGTTGAGGTTGTCGTTGGACAGCATCCAGATGGTGACCACCTCGACGCCGGTCTCGCGGCACCAGGTGACCAGCTCGGCTATCTTGTCGGCACCCTTACGGTGACCGCTGGCCACGTCGCGCATCCCCATGGCCCGCGCCCACCGCCGGTTGCCGTCGATGATGACCCCGACGTGCCGGGGGACGCTGTCCTTCGACAGCTTGGTCTCCAGCCGGTGCTCGTACAGCCGGTAGACCAGATCGCGCAGGCCCACGGAGTCCTCCCCATCGGTGCCGTGCCTATGGTCGAATGACCCAACAGGCAATTATCACCGCGTTTCACCCCAGCCCGCTCCCTCAACCGGATTCCTGGGGCCCTTCCCCGCCGCCGAGGCAGTCCTCCACCTCGTCGACCAGTCCGTGCACGAACGCGGCCAGCTCGGACGATGTCAGAACCGCCCGCATCCCGACTCCGCTGGAGCCCCAGGCTTCCACGAAGGCCCTGCGGGTCACCCGCCACTCGCGCTCGCCCGGAAGCCAGATGGGGATCGTCCTGAGCTGGCAGCGTAGCTCCCCGCCGGTCATCGCGCCGGACCTCGCGCGATATTGGAACGAGAACAGCTCGCTCCCGCCCTCGCCCACGGGGAATCGGTCGTCGGGATCCGGCCACTTGCCCGCTTCGCCGGGTCCCGCCGGGCCCTGCCCCTCGCGCGCCCGGCTCACCCCGAGCGCCAGCCGCGCCAGCAGCCAGCCGCACCTCTCACCGACGATCCCGTACGGCGTGCCGTCGCGGCGGAGCTCCAGAGTGATCTCGTACGGCGTGCCGACACTGTCCGTGCACGGAATGGGCGTGACGGTCAGGTATGAACCATCGACACAGCGAAGTCCTCCCATGTCCAGAGAGTATCCGTCGTTAAACTCGGTCAAACCCGTAGAAATACCTAGCTGTGTCACCAAATACCCGATCCCGGTCGGTGCCATCGAGCAGGGCCGTGGCCGCCTCCAAGACCGTCCGGTAGTCGGCCGCCAGCAGCGCGACGGGCCAGTCGCTGCCGTACATCAGCCGCTCCGGCCCGAACGCCTCCACCGCGTGCTCGACGTACGGCCTGAGGTCCGCCACGGTCCAGGCGCGGTGGTCGGCCTCGGTGACCAGCCCCGAGACCTTGGCGTACACGTTGGGGCAGGCGGCGGCCCGGGTGAGCTGGGCGGCCCACGGCTCCCACTCGTGGTCCTTGATCCGCGGCTTGGACAGGTGGTCGATGACGATCTTCAGGCTCGGGTGGCGCTCGGCGAGCGTGACCACGTGGTCGAGGTGCCGCGGCAGCAGCGACGGCACGTCGAGCGTCAGCCCGGCCTCGGCCAGCAGCCCGAGCGACTCCAGCACGCTGTCTTTGACCACCCAGTCGGGGTCGGGTTCGTCGTGGATGAGGTGGCGGACACCGGCAAACTTCGGATGTCTCCGGTAGCGGCCGATGGCCTCCGCCGCCTCCTCCGGCCGGTCCAGCGGCACCCAGCCGACGACGGCGGCGATGAAGTCGTGCGCCTCGGCCTGGGCCAGCATGGCGTCGGTGTCGTCGTAGCCGTCGGCGGCCTGGACCAGCACCGTGGCCTCGATGCCGGTCGCGTCGAGCTCCGGCCGTAGGTCGCCGGGGGCGTAGGTGCGGTAGAGGGGGCCGAGGTCGGGGGTCAGCCAGGTGTACCAGCCGGTATCGACATTCCAGAAATGCTGGTGCGCATCAACCATCATCCGACAAAACCTAGGATGTCTGGATATACCAGAGCAATAGGTCGCGCCGACCGTCATGAAGACGGCCGGCGCGGTCGGTGCCGGTGGATCAGCTCAGGCGGTCGAGCAGATCGTTGTACTCCTCCCACAGCTCCTTGGGCAGGTGCGAGCCGAACGTGTCGAAGTGGGCCGGGATCAGCGCCGCCTCCTCCCGCCACACCTCGCGGTCGACCGAGAGCAGCGTGCGCAGGTCCTCTTCCGGCAGGTCCAGGCCCTCGACGTCGAGCCCGTCCGGCAGCAGGCCGATCGGGGTGGGCACGGCCTTGGCCTCGCCGTTGAGCCGGTCCACGATCCACTTGAGCACGCGGCTGTTCTCGCCGAAGCCGGGCCAGATGAACTTGCCGTCGGCGTTCTTGCGGAACCAGTTCACGTAGTAGATGCGCGGCAGCTTGGCGTTCTTGCGGCGGCCGATCTCCAGCCAGTGGGCGAAGTAGTCGCCCATGTTGTAGCCGCAGAACGGCAGCATCGCGAACGGGTCGTAGCGCAGCTCGCCGACCTTGCCCTCGGCGGCGGCGGTCTTCTCGGAGGCGACGTTGGCTCCGAGGAAGACGCCGTGTTCCCAGCTCAGCGATTCGGTGACCAGCGGCACCGCGGTGGCGCGGCGGCCGCCGAACAGGATCGCCGAAATGGGCACGCCCTTGGGGTCCTGCCATTCGGGGGCGATGGTCGGGCACTGGGCGGCGGGTGTGGTGAAGCGCGCGTTCGGATGGGCGGCGGGCTCAGCGGACTCCGGTGTCCAGGAGCGGCCCTTCCAGTCGGTCAGATGCGCGGGGGGCTCGGCGGTGAGCCCCTCCCACCACACGTCGCCGTTGTCGGTCAGCGCGACGTTGGTGAAGATGCTGTTGCCCCAGAGCGTCTTGACCGCGTTGGCGTTGGTGACCTCACCGGTGCCGGGCGCGACGCCGAAGAAGCCGGCCTCGGGGTTGATGGCGTAGAGGCGGCCGTCGTCGCCGAACCGCATCCAGGCGATGTCGTCGCCGACCGTCTCGACCTTCCAGCCGGGGATCGTCGGCTGGAGCATGGCGAGGTTGGTCTTGCCGCAGGCGCTCGGGAAGGCGGCCGCGATGTAGCGGGTCTCGCCGGAGGGCGGGGTCAGCTTGAGGATGAGCATGTGCTCGGCCAGCCAGCCCTCGTCGCGGGCCATGACACTGGCGATGCGCAGGGCGTAGCACTTCTTGCCGAGCAGCGCGTTGCCGCCGTAGCCGGACCCGTAGGACCAGATCTCGCGGGTCTCCGGGAAGTGGCTGATGTACTTGGTCGTGCTGCACGGCCACGGCACGTCGGCCTGTCCGGCCGCCAGCGGCGCGCCGACGGAGTGGACGCACTTGACGAACTCGCCGCGCTCCTCGATCAGGCGCAGCGCCCGCTCCCCCATGCGCGTCATGACCCGCATCGACACGGCCACGTACGCCGAGTCGGTGATCTCGACGCCGAGCTGGGAGATCTCGCCGCCCAGCGGGCCCATGCAGAACGGCACGACGTACATGGTCCGGCCGCGCATGCTGCCCTTGAACAGCTCGCCGAACGTCCGGCGCATCTCGGCGGGCGCGACCCAGTTGTTCGTCGGCCCGGCGTCCTCCGCACGCTCGGAGCAGATGAAGGTACGGTCCTCGACCCTGGCCACGTCGCTCGGGTCGGACTTGGCGTAGAAGCTGTTGGGCCGCTGGGCCAGGCGCGTGAACGTGCCCTGCTCGACGAGCAGGTTGGTCAGGCGCGTCCACTCCTCCTCCGAGCCGTCGCACCACTCGATCCGGTCGGGCTGGGTCAATGCGGCGATCTGGTTCACCCAGGCGACCAATTCGGCATTGCTCGTCGGGGCGGGTACTTCCACGGAAACGGACACGGCTACGGCTCCTCCACTCTTCAGGCCCAAACATCATTGACGACGACGGCGCCGAAAAGCCAATTGGCATAGACCTATGCCTGGATTCCGCCGTCGCCGCAGGCTGTGGCCTCGATGATTGGGGGAGCCTACCCCGGCGAAGCGGTTTCAAAAGAAATCGACTCGCCCACTGCCCCGGCCAATGCGGCTGGTCTAAACCAATTTCGCAATTGGTTTAGTCCATTCGCCACCGAGTTTCTCCTGCGTACTCTCAGGAATTGACGTCCGGCCCGGCGGAGCGAACTCGGTCGACGTGTTGCAACGCGTCTCGCAGTTCGGACAGCCAGGTGTCGGTGTTCTTTCCGACGAGTCGTACGCACCAGGCCAGCGCGTCGCTGCGACTGCGGGCCACGCCCGCGGCGACGAGCGTGTCGAGGACCTGGCGTTCCTGCTGTCGCAGGCGGGTCATGACGGGCACGGAAAGAGTGGTGAACATCACAGTCGTGTCACCGCAGACGACGCCCCAGGAGACCTTCTGCCCGAATCGCCGTTCGGCCTCCTTGGCGATCTCGATGCGGCGCTCGCGCGTCTCTTCCCTGAACCGCCCGATGAGCCCCTCGATAAGGGCCGCCTTCTCCGTGTCCGAGCCCTCGAAATCTGGCTCCGGCAGCGTGCCGAGCACCGCGATCTCCTCGCGGTCCCTGACGATCCCCGGCGCTCCGGTGAACCATCCTTCGGGCAGCCGCCCGGTGAACCAGCCCTTGATCTGAGCCGTTGCTTCATCAGTTGCCATGTAATCACAATTACATGGTTGCGCGGAAAAAGCACGCGCCGAAGGACGGTCTCTTTCGGGAGGAAGCTCCGTCAGCGAACGCGCGCCGCGAGCGTCGGGCTGACCCTGACGATTCCGGCCAGGTTCCGGGTGCTGATCGGGGCGATCTTGACCACGTCGCCGGTGCGCGGGGCCACCACCATCTTGCCGTCGCCCCAGTAGATCGCCACATGCGAGATGTAGCCGGGATTGGTCGGGTCGATGCGCCAGAACAGCAGGTCACCCGGCTGGATCTGGGAGAGCGGCACCTGCGGCCCGGCCAGCCACTGCTGGTGCGTCACCCGGGGCATGCGTACCCCCGCCTGCGCGAAAGCCCACTGGACCAGGCCCGAGCAGTCGAAGGTGTTCGGGCCTTCCGCGCCCCACACGTACGGCCGGCCCAGCTTGGAGGCGGCGGCCCTGAGCGCGACGGTGATCTGCTCGCCGCTCATGAACGAGCCGGCCGCGTAGGTGCGGACCTTGGCCTGCGCCGGGGGCAGCACCGGGTTGACCATGGCCACCTGCGTGCCCTTGCCCAGCACCTTGAGCAGGGCCTTGCGTAGCTTGTCGGAGTTCGTCTTCGGCGCGCTCACGATCAGCGCGTTGTCGCGCGGCAGGCCGAGCGTCCGCCCGACCTCGCGGGAGACGACGGCGTCGACCGCCCCGAAGCCGGTCGTGGCGTAGGCCCCGATGCGCAGCGAGCCGGTGGGCCCGCTCACCCGGCTGTGCAGGCTCAGCCCGCCGTCGTTGCCGAGCACGAACGAGACCGCCACGTCACCGGCCGCCACGTTGTTCCACAGCGCGTCGGAGGCCGCCGTCACCTTGGGCGTGTAGGCGCGAAAGGTCGAGGGGTCGACCGCCAGTGTCTGCACCCGCTTGCCGTCGAGCGTGATCGAGGCCGCGTCGGCCAGCTCCAGCGCGGTCACCCCGCTCACCCGCGCGACCTTGCGCAGCAGCTCGTTGGTCAGCGGCTTGCGGGTGACCACGAAGAGGTTGGGCTTGTGTAATTGGCCCAGCGGCTTCACCGGCTGCGCGGTCTTGCCCTCCTGGGCCGCCAGGGTCTTCTGGGGCTCGGGACGGTGCGTCCGTACGGCGGCCGCGGGCTGCTGGGCGACCGCCTGCCGTTCGCTCGCCTGCACGAGCAGCATCAGGTCGGCGGTCAGCACCGCGACGAGCGACACCACGATGAACGGGACCAGCTTGTGGTGGTCACGCCGCTTCCTGGAGCGGACCAGGAAGCTGAGGTCCTGCCGAATACCGGAGGAACGCGAAAAATCCGCCGGGCCGACGTTGGCCCGGCGGGTCGTCTCTTCTGAAGTCAGTTGCCGATGTACGGAACGGCCTCGAGGATCTCGACAGTGTTCTGGCGACCGTTGGGCATGGAATAGGTCGCCTTTTCGCCGATCTTCTTACCATTGATCGCCGCTCCAAGGGGCGATTTCGGCGAATACACGTCGATCGGAGCTCCGCTCTCCTCCCGGGACGCGAGCAGGAAGGTCACCTCGTCGTCGTCACGGACGAACCGGATCGTCACGGTCATGCCGGGGCCGACGACCCCTTCGGTCTTCGGTGCCTCTCCCACCTTGGCGTTGTCGATGATCTGCCGGAGGTGGAAGATGCGGGCCTCCATCTTGCCCTGCTCATCCTTGGCCGCGTGATAGCCGCCGTTCTCCTTCAGGTCACCTTCCTCACGGGCGGCTTCGATCTTCTTGGCGATGTCGACGCGCCCTGGGCCCGAGAGGTATTCGTACTCCGCCTTGAGACGGTCGTACGCCTCCTGCGTCAGCCATGTGACGTTCTCATCGCGAGAGTCGGCCACGGGTTCTCCTTGCTTGCCTAGGGGGCCCTGAGATCACTCGAGGTTGCGTACGGTTGAATTGCGAAAGGCTAACAACTCAACAGCTCGAACGCTTCCTCAAACGTCTCATTATACGAGACTGCAGTACTGGATGTGGACGGACGCGGCCTGGGCACTCGTGTCCAGGCGCTCGTTGAGCTGCTTACTACCCGCCCCAGCCGGAATTCTTACTTCCCTGCTGCCCACTTCTGCGTGGTTGACATCGTCGGCCCTGATACGGCATATGGCCGCCCGGTCGTCGGGCTTGCTCACCTCGAAGGTGATCTCGGCCTCGTCGGGACGGTCGACGTCGAACGACACCACCTGCGGGACGGCCCCAGTGGTGGCGCCGGTCATCGACCACATCACGTAGCCCCAGCCACCTGCGATGATGGCCACCAGCACGCCGATGACGACGTGCACGACGAACCTGCCCCGTCGCTCGGGACGGTCGGGGAAGTCGTCGGGTGTGCCGAGAACTGGACGGTTCTCGACATCTTCGGTGGCCATGGTGGAATCTCCCTGCACTCCCTCAGCGTTATCCGAGACAATTGTCGCCCGTGGGGGTCACGCCCTCGCGACCGCCCAGCAGAACCTAACCTGTCTGGGCAAGTGATCGGTCCAACTGAGGAGACATCGAGCCCGTGAGTGCACCGTTGAGGCTGATGGCCGTCCACGCCCATCCTGACGACGAGTCGAGCAAGGGCGCCGCCACAATGGCGCGCTACGTCCGCGAAGGCGTGGAAGTGCTGGTCTGTACGCTCACCGGCGGTGAGCGCGGCTCGGTGCTCAACCCCAAGATGGACCGGCCGGAGATCGTCGACAACATCGGCGAGGTCCGCAAGGCCGAGATGGCCCGCGCGCGCGAGATCCTCGGCGTCCGGCAGGAGTTCATGGGCTTCATCGACTCCGGGCTGCCGGAGAGCGAGGAGGAGGAGCTGCCCGAGGGCTGCTTCGCGGTGCAGAAGCTCGAAGACGCCTCCGCGCCCCTTGTCGCCGCGGTGCGCGCGTTCAGGCCGCACGTCATCCTGACGTACGACGACGACGGCGGCTACCCGCACCCCGACCACATCATGACGAACAAGGTCTCCGTGGAGGCGTTCGAGGCGGCCGGCGACCCCGACCGCTATCCGGGCACGGGCGACCCGTGGCAGCCGCTGAAGCTCTACTACCAGATGGGCTTCACCAAGGAGCGGTTCGAGGCGCTGCACGAGGCGATGACCTCGCGCGGCATGGGCTCCCCCTACTCCGACTGGATCTCCCGCTGGGAGGACCGCCCCGCCAAGTGGCCGGTGACGACCCGGGTGCCCTGCGGCGACTACTTCGAGCTGCGGGACGAGGCGCTGCTCGCGCACGCCACCCAGGTGGACCCCGACGGCTTCTGGTTCGTCTGCCCGATCGACCTCCAGCGCGAGATCTGGCCGACCGAGGACTACCACCTGGCGCGCTCGCTGGTCGACACCGAGCTGCCGGAGGACGATCTGTTCGCGGGCATCCACGCCGAAGAGGTCTCCCCCGCCCACCACTGACCGGAGCATGACCCCTCGGTGGCAGACTGGACGAGTGACAGTTCTCGTAGCGGGTGATGTTAGTCCGGGCCTGCTCGGCTTCATCGTCGTCGCCTTCATCGGGGTCGCCCTGTACATCCTGATCAAATCGATGAACAAGCAGATGTCGAGGATCCAGGTACCCCGGGCGGCCGACATCGACGACAAGAAGGCCGAATAGATGCCGGTGGAAATAGTCGACAACACCGAGCACAGCCGGTTCGAGATCTTCGTGGACGGCGCGGTGGCCGGGTTCGCCGACTACCGGCTGCTGCCCACGAAGATCGTCTTCACGCACACCGAGGTGCAGCCCGCATACGAGGGCCAGGGCCTGGCGGGCAAGCTGGTCGGGCACGCGCTCGACGCGAGCAGGGACACCGGCCTGCGCGTGGTGCCGCTCTGCCCCTACGTCGCCCGATACATCGAGCGCCATCCCTCGTACAAAGACCTGGTCGACGACTCAGTCGGAGGGTGACCAGGCGCGTTCGAGCGCCTTCGGCAGCCCCCACCAGCCCAGCGGGGTGAGCACGTCGTCGGTGTCCACGACGCCCAGGTAGCCCCACAGGCTCACCACCGGCACGAACAGGCGCTCGGTGGCGTCGAGGTCGTCGGCGTCCTGGTCGTCGATGTCGATGTCCTCCGACTCGGCGATGAGGCGGGCCAGCCGCTCGGGCGAGGCGAGCACGCCGGGACCGAACCTGGTCAGGGCCGCCACCGCGGCCAGCCAGTCGGCGTGCTGGATGGCGCAGAGGTTGGCCAGCACGGAGTCCTCGTGGCTGAGGTCGCCGTCGAGGTCCGCGAACTCCTCCAGGCTGTCTCCGGCCTCCGACAGATCGGAGATGGGCCCGGCGATGCCGGCCGCCACCGACAGCCAGAGCTCTCCGTCGTCGTCGGGCATCGGCCGGTCGTCGAGCCCGGCGCAGGCCCGCAGCACGTTCGCCGGATAGCCGGGCAGGCCGAGCAGCTCGCGCAGCCGTATCCCGGCCCGCCGCAGCTCGACGGCGGGCAGCTCGGGCGGTTTGGGCAGCTCGGTGATGATCCGCCGCAGCTCGGCCAGCGCGAACGCCTCCTCCTCGTCCCAGGCGGCGAACAGTTCCTCGTCCTGCTCGTCACTGACCGCGAACCCGGGCACCCGGCCGTCGGGCTGCGGCGTGCTCAGCCAGCGTTCCTGCAGGTCCTCATACGTCCTGCGGGCCCCCGGATCACCCGCGACCAGCGCGTCGGGGTCGATCTCACCCTCGCTGACGCGTTCCTCCAGATACCGCACGAGCAGCGAGAACATCTCCTCGGCCACCGGCCCGCGCTCGTCCTCCTCCGGCCAGACGAAGTAACCGGGCGTCATCAGCATCGGCTCAGTGCCGGTCGACTCGACCCAGCGCTGCACGTCGCCGACCGTGGCGGCGCCCGATTCGATCATGCCGAGCGTCGACCGGGCCGACTCCCAGAACGCCAGCGAGAGCGGGTTGCCCGCGGCCATCAACGCGCGCCGCAGGTCGGGCAGCGCCACCAGCGCCACCCCTGAGGGCACGGCGAGCAGCGCGCGTGCCACATCCCTGCGGGTGAGGGCGGCGGCGGGGCGCCCCGCATGCGTGCACACGAAGTCCAGATCCACGCTCCGTAACCTACGCCCCCTCCGTCCCCACCACACGTGTTGCCGCCCACCCGGTGTCCGCCGGGCGTGGTCGTAGAGTGCTCGAAGGAGGACCTGATGAACCGCTTGAAGGACGCGACGAGCCCCTATCTGCTGCAACACGCGGACAACCCCGTCGACTGGCACCCCTGGGGCGAGGAGGCCTTCGCCGAGGCGCGACGGCGCGATGTGCCGCTGCTGATCAGCGTTGGTTACTCAGCGTGTCATTGGTGTCACGTAATGGCACACGAGAGCTTCGAGGACGCCGACACGGCCCGGTTGATGAACGAGCACTTCGTCAACATCAAGGTGGACCGCGAGGAGCGGCCCGACGTCGACGCCGTCTACATGACCGCCACCCAGGCCATGATCCGCCAGGGCGGCTGGCCGATGACGGTGTTCGCGACGCCGGAGGGTCACCCGTTCTACTGCGGCACCTACTTCCCGCGGCCCCAGTTCCAGCGGCTGCTCCGAGGTGTCCACGACGCGTGGACCGGCGACCGGGCGGCCGTGACGGAGCAGGGGTCGAAGGTGGTCGAGGCGCTCAACGCGCAGACGACGCTGCCCAGCGGGCCGCTGCCCGAAGAGGAGACGCTGACGCTGGCCGTGGCGAATCTGCGGGAGTCGTTCGACAAGGAGCGCGGCGGGTTCGGCGGGGCGCCCAAGTTCCCGCCGTCGATGGTGCTGGAGTTCCTGCTGCGCTCCAGGGAGACCGAGATGAGCGGCCGCACGCTGGACGCGATGGCGCGCGGCGGGATGTACGACCAGCTCGGCGGCGGTTTCGCCCGCTACAGCGTCGACGCGGGCTGGGTGGTGCCGCACTTCGAGAAGATGCTGTACGACAACGCGCTGCTGCTGCGCGTCTACACGCACTGGTGGAAGTCGAGCCGGGAGCCCCTCGCCCGCCGGGTCGCCCTGGAGACGGCCGACTGGCTGCTGCGCGAGATGCGCACCGCGGAGGGCGGCTTCGCCTCGGCGCTCGACGCCGACAGCGAGGGCGAGGAGGGCAGGTTCTACGTCTGGACGCCGGAGCAACTGCGCGAGGTGCTCGGCGACGACGACGGGGAATGGGCCACCCGGCTCTTCGAGGTGCGGGGCACGTTCGAGCACGGCACGTCCGTGCTGCAACTGCTCGCCGACCCGGACGACGCCGCGCGGTTCGACGACGTACGGGCCCGGCTGCTCACCGCCCGGGGCCGGCGGGTCCGCCCGGGACGTGACGACAAGGTGGTGGCCTCGTGGAACGGGCTGGCCATCGCCGCGCTGGCCGAGACCGGGACGGTGTTCGACCGGCCGGACCTGGTGGACGCCGCCCGGCAGGCGGCGGAGCTGCTCGAAGACGTGCACATGGACGGCGGCAGGCTGCTGCGGACCTCGCGCGACGGGCGGGCCGGCCGCAACGCCGGGGTGCTGGAGGACTACGCGAACCTGGCCGAGGGGCTGATCTCCCTCTACGGCGTGACCGGCGAGACGCGCTGGCACCGGCTGGCGGGCTCGCTGCTCGACACCGTGCTCGACCGGTTCGGCGACGACGCGGGCGGGTTCTACGACACGGCCGACGACGCCGAACGGCTGTTCCAGCGACCGCAGGATCCCACCGACAACGCGACCCCGTCGGGCCAGTACGCCGCGGCCGGGGCGCTGCTCGCCTACTCGGCGCTGACCGGGTCCGCGCGGCACCGTGAGGCCGCCTACGCGGCGCTGGGCACGGTGTCCGTGCTGGCCACCGGGCACGCGAGGTTCGCCGGCTGGGGGCTGGCCGTGGCGCGGGCGGCGCTCGACGGGCCGGTCGAGGTGGCGGTCGTCGGGCCGCCGGCCGATCCGCGTACGCGGGCGCTGCACCGCGAGGCGCTGCTGGCCGACGTTCCCGGCCTGGTCGTCGCGCTGGGTGACGGCGAAGGTGGGCCACCGGAGGGCCCCGCGCTGCTGGAGGGTCGCGGGACGGTCGGCGGATCCCCTGCCGCTTACGTGTGCCGGGGCTTCACCTGCCGGATGCCCGTCACCACCCCCGAGGAGCTGCGGGCCGAGCTAGCCGGCCGGTGACCGGCCGCCGAGGTCGGTCGCGTCGGGCCCGGTCGTGGGAACGGCCGGGTCGCCGGTGGGCTGGCCGGTGTCGGTCTGCTGCGCCGGATCCTGGGTGACGGAGTCCTGCGTGGTGGGCGCCTCCGTGACCGACGGCTCGGGGGCGTCGGGGGTGGACGTGGCCCACGGGTCGGATTGCTGGGTCTGGCGCGGTTCCTGCGGCGTGTCCTGCTGCTGGTCGGGACGGCCCCAGTCGGAGCCGTAGCCGTAGTCGGACGGCTCCGGGAACTCGATGACGGGCTTGTTCGCCATGGCCTCGGTCATGAACGCCCGCCAGATCTGGGCGGGCAACTGGCCGCCGAACTGCACCCCGTAGCCGGGGACCTCGACCGGCTTGTTGTCGTCGCGGAACATGTCGACCGCGACGGCGAGCTGCGGCGTGAAGCCGTTGAACCAGACCGCCTTGGAGCTGTCCGTGGTGCCGGTCTTGCCGGCCACCGGCCGGTCGTACAGCCTGGCCGCGGTGCCCGTGCCGTACTTGACGACCTGCTGCATGGCGTACGTGGTGTCGGCGGCGGCCTGCTCGCTGACCACCTGGGTCGAGGTGGGATCGACCACGTCCTTCTTGCTGTTGGGGGCGGTCACCGACCTCACGACGTGCGCCTCCATGTGGACGCCGCCGTTGGCGAAGGTGGAGAAGCCGGAGGCGTTCTGCACGGCGCTCACCGAGGCGACGCCGAGCGGGAACGTGGCGGCCGACTGGTGCTGCTTGAGCTGCGCCTCCGGGATGCCGGCCGCCTCCGCGGTGGCGGCCACCTTGTCGAGGCCGACCTTCTGGCCGAGGTCGACGAACGCAGTGTTGACGGAGTTCTGGGTGGCGCTGATCAGGTTGATCTCACCGTAGGAGCGGTCGCTGTCGTTCGGGATGGGCTTGGTGGCCGAGGCCACGCGCATCGGCGAGTTGCCGTTGACCCGGGTGGACAGGTCGAAGCCGTTGTTGAGCGCGGCGGCCAGCGTGTACGGCTTGAAGGTGGAGCCCGCCATCACCTTGGCCGAGAAGGCGTTGTCGTACTCGGAGCGGTCGGGACGGCCGCCGTAGAAGGCGACGACCTCGCCGGTGGCCGGATCGACGGCGGCCAGCCCGGTGCGCACCTTCTTGGGCGTCGCTTCGGGCAGCACGCTCTTGACCGCGCTCTCGGCCGCCTGCATGAGCTTCTTGTCGAACGTCGTGACGACCCTGAGCCCGCCGCCGTTGATGTCCTCGTCGGTGTAGCCACGCCGGTTCAGCTCGGCGGTGACCTGGTCGAGCATGTACTGGGCCTGGCCCTTGAGCTCGAACGGCCGCTTCGGCGCCTTCAGCGCCGGGAACGTCTGGGCGGCGGCCTGCTCGGCGGTGAGCGAGCCGGTCTGGCGCATGGCGTCGATCACGGCCTGCCAGCGGGCCTTGGCGGCGTCGAGGTCGGCGCCCTTGGGGTCGGCGAAGCGGCTGGGCTGCTGGATCACCGCGGCCAGGTAGGCGCCCTCGGCCACGCTCAGCTTGTCGACGTTCTTGCCGAAGTACGCCTGCGCGGCCGCCTGGGCACCGTTGGCGCCGCGGCCGAAGTAGATCGTGTTGAGGTACTGCTCAAGGACCCAGTCCTTGGACTTGGACTGGTCGACCTTGATGGAGATCATGATCTCCTTGAACTTGCGGGTGATGGACCGCTCCTGGCTGAGGCCGCTGTAGTAGTTGCGGACCAGCTGCTGGGTGATCGTCGAGCCGCCCTGGAGCTGCTGCCCGGAGACGGTGGACCACACGGCCCGCGCGGTGCCCTTGACGGACACGCCGCCGTCCTCGTAGAACGAGCGGTTCTCGGCCGCTATCACCGCGTCGCGCACGTGCTGGGGCACCTTGGCCAGCGGGACGGTCCTGCGGTCGATGCCCTTCTTCGCGAGCACGGTCTTGCCGTCGCGGTAGTAGATCACCGACCCCTGGGCCGTGGCCTCTTTCTGCGTGCTGTCGGGGATCGGGGTCATCGCCCACGCGACGGCGAACAGGCCTATGGCCAAGACGATCCCGGCGCCGAAGACGATCAAAAGGCGTCGAAGGATCCGCCGCTTCCCCATGTCCTTTTCACCACCACTCCGCACCCACAACCCCCGATCAAACCCCGCCAAACCCCCGTTAGCTGGGAGAATGTCAAGGCTAAGCGATCGATACCGGTGCCTCATCCCCTCCCGCGATAGTACGACTAGCGCGTAACGCGCTGCGGAACATTCGCCACCAATGGCAATACGCGGTAGGGAACAGGTGTGTCGAGGACGATGATCGACGAAGTCCTGAGAACACCCTGAACCTCGACGATCCGATCGATCACCCGCTGCAGATCGGCGTTCGTCCGGGCCACCACCCGGCAGAGCAGGTCGCTGCCGCCCGTGATCGTGTGGACCTCCAGCACCTCGGGGATGTGGGCCAGCCGGTGCGCCACCGGGTCGTGCCCGGCGACCTGCCTGATCTCCATCGTCACGAACGCGGTGACGTCGTAGCCGAGCGCCTCGGGCGACACGTCGGGCCCGAACCCGGTGATCACCCCCCTGTCGATCAGCCGGTCGAGCCGGGCCTGCACGGTGCCGCGGGCCACGCCGAGCCGGCGCGAGCACTCCAACACGCCCAGGCGCGGCTCGGCGGCGAGCAGCGCGATCAGCCGGGCGTCCAGTTGGTCGATCGTCATGGTGTACAGATCTCCCGATCATTCGCGGTGAAGGCTATGCAGATTGTCCAGTCTACAAAGGCGCTGTTGCACAACTCGTCTACAGAATTCGAGGATTGGTGCATGAGCGATGTTTTTCCGGTTAACGGGATGGACGCCGTGGTGTTCGCCGTGGGCAACGCCAGGCAGGCGGCTCACTACTACTCGACCGCGTTCGGCATGCGGCTGGTGGCCTATCGCGGGCCGGAGAACGGCAGCCGCGACGAGGTGGGCTACGTGCTGACCTCGGGGGGCGCCAGGTTCGAGTTCAGGGCCTCGGTCCGGCCCGGGACCGAGCTGGCCGGGCACGTCGCCGAGCACGGCGACGGGGTGATCGACCTGGCCATCGAGGTGCCGGACGTGGAGGGCGCCTACCGGCACGCCGTGGAGCAGGGGGCCCGCGGGCTGGCGGAGCCGTACACGCTGGAGGACGAGCGGGGCAAGGTGGTGCTCGCGGCGATCGCCACCTACGGCGAGACGCGGCACACGCTCGTCGACAGGTCCAACTACAGCGGCGCCTACCTGCCCGGCTACGTGCCCGCCGAGCCGCTCGTCGCCCCGCCCGCGACCAGGACCGGGCGGCTGTTCCAGGCCATCGACCACTGTGTGGGCAACGTCGAGCTGGGCCGGATGGACGAATGGGTGGAGTTCTACAAGAACGTGATGGGCTTCACCAACATGGCGGAGTTCGTCGGCGACGACATCGCCACCGAGTATTCGGCGCTGATGTCCAAGGTCGTGGCCGACGGGACCCGCAAGGTCAAGTTCCCGCTGAACGAGCCGGCCGTGAGCCGCAGGAAGTCGCAGATCGACGAGTATCTGGAGTTCTACCGAGGGCCGGGCGTGCAGCACGTCGCGCTGGCCACCAACGACATCCTGACCACGGTCGACCACATGCGCGCGGCCGGCGTGAGCTTCCTCGACACGCCCGACTCCTACTACGACGACCCCGAGCTGCGGGCCCGCATCGGGCAGGTCAGGGCCCCGATCGAGGAGCTGAGGAAGCGCAGGATCCTGGTCGACCGAGACGAGGACGGTTACCTGCTGCAGATCTTCACCAAGCCGGTGCAGGACCGGCCCACCGTCTTCTTCGAGCTCATCGAGCGGCACGGCTCGCTCGGGTTCGGCAAGGGCAACTTCAAGGCGCTGTTCGAGGCGATCGAGCGGGAGCAGGAGCGCAGGGGCAACCTTTAGCGCGCTCCGGCCGCCACACGCGTCTCCTCGACCTAGGCTGGATTCTGTTCGACCCCCCGCGAGCAGGCTTTGCCCGGCAAAGCCGCGAAGACGGTCGTGGTCGACGCCTGACTCCGCGTAGAATTCCGGTTACTTAGCGAAGGGGAGAGCGCAGCCTATGGGGTTTGACCAGCGCGTGGTCGCTTCGTTTATGGCGCTGCTGAGCATGCTCGCCTGCGCGCCGTCCGAGGGGGCCATCGTCCCGGCATCCTCAGGCAGCCGGCAGCCGAACGCGAGCATGGGCGCGCCCGGCATCGGCGACCCCGACTTCCCCCTTGACGGCAACGGCGGCTACGACGTCTCCCACTACGGCCTCGTGATCGGCTACACGCCGAGCAGCAAGCAGCTCGACGGCGTGACGACGATCGACGCCACGACCACGCAGCCGCTCTCACGCTTCAACCTCGACCTGTCCGGTCTCAAGGTGAGCGATGTCACGGTCAACGGGGAGAAGGCCGTCTTCTCGCGCACCGGCAGCGAGCTGAGCGTGCTGCCCGCGACGCCGCTCGGCGACAAAGCCGCGTTCACCGTCAAGGTGACCTACGCCGGGGTGCCCCAACCGGTGAAGGACTCCTCCAACCTGGGCACCTTCGGCTTCATCCCGACGGCCGACGGCGCGTTCGTGGCCTGCGAGCCCGACGGCGCCAAGACCTGGTACCCAGCCAACGACCACCCCGCCGACAAGGCGTCCTACGACTTCACCATCACCGTGCCCCAGGGCGTGACCGCGCTGGCCAACGGCGAGCAGGTCGGCGAGCCCACGACCGCGGACGGCAAGACCACGTTCCGGTGGCGCGAGCGGCATCCGATGGTGAGCTATCTCGCCACGGCCACGATCGGCAAGTTCGAGCTGCGCAAGGGCCACACGCCGGGCGGCATCCCCAACCTCGCGGCGGCCGACCCCAAGCACCGCGGCTCGCTCAACAATCTCTTCAACGTCTCGGGCGAGGTCACCGACTACTGGAGCAAGGTCTTCGGGCCTTACCCGTTCTCCTCCACAGGCGGCATGATCGACGACTTCTCGGCCGGCTACGCCCTGGAGAACCAGACCAAGCCCCTCTACGGCGGCTTCGCCCCCGACGAGAGCATCATCGCGCACGAGCTGGCCCACCAGTGGTTCGGCGACAGCCTGAGCATCAAGCGCTGGCGGGACCTCTGGCTCAACGAGGGCTTCGCCACCTATGCCGAGTGGCTCTGGGCCGAGCACAAGGGCACCAACACCGCCGACCGGCTCTTCCAGACCTTCCACTCCCGCCCCGCGACCGACCCGATATGGAAATATCCGCCCGGCCGCGCCCAGGCGCGTGACCTGTTCAACGACTCGGTCTACACCCGGGGCGGGATGACCCTTCACGCCCTGCGCAAGGCCATCGGCGACGAGACCTTCTTCAAGCTGCTGAAGACCTGGACGGCCGACCACAAATACGGCACGGTCACCACGGAGGAGTTCATCGCGCTGGCGGAGAAGCTCTCGGGCAGGGATCTGACGTCGCTGTTCAACGCCTGGCTCTTCCTTCCGACCAAGCCCGACTGACGTCGAGCGCGCGGATCACGGGCCGCCCGCCCCACTCGAGGGCGTGGAGAAGACCAGGACGGACGCCGTGAACCCGTGCACGTGGTTCTGGCCGCCGACCGGGCCGACCTCGCCGGCGGCGAAGAAGCCCGCGACCCCGATCGGCCCGAGCGTGTCGCGCAGCGCCACCGGATCGTGGTCGGCGGTGCCGAACATCGCCGAGCCCCGGCCGTTGCAGGAGAACAACAGCGCGCCGTCGATCCGGCCGAGCTCCTCCCGGTGCGCGTCGAGCAGGTCGTAGAGGTCCTCGTCGGCCGTGGCGGCGTCGCGCACGTGGAAGCGCACGGTCCTGCCGACGTCCACGACGTCGCCGATGGCCACGGCCTCACGTTCCGGGTCGATCCCGATCACGCCCCTGATGAGGAAGTCGCCTCGTTCGTGCCGTTCGGCGTACTCGTCCATGGCCACGCCGATCTGCAGACCGGCGGCGACCAGCTCGCGGTCGTCCTCGTCGAGCTCGCTGACGATGTCCTCCAGCCGGGCCAGGGCCGGCTGGCCGGCCAGCTCCAGCAGCAGGTTCTCCTCGGAACGGGTGACGACCATGGTCGGGCCGATCGGCCGGCACCCCTGGCTGACCACCGTGCTGACCCGCACGGAGCCACTGAGCAGCACGCCGATCGCGCCCTCGGTGTAGATCTCACCGTCGGCGAAGAGCCGGACGGAGCCGCGGCCCCGCAACCCGTTGGCCAGCCCGCCGATCAACGGCAGGTTGCCCAGCACGTCCGCCGAACGCTCCACGAACGCGTCCGTGGGAAAGGTGTACGGGTCCGCCAGCAGGATCGCCACGTGATCGTCCGACGTCCGCTCGGGCAGCCCCACCACCACGAACCGATCCTCGGCGGTCAGCGTCTCCAGCGCGAACGTGGTCAGCTCGGCCCCGTCCAGCGTGGCCGCCCACGCGCTCACGGCGGACGTCAGCTCGACCCCCTGCCCGTCACCGATCACGCCGGTGGCGCTGCATCCGATCACGTGGGCCTCGGGGGCCAGTCTCATCGCGCGCTCCCCCGCCCTGGCGACGTCGTCGGGGTCGTCGCCGCAGATGAAGAAGCACACCAGGTCCGCCTCGCCGCTGAGCCGCGACAGGGCCTGACCGACAGCACGCTCCGCGGCCTCCACCAGGTCGGAACCTACGGCGAGACCGTCGGCGAAGCGGCTCGTCATCACAGCCACGGATCTCGCCTCCTCGGCGGGTCGAAGTTCCCTAGGAACGGATTCTCCCCATTAAAGGAACAAGCACGCGCACGAACCGTCACGCAATAGTCAAGATCCGAAATCTCCGCCAGATGGGAAACTGTCTGCCGCAGTGGTCCCGGGGGACGTAGTCTCGTTCCCGTGCATCAGCCTCTAAATCTCCGCGAGCTGCGAGAGAGCGGTCACGTTCATCGCACCGTGAAAGCAGAGGTCCGCGAAAATCTGCTGGCCAAGCTGCGAGCAGGTGAGCCCCGTTTTCCAGGCATCGTGGGCTTCGACGACTCCGTCCTGCCCCATTTGGAGCGGGCGCTACTCGCCGGGCACGACCTCGTCCTGCTCGGTGAGCGGGGCCAGGGCAAGACCCGACTCATCCGCACCGTTACCGGCCTGCTCGACGAGTGGACTCCGGTGGTCGACGGGTGCGAGATCAACGACCATCCGTACGCGCCGGCCTGTACGCGCTGCCTCGCCCTCGCCCGGGAGCTGGGCGACGAGCTGCCTGTGGCGTGGAAGCATCGCGACGAGCGCTACGGCGAGAAGCTCGCGACGCCCGACACCTCCGTCGGCGACCTGATCGGCGACGTCGACCCGATCAAGATCGCCGAGGGCCGGACGCTCGGCGACCCGGAGACCGTCCACTACGGGCTGGTGCCCCGCACCAACCGGGGCGTGTTCTCCGTCAACGAGCTGCCCGACCTGGCCGAGCGCATCCAGGTGTCACTGCTCAACGTGCTGGAGGAGCGCGACATCCAGGTGCGCGGCTACAACCTGCGCCTGCCGCTCGACATCCTGCTCATCGCCAGCGCCAACCCCGAGGACTACACCAACAGGGGCCGGATCATCACCCCGCTGAAGGACCGCTTCGGCGCCGAGATCCGCACCCACTACCCGCTGACGGTCGAGGACGAGCTGGTGCTCATCCGCCAGGAGTCCATGCCGGACATCGGGGCCGACATCCCCGAGCACCTGGTCGAAGTGATCGCCCGGTTCACCCGCCTGGTCCGCGAGTCCACGGCGGTCGACGCCCGTTCGGGCGTGTCCGCGCGGTTCTCGATCGCGGCCGCCGAGACCGCCATGGCCTCCGCCGTACGCAGGGCGGCGATCGCCGGCGAGGAGCAGGCCGTCGCCCGCGTCTGCGACCTGGCCAGCGTCGTCCACAGCCTGCGCGGCAAGGTGGAGTTCGAGGTCAGCGAGGAGGGCAGGGAGACCGAGATCCTCTCCCACCTGCTCCGCCGGGCCACGGCCGAGACGTTCAGGAGCCGGTTGGGCGGGATGGACCTGTCGGCGCTGACGGACAAGTTCGCCGAGGGCAACCAGGTGGAGTCCGGCGAGCTGATCCCGGCCGCCGAGCTGCTGCGCCGCATCGGCCCGGTCAGCGGCCTGGCGAAGGTCATGTCGCGGCTGGGCATGGGCGCGGGCGAGGAGTCGCCGGGCCACGCGGCGGCCGCGCTGGAGTTCGCCCTGGAGGGCCTGTACCTCATGCGCCGCCTGTCCAAGGAAGACCTGGACGGAGTCACCGTCTACCGGACATGAACAAAAGGGCGGTCTCGCGCGTCGAATGTGATGATCAATCACGCCGTCAGGGGAGACCGCCCATGCGTCCGCTCGTCTTTGCCATCGCCTTGTGCTTGGGCGCTGTCGCCGTACCCGCCGGGGCCGCTGAGGCCACTGCCACGAAGGCCGTTTACGGCTGGGCCTGGTCCACCGGCGTGACCGGGATCCGCATCACGCCCATGGCCGCCACGTACCGCAAGCCGCTCCACACGTTCAAGGCCGTCCCCGGCGCCAAGGAGCTGCGGCTCGACTACGCCAAGGCCGCGTTCCGGCGGGTGACCGTCGCCTGCGACCTCAAGGAGACCGAAGGAAAGGTGGCGCTCGACCGCGCGGGCCTGGGCACCACCGTCTGCGAGCCTCGCGACCTGACCGCCGACCTGGCGTCCGGGCCCAGCGCCGTCCGCGTCGAGTACCGCGGCACCAAGGCCGTCAAGATCAGCGAAGTGCTCGCCCACGGGCCCGAGCCCCGCACCACCCGCGGCACGGTCAAGCGGATCGACGACACCACGGTCCTGTTCACCGGGGCGGGCAGGACGCTCAAGCTCGGCTACACCAACCTGATGACGTTCGGCAGGACCACCAGGCGCTGCGGCGACGGCTGGCTGGCCGGCAAGCCGGTCAACGCCGACAAGCACGGGCTCGGCAAGAAGCCGTGCCAGGCCAGCGACTTCGCCCAAGCCCTCAAGTCGGTCGGGCACCCGGTGCTCGTCCAGGTCGATTACGTGCCCCAGGTCAACGAACTCTCCGGGGTACGTGAGGTATTTGGGGACGCGTAGGCCCGTATATCGGGTTAGCGTGTGTTCGTGATGGCCTACCGCTATGGCGAGTTCAACGATGGCCCCGACCCCCTCGCCCCGCCGTACGACGTACGCGCCGCGCTCGACGAGATGGGCGACGCCATCCTGTCCGGCTCCACCCCCGTACACGCCCTGCGCGACCTGCTCAAGCGCGGGCTGCCCGGCGCCCAGGACCGGCGGGGTCTCGACGACATGCTCAGAGAGGTACGCCGCCGCCGCCGGGACCTGCGCGAGAGCGGCCGCCTCGACGGCACGCTGGAGAAGGCGCGGGCGCTCCTCGACAAGGCCATCGGCCAGGAGCGGGCCGAGCTGTTCCCCGACCCGTCCGACGACGCCCGGCTGCGCGAGAGCGAGCTCGACTCGCTGCCCGACGACACGGCCAGCGCGATCCAGCAGCTGACCTCGTACGAGTGGCGCTCCGCCGCCGCCCGGCAGACCTTCGAGGAGCTGCGCGAGCTGCTGCGCCGCGAAGTGCTCGACAGCCAGTTCAGAGGGATGCGCGACGCGCTGGCCCAGCCGGACCCGGCGGCCATGGAACGCGTCCGGCAGATGATGTCGGACCTCAACGACATGCTCGACAAGGACGCCAAGGGTCAGCACACCCAGGCGGACTTCGAGACGTTCATGAAGAACTACGGCGATCTCTTCCCGGAGAAGCCGCGCAACCTCGAAGAACTCGTCGACGTCCTGGCCCGGCGGGCTGCCGCGACCCAGCGCATGCTCGCCTCGATGACCCCGCGCCAGCGCGAGGAGCTGGCCAACCTGATCAACCAGACGCTCGACCAGGCCGGGCTCTCCGACCAGATGCGCCGCCTCGGCGAGGCGCTCCAGGCCCGCCGTCCCGACCTGGCCTGGGACACCCCCGACCGGCTCACCGGCGAGGAGCCGCTGGGCATGGGCGACGCCGTCACCGCTCTGGAGGAGCTGGCCGACCTCTCCCAACTGGAGACCTCGCTCCGGCAGGACTACCCGGGCGCCAGGCTCGACGACATCGACGAGTCCGCGGTCCGCCGCGCGCTCGGCCGATCGGCGGTCGACGACCTGGAGGCCCTCAAGCGGATCGAACGTGAGCTGGAGGAGCAGGGCTACCTCCTGCGCCGCCGGGGCAAGCTGGAGCTCACCCCCAAGGCCGTCAGGCGGCTCGGCGAGACCGCGCTGCGCCGGGTGTTCTCCTCGCTCGACGCGGGCCGGCGCGGCGACCACGACCAGCACGACGCGGGCTCGGCCGGCGAGCTGACCGGCTCGTCGCGGCCCTGGCGGTTCGGCGACGAGCAGCCGATCGACGTGGTCCGCACGCTGGTCAACGGCATCCGCAACGGCGGCGTCCAGACGGAATCGGGCGCGGTCCGGCTCTCCGTCGACGACTTCGAGGTGGCCGAGACCGAGCGGCGCAGCGCGGCGGCCGTCTGCCTGCTGGTCGACCTGTCGTACTCGATGGCCCTGCGCGGGACCTGGGCGGCGGCCAAGCAGACCGCGCTCGCCCTTCAGGCGCTGGTCGCCTCGAAGTTCCCGCAGGACGCCGTGCAGATCATCGGGTTCTCCAACTACGCGCGGGTACTGCAGCCGGACGAGCTGGCCGGTCTCGACTGGGACATGGTCCAGGGGACGAACCTGCACCACGCGCTGCTCATCGCGGGCCGGCACCTGGATCGCCATCCCGACTTCGAGCCGGTCGTGCTCGTGGTCACCGACGGCGAGCCGACGGCCCACCTGATGCGCAACGGGCAGTCGGCCTTCGAGTGGCCGCCGTCGAACGAGACGCTGGAGCTCACGCTGGCCGAGGTGGACAAGATGACGCGGCGGCGGGCGACGCTGAACATCTTCATGCTGGCGGGTGACGATCGGCTCAAGGAGTTCGTCGACGAGGTGGCGCGGCGCAACGGCGGGCGCGTGTTCTCCCCCAGCGCGGAGCGGCTGGGCGAGTACGTGGTGAGCGACTTCCTGCGGGTGCGCCGGTCCCGCTGAACTTCAGGCGGTCAGGTGGTGGTCACGCCTCGATGAGGGGGGCGTAGAAGTCGAGCGCGACGTCGAAGCCGTCGCGGCAGTTGCGGTGAGAGCGGTAGCAGGGGCGCCACGCGGAGCTGGCGCCCACGCCCACGCGGGCGTCGCCCAGCGCCGACGGCACGCGCTCGGGCCGGGGCAGCAGTCCGCCGCCCAGATAGCGGACGCCGTCGAGCTGAGTGTGCTCGCCGCGGTCACCGGAGACGAAGCTCCCGAGCCGCCATCCGCTCTCCTCGTCCCACACCAGCGCGCTGCCGTCCGCCAGGCGGACGGTCGCGTCACGCGGCTCGCAGGGGCCCTCCCACCAGTCGGCGACCTCGGCTCCGAGCAGGTCGACGACCTGCTGCACATAGCCGGTCGGCTGCTGCAGCCACTCGTCGGTATACGGCTCGACATGCCTGACGGCCACGGACGGCACCCCCTTGTGCCCAAAAGGTAAGGAAAAAGCGACGGTTAGCAACCATACCCGCGCTGAACTTATTCCGTTGCCAGAGCGTCTAGTCATTACGGACGATATTTACGTCCCACACGGGGAAGGAGGGGTGTCTCATGATTGCCATGATTCTTCTGATCGTGCTCATGGTGGTCGCCATCGCGGCCACCGAGCTGATCATGCGCTGCTCCTCGGAAGGTAAACAGAGTGTCGAGTCCACGGGCGAGATCGCCGGGGACTAGTCTCCTTCGCATGTCGTCCCTGCTTCTCTGGCTGCACATCGGCTTCTCGATCTTCACGGTGGGCCCGCTCACCGCGGTCACCATGGCCGCGCCTCGAGCCATCCGCACCAAGAACGTGCCCGTCCTGCAGAACATCCAGCGGACCACCAGGATCTACAGCATCGGTTCGCTGGGTGTGCTGATCTTCGGGCTGGCCGTCGGCATGTCCATCGGGGGCGGAGTGCTCGGCAGGTGGTACATGACGTCCTCGATGACGCTGTTCATCGTGGCCATCGTGCTGCTCGTCATCATCGACCGCGATCTGCGCGCAGCCGTCCGGGTCCTCGGCACCGAGAGCCCGGACGACGACGCGAAGGTGCAGAACGGCCGGATCGCCGCCATCAGCGGGCTGCTGTCCGTGATCTGGCTGGTGATCCTGTTCCTGATGGTCGTACCCGGTTAGCCGAGCGCCTGCTTGAGGTCGGCCAGCAGGTCGTCGACCGTCTCGATGCCGACCGACAGCCGCACCAGGTCGCCCGGCACCTCCAGCGGTGAGCCCGCCGCCGAAGCGTGCGTCATCCTGCCCGGGTGCTCGATGAGCGACTCGACGCCGCCCAGCGACTCGCCCAGCGTGAACAGCTTCGCCCGGTTGCACACCGCGACGGCCTCTTCTTCGCCGCCGGCGACGCGGAACGACACCATGCCGCCGAACCGCTTCATCTGCTTGGCGGCCACCTCGTGCCCCGGGTGCTCGCCCATCCCCGGGTAGAGCACCTGGGTCACGCGCGGGTGCGCGAGCAGCAGATCGACGACCCGCTCGGCGTTGTCGCAGTGGCGGTCCATCCGTACACCCAAGGTCTTGAGCCCGCGCAGCGTCAGCCAGGCGTCGAACGGCCCGGCCACCGCGCCCATCGCGTTCTGGTGGTAGGCCAGCTCCTCGCCGACCGCCTGGTCGGCCGCGATCAGCGCGCCGCCGACGACATCGGAATGGCCGCCGACGTACTTGGTGGTGGAGTGCACGACCACGTCCGCGCCCAGCGCGAGCGGCTGCTGCAGGTACGGGGAGGCGAAGGTGTTGTCGACGACCAGCAGCGCCCCGTTGTCGTGGGCGAGCTGGGCGAGCGCGGCGATGTCGGCGATGCCGAGCAGCGGGTTCGTCGGCGTCTCCACCCAGACGATCCGCGTCTTCTGCGTCATGGCCGCGGCCACGGCGTCGAGGTCGCCGAGCGGCACCGGGTCGTAGTGCAGGCCCCAGCGCTCGTTGACCTTCGCGAACAGCCGGTATGTGCCGCCGTACGCGTCGTTGGGGATGATGACGTGGTCCTGCGGCTTGCAGACGGTGCGCAGCAGGGCGTCCTCGGCCGCCAGCCCCGACGCGAACGCCAGCCCGCGCGCGCCGCCCTCGACCGCGGCCAGCGCCTCTTCGAGCGCGGTCCTGGTGGGGTTGGCCGAGCGGCTGTACTCGTATCCGGAACGCAGGCCCCCCACGCCGTCCTGCTTGTAGGTGGACGTCGCGTAAATCGGCGGCACGACCGCACCGGTCAGCGGGTCAGGCTCCTGACCTGCGTGGATCGCCAGAGTTTCGAAACCGTTCGTCATAAGCCCACGGTAACGGAAGCGGCCCGCGATCCGTTCCCCAACGGATCGCGGGCCGAGGCGGGCGCCGTCCCCAAAGCGACGCCCGCGTGACTCGCACGCCATGCCCGCGCGAGCCAGGTCTGTTGTTGTGCCAGGTCTGTTGCTGTGCCGGGCCAGTGGGCTCAGGCCGCTTGGGGCTCGTGCCGGTCGCCGCCCGTTCGGGGCGTCAGGCGGACCACGCCGGCGTTCGGTGCGGGCACCTCGATGTGGCGGCCGCTGCCGCCCTCCGCTTCCTCCCCGTTGATGCGGGAGAGCAGCACGGGGTCGGCCAGCGCCAGCAACAGCCCGATGACCAGCCCGACACCCAGTAGTACGAACCCGATGAGAATCATTTCCCGTCCCCCTTCCGGACATCTCCCAGCATGGTCGACGGCCCCCCGCCACCGCCTCCGCTGAAGGGCTGGTCCTCGGCGCCCCTCATCGGCCGAACGGTCGATGCTCGCCATCCGACTTCCGGCTTAGGCTTCCAGGAGTGGGGGAATCCAAGCGCGTCGTCTACTGGATCCGCCGGCTGAGCGACATCGCCGCGATCGGCTGGCTGGCCATGATGCTTCTCGTGGACTTCGTCGTGGCCGGCACCAGGGGCGGACTCCAGTGGACGGTGGCGATCTGCGGGGTCGCGGGCATCGCGGCCGTCATCCTGCGGCGCCGTTTCCGGGTCGAGACGTTCGTCGCCGTGCTGGCCCTGTCGTTCGTCGTCTCGTTGGTGATCGGCTTGACCGGGTTCGTCGGCGTGCCCGGCTCCGCGGAGACCGGCGCGTTGATCATCCTGACCATCGGCGTGCTCCGCCACGTCGAGCCGGTCAAGCGGGCCGCCGTGTTCGGGGCCGCCGCGCTGGTCGCCCTCATGGCGGAGGGCATCGCCCGCGATCCCCGCAACGAGCTGGTCTTCTCGTTCATGCTCTTCACCGCCTGGACGATGACCGCCGCCGTCGGCGGCTACCTCCGCTTCCAGCAGGAGCGCCGCAAGGAGGCGGTCCATTCCGTACGGCGGGCCGAACGCCTGGAGCTGGCCAGGGAACTGCACGACCTGGTCGCCCACCACATCACCGGCATCGTCGTACAGGCCCAGGCCGCCCGCACGGTCGCCGACATGAAGCCCGACGCCGTACTGCCCGCGCTCGACGCCATCGCCACTGCCGGCACGGAGGCGCTCACCTCGATGCGGCGCCTGGTCACCGTACTGAGGACCGAGGACGAGGCCGACAGACGGCCCGGCACGTCGCTGGCCGATCTGCGCCTGCTGACGGAACGGTTCTCGGCGAACGGGCCGCGCGTCGCGTTCGAGATCGGGTCGGGCATCGACGACCGCACCCTGCCGCCGGAGGTCATGACGACGATCCACCGGGTGCTACGGGAGGCGCTCACCAACATCCGCAAGCACGCGCCGGGCGCCAGTTGGGTCGAGGCCGAGCTGCGGCGCTTCGACCAGCGCGTGCTGTTGCGCATCCGTAACTTCGGCTCAGCCGCCGACCCCCGGCTCTCCCGGCTGGGAGGCGGGTTCGGCCTGGTCGGAATGGCCGAGCGGGTGGAGGCCCTGGGCGGGCGCCTCTACGCCGGGCCCGGCTCCGACGGCGCCTGGGAAGTGGTCGCGGAGTTTCCCGCGGCCTGAGGCGCGGGCCGCGTCGAACACCTCCTCCCCCATCGCCTCGCGCAACCTGGCGGCGATCCGGTCGACGTCGGCGCGCTCGGGGACGGGCAGAGGCACACCTACCGCCTCTCTGAGCGCCGCCGCCACCCCGAGCAACCCGGCCGCCTCCCGGTACTGCCCGAAACGCTCCCCGCGCCGCTCGCCTTGCCCGGCCATGAGTGACAGTGCGCCTGCCAGGCCCTCCAGTGCGAGCGCGATCGCTCTGGGGTCCCCGGTGGTCTGGGCCGCCTCGTAGCCATCCCGCTGCCTGGCGAGTGCTGTCTTGGCGTCGCCGCGCTGCTCGGCGGCGAAACCCAGTTCGGCCATGAGGAACGCGATGCCGGGCGTCCCCCGCACCTCCCGCAACCAGCCGAGCCACGGCATCAGGAGCCCTTCCGCCCGCTCGTACCTGCCCTGCCGCCTGGCGCTCAGTGCCAGCCCGAGCACGGCATGCTCCTCCGCGGCCTTGTAGGACTGCTCCACGGCCAGGCGCCTGGCCCGCTCGTGGTAGTGGTCGGCCCGCTCGTACTGGCCCGCCAGGAGCGCCACACGGCCCAGCCCCGCCAGTTTGAACGCGACCTCGAAGCCGAGCTCCTCCGCCAGCCGCAACTGCTCCACGCGCAATCTGGCGGCCTCGGCATAGTCACCACGTATCTCAGCCAGCCGGTCGAGCGCGTCCATGGCCTCCAACCGCCCCCACCCGTCCCCCAACTGGCTGAACAGCTCCAGACTCCGCCGGCCGTCCCGCTCCATCGCGGTCAGATCCGCCCGGCCCACCGCCAGCTTCGCCCGCAGACTGAGCGCGGCGGCGATCCCCCACTGATCGCCAAGCACCTCGAACGCGGCCAACGCCCGGCTCGCCGCCGCCCCATGCGCGACCTGATCGCCGTACGCCCAGCGCACGTGGGTCAGAAACCAGTCGGCCAGCGCCCGCCCCTCAACGTCGAGCTCCGCCTCCCGCACCGGCGGCGCCGCCTCCCCAACCGCCAACGCCATCCCCGCCAGCCACACAGACGCGACCGCCGCCCCGCTGACGGGATGGCCGATGGCCGGGGCGCCGCTGACAAGCGAACCGGTCACGGACGGATCGGTCGCGGACGGATCGGTCGCGGACGGATCGGTCGCGGACGGATCGGTCGCGGACGGATCGGTCGCGGACGGATCGGTCGCGGACATGGCGGTGGACAAGGAGCGGCGGGCCTCACCCATGCGGCCGCGTAGGAACCAGTACCAGGCGAGCGCGTTGACCAGGCGGAGCGGTTCCGGGCCCGACAGGGCGAGTCGCAGGTTGGCGGTCTCGGTGTCCAGGCGTTCGAGCCACTGCCTCTGTCCTGGGCCACGTAGGTCCGCCCGTTCGGCCAGCGACGTGTAGTAGCGGGCGTGACGTGCGGCGATCCGCCGGTGTTCGCCCGCTTCAGCCAGGCGTTCGGCGCAGTAGGCGGCGACCGATTCCAGCAGCCGGTATCTGGGGCCAGTGGTCACCACCACCAGCGAGCGGTCGACCAGCCGGGCCAGCACGTCCACCACGTCCACGCCGGGCTCGGCGCAGATCACCTCGGCCGCCTCCAGCGTGCACCCGTCCGCGTGCGCGGCCAGCCGCCGCAGCACGACCCGCTCGTGGCCGGACAGCAGGTCCCAGCTCCAGTCGATCACTGCCCGGAGCGTCCGCTGCCTCGACGGAGCGTCACGCATCCCGGAGCTGAGCAGGCGGAACCTGTCGTCCAGCCGCTCGGCCACTTCCCGTACGCCCAGCGCGCGCACCCGAGTCGCGGCCAGCTCCAACGCCAGCGGAATGCCGTCGAGCCGCCTGCAGATGATCGCGACCGCCTCGCCCACCTCATCCCGTTTGTCCAGCTCGTTCGGCCTGCTCGGCCAACTGGTCGGGTCAGTCGTGACGGTCACGGTCGCCTCGATGCTCTCGGTCGTCTCGCTGGTCTCGCTGGTCTCGATGGTCTCGATGGCCGTGGTGGTCGTGGTGGTCTCAGCAGACGCGGTGGTCTCGGTGGTCAAGGCGAGCGTGGCGGTCGTGCTCGACTCGTTCAGTTTGAGGTCGGCGCGGGCCGTGAAGAGGCGTACGGCGTCCGGCTCGGTCAGTGGCGGCACCATGTGGACGTGTTCGCCGGTGATGCAGAGCGGTTCCCTGCTGGTTGCCAGGACCCGTAGCCCTGGGACGGCCCGCAGCAGCGCCGAGACGAGCGCAGCCGCCTCCGCCACCAGGTGCTCGCAGTTGTCGATCACGAGCAACGCCCGCTTGGCCGCCAGGGCGGTCGCCAGCCTCGGTGGCAGGGGCGCGGCGTCGTCGTCGCGTACGCCGAGGACGTCCGCGACCGCCTCAGCCACGTCGGCGAGCCCGCCCAGCTCCACCAGCCACACCCCGTCGGGGAAGACAGGGCTTTCGTCGAGGAGGGAGCGGGCGGTTTCCAGGGCGAGGCGGGTCTTGCCGACGCCGCCCGGGCCCGTGAGCGTCACCAGGCGGGCGGTGCCCAGCAGGTCGCGGACCCGGGCGAGTTCGGCGTCTCTACCGATCAGCTCCGTGAGTGGGGACGGCAGGTTGGAGTGGGGCGGCCGGGCGGTGAGTGAGGGGTCCTGGCGGAGGATCGCCTCCTGGAGTGCTGCCAGCTCGGGCATGGGGTCCAGGCCCAGTTCCCCCGCGAGGCGCTCGCGTAGATCGTCGTAGCTGGCCAGGGCCTCGCCTTGGCGGCCGCCTCGGTACAGGGCGGTCATGTGCTGGGCGCGGAGGCGTTCGCGTAGCGGGTGCTGGGCGACCAGGTCGGCCAGATCTACGTCCTCGCCCAGCGCCAGCCGTACCTCTGCCTGCTCTTCGAGGGCGGACAGGCGCGCCTCCTCCAGGCGCGCGATCTCCGGGCGGAGGAACCCCTCGTCGGCGAGATCGGCGTACGCGGGGCCGCGCCACAAGGTCAGGGCCTCGTGGAGCTGAGCGGCCCGCTCGTGCGGGTCCGCGGAACGGCGGCCGGCGAGCTCCAGGAAGCGGTCCGCGTCGAGCGCGATACGGAAGCGGCCAGCGTCGTCCCGGTCTCGGAAACGGCCCGTGTCCGGCTCAGCCGGCGAGGGGTCCGTCTTGGGCTCGACGAGCGCCAGGCGGTAGCCCGCCGGGGTGTGGACGATCGAGCCGGGGCCGCCGAGCACGCGGCGGAGTTCGGAGACGCGGGCCTGGAGGGTGCCGATGGGGTTGCGGGAGGGCCGGTCCCCCCACAGGTCGTCGATCAGCCGGTCCATCGAGACCGGGCCGCCCCCGTGCGCCAGGAGGTCGGCCAGCAACGCCCGCATCCTGGGCTCCGGCACCTCGATCCGGCGTCCGTCGTCCGTCCAGACCGCCAACGGCCCGAGTACCCCGAAACTCACCACGTCAGGGACAACCCGTAGCGAGGCGGAAGGATTTCCGTAGGGGGACACCCGAAGGTGTGGGTCATGAGTCGAGTGACAGTGATCGGAATGGGCCCGATGGGGTCGAAGATGGCGGAGACGTTCCTCGCGGCGGGCCACGAGGTGACCGTGTGGAACCGTACGACGAGCAAGACAGAGCCCCTGGTGACCAGGGGCGCCCGGCGGGCGGCCGAAGCGGCCGAAGGCGAGTTGCTGGTCATCAGCCAGGTCAGCTACCAGGCCATGTACGACAGCTTGGGCGACGCGCGGCTGGACGGGAAGGTGCTGGTCAACCTCAGCTCCGGCACCCCGGAGGAGCTGCGCGCGGCGGCCGGGTGGGTGGTGGAGCGGGGCGGCACGCTCGTCACCGGAGGGATCATGGTGCCGCCGCCCGGCATCGGCCTGCCCATGGCGTACACCTTCTACAGCGGCCCCAAGGACGCCGTCGACCGGCACGCGGAGACGCTCCAGGCGCTGGCCACGATCACGTACGTGGGCGAGGACCAGGGCCTGGCGATGATGTACTACCAGGCGCAGTTGCTGATCTTCTGGTCCGGTCTGACCAGCTACATGCACGCGCTCGCGCTGCTCGGCACGGCGGGGGTGGCGCCCGGGGACTTCCTGCCGTTCGCCAGGGAGACGTTCACGCAGCTCGGGGGCGACGGGCCGATGGGGTTCGCCAAGATCCTGGCTGAGGAGGTCGAGGCCAGGGTGTACCCGGGCGAGCTGAACTCCCTGCGCATGCAGGCGGTCGGCCTCGGCCACGCCGTCCACGCGCTGAAGGACGCCGGGCTGGAGATCACGGTGCCGAACGCGCTCAAGGAGCTGTTCGAGCGCGCCGACGCCGAGGGGCGCGGCCTGGAAGGGCTCGGCACCGTGATCGAGTCGATCAAAAAGCCCTAGTGGTTGGCGAGGAAGGCGAGCAGGTCCTGGCGGGTCAGTAGCCCGGCGGGCTTGCCGTCTTCGAGCACCACGGCGGCGTCCGCCTTCTCCAGCGCCTCCACCGCGCGCGCCACCGATTCGCCGCTGCCGATCATCGGCAGCGGCGACGACATGTGCTCGGCGATCGTGTCCTCGGAGGAGAGCCGGCCGCGGTAGAGGGCTTCGAGCAGGTCGCGCTCGACGATGGAGCCGACCACCTCGGCCGCCATGACCGGCGGCTCCTCCTTCATCACCGGGAGCTGCGAGACGGAGTATTCGCGCATGATCGAGATGGCCGTGCCGACCGACTCGTGCGGGTGCACGTGCACGAACTCCGGCAGGCCCGCCCCCTTGCGGGCCAGTACGTCACGCACCAGGCCCTCCTCGGACGGGGTGGTCAGGAAGCCGTAGTCGGCCATCCAGTCGTCGTTGAAGATCTTGGACAGGTAGCCGCGCCCGCCGTCGGGCAGGAGGACGACCACCACGTCGTCGGGCCCCGCCTTGGCCGCCACCTCCAGCGCCGCCACCACGGCCATCCCGCACGAGCCGCCGACCAGCAGGCCCTCTTCGCGGGCGAGCCGTCGGGTCATGTTGAACGAGTCCTTGTCGGACACCGCGATGATCTCGTCGCAGATCTTCGTGTCGTAGGTGGCCGGCCAGATGTCCTCGCCGACGCCCTCCACGAGATACGGCCGGCCGGAACCGCCCGAGTATACGGAGCCCTCCGGGTCGGCCCCGATGATCTTCACGCGGCCCTGGGAGACCTCCTTGAGGTAGCGGCCGGTGCCGCTGATCGTGCCCCCGGTGCCGATGCCCGCCACGAAGTGGGTGATCCTGCCCTCGGTCTGCTCCCACACCTCGGGACCGGTCGAGTAGTAGTGGGAGTCGGGGTTGTTGACGTTGGAGTATTGGTCGGGCTTCCAGGCGTTGGGCACCTCGCGGGCCAGCCGGTCGGAAACCGAGTAGTAGGAGTCGGGGTGATCGGGCGACACGGCGGTCGGGCAGACCACGACGTCGGCGCCATAGGCGCGCAGTACCGCGATCTTGTCCTGGGCCACCTTGTCGGGCACCACGAACAGGCACTTGTAGCCCCGCTGCTGGGCCACGAGAGCCAGACCCACGCCGGTGTTGCCGGACGTCGGCTCGACGATCACGCCACCGGGCCGCAGCTCCCCCGACGCCTCCGCCGCGTCGATCATGCGGACCGCGATGCGGTCCTTGACCGAGCCGCCCGGGTTGAAGTACTCGACTTTGGCGAGCACCTGGGCGGACAGGCCGGCGGAGACCTTGTGCATCCTGACGAGCGGGGTGTTGCCCATCAGCTCGACCAGGGAATCGTAAACGCGCACCGAGGTGTTCACCTTCTTTGCCGAAGCTTGGTCAGCTTGCCGAAGGCCGAGATCCCGTGGGGGTGGCGAGCGCTCGGCTAGTTTTCAAGCAAACGCTACCGCCGAGTCCAGTCGAAGGGAGCAACGTACGTGGTCTGGGCACCGGGCACGGCGCGCGCGGCGCGCAAGATCGCGACGGCGGCGGCACTCGGAGGCGGCGGCCTGACGGCTCTCGGGGCCACCGCGTACGGCCTCCTGATCGCCGAGAGCCTGCTGGCCAGAAAGGTGATCGGCCGGCCGCACGGCATGGAGGGACCGCCGTCCGACGGCGTCTACGGCGACTTCTCCGGCGCCCCGATCGCCATGGCCCTGCTGGGCGATTCCCTCTCCGTCGGCCTGGGGATGACCGACCCGGCCAGGACGCCGGGAGTGCTGCTCGCGCACGGCCTGGCCTCGGTGGCCGAACGCCCGGTACGCCTCCACGTGGTCGGCAAGTCGGGAGCCCCGTCGGCCGAACTCGGCGACCAGGTCGACCGGGCGCTGAAGGCGGAGCCCGACCTGGCCGTCATCTTCGTCGGCGCGAACGACGTCACCACCCAGACCCCGCCGGCGGCGGCCGTACGGTACCTGAGCAAGGCCGTGCGCCGGCTGCGCGAGGCGGGCGCCGAGGTGGTCGTGGGCACCTGTCCCGACCTCGGCACGGTACGGCCCATCGCGCAGCCGCTGCGCTGGGTGACGCGGCGCTGGAGCCGCCAGCTGGCCGCGGCGCAGACGGTCGCGGTGGTCGACGCGGGCGGGCGTACGGTCGCGTTCGCCGACGTCCTGGGGCCGGAATTCGCCACAAACCCCGGCGAAATGTTCGGACCGGATCGTTTCCATCCATCTGCCCGAGGTTACGCACAGGCAGCTTACGCAGTGCTACCTTCTGTATGCGCTGCGTTGAGGTTGTGGCCCGAGCCGAGACCCGCGCGCGGCGAAGGTTTGCAACCGATTTACCTTGCGGCGGCTACGGCCGCGGAGGAGTCCGGCACCGAGGTCTCCGCGACCCGGGTCGCCGGGCGGGCGACGGGTCCCCACGGCAAGTGGGTGACGTTGTTCCGCCGCCGGCTGGGGGAGACGCTCAACGACGCCTGACCCCGGTCACCCTCCGAGCCGAAGCCGTCACTCTTCGTCCCTTTGGAGTGGATTGCTCGTGCTCCGGCCCCTCGCGAACGCCGCCCTCACACTCGCCGGAATCCTGGCCCTGGCCGGCTGTTCCGACAGCGGCGCGGCCACGGCCGACTTCCCGACCTGGCAAAACTCCGAGATCGACGCGGTCAGCCGGATGGCGGCCGCAGGCGGGGTCGTCACGACCACCTCCATGAAGCCCGACGGCACGCTGGAGACCGTCGCCGTCGACCTCACCCACGGCAACAAGCTCTGGGCCCAGCCGGCCACCATGGCGGGCAGATTGCCCGGCATGGGCGTCTCCGCGCCCGCCATCGTCGAGACGGCCCCCGGCCAGGCCGTCGTCGTGGCGATCGACCCGGCCAAGAAGGGCCGCTGGAACGCCGCGCTCGTCGCCCGCGACGCGCGCACCGGCACGCAGAAGTGGACGCGGCCCGTGCATTCGACGTTCGGCCCCCAGCGCTGCGGGTCCTACATCTGCCTGTCGGAGCACACCGCGCTCTCCAGCGCCCGCGTGGTGGTGCTCGACCCGGCCACCGGCAAGCAACTGTGGAAGCTGCCCGGCATCGCCGAGGTCGAGTGGTCCGACGCCGACCGGGTGCTGCTGCTCCGCCTGGCCTCCAACCCCATGATCGAGTCGTACGAGCTCAAGACCGGCAAGCTGCAGTGGCAGCAGCCGATCGAGCAGGCGCTCGGCCCCGGCATCGACATGTCGGGCGGGTGGGCCTTCGGCTCGACGAGCGACAACCTGATCGGCTACGTCGCCCCCTACACGAACCCGCAGACGAAGAAGGTCTCCACCTTCGGCCTGTTCTCCGTCAAGATCGGCGACGGCACGATCAACTGGATGCGTCCCTCGGTCGTCCGCGTCTACCCCAGCGGCAGCCCCGGTTACGCCCCCGTCGTGCGGCCGGTCGACCAGCAGGGCACCTACGGCGGCTTCGCCCGGCTCGACTCGGAGAGCGGCCGGGTCGTCGGCCAGATCGCCGCCTCCGAGGTGCCCGGCTCCGGCTGGTGGCTGGCCTTCCCCGACCGAATGGAGAAGCTGGGCTTCCTCAAGCACGACGCCAAGGGCGCCGCCTTCGATCTGACGACGGGCGCCTCGGTTCCGGTCGACAACCAGCGCGGCTG